>NZ_JBNRIJ010000017.1:60099-64677 GCF_053557675.1 Pseudomonas sp. XP1 | reverse complement strand
GGCTGCTCCTACAGGTCCAGTGCATGCCCTGGAAGGTGATTACACGCTCAGCATCAGGAATTCGCGCTCCCACGAGCTGATAACGCGCTTGTAGTTCTCATGCTCGGCGCGCTTGACCGCCACGTAACCCTGGACGAACTGCTTGCCCAGGTACTGCTGCACGGTCTCGCAGTCTTCCATGTGCTGCAGGGCGTCTTCGATGGTGATCGGCAGGCGCAGGTTGCGCCGCTCGTAGGCGCGGCCCTGCACCGGTGCGCTGGGCTCGATGCGCTCGACCATGCCCAGGTAGCCGCACAGCAGGCTGGCGGCGATGGCCAGGTACGGGTTGGCATCGGCGCCCGGCAGGCGGTTTTCCACGCGCATCGCTTCGGGGCTGGAGGTAGGCACGCGCAGGCCGGCGGTGCGGTTTTCTTCACCCCACTCGACGTTCACTGGTGCCGAGGTGTCCGGCAGGAAGCGGCGGAACGAGTTGACGTTGGGCGCGAACATCGGCAGCAGCTTGGGGATGTACTTCTGCAAACCACCGATGTGGTGCAGGAACAGCTGGCTCATGCTGCCGTCTTCATTGGCGAAGATCGGCTTGCCGGTGGCGATGTCGACCACGCTCTGGTGCAGGTGCATGGCACTGCCGGGCTCGTCGGTGATCGGTTTGGCCATGAAGGTGGCGGCCACGTTGTGCTTGAGCGCAGCTTCACGCATGGTGCGCTTGAACACGGTGATCTGGTCGGCCAGGTCCAAGGCGTCGCCGTGACGGAAGTTGATCTCCATCTGCGCCGGGCCGTCTTCATGGATCAGCGTGTCCAGGTCCAGGCCCTGGATCTCGCACCAGTCGTAGACGTCTTCGAACAGCGGGTCGAACTCGTTGGCGGCATCGATCGAGAACGACTGGCGACCGCTTTCGGCACGGCCGGAACGCCCAAGCGGCACTTGCAGTGGCAGGTCCGGGTCTTCGCAGCGCTGGGTCAGGTAGAACTCCATCTCCGGTGCCACGATCGGTTGCCAGCCTTTGTCGGCATACAGCTTGAGCACTTTCTTCAGCACGTTGCGCGGCGACAGCTCGATGGGGTTGCCTTGCTTGTCGAAGGTGTCGTGGATAACGATCGCGGTCGGCTCGATCGCCCACGGGATCTGGTACACGGCGCTCGGGTCTGGGCGGCAGACCATGTCGATGTCGGCGGCATCGAGCAGGTTGTAGTAGATGTCATCGTCGACATAGTCGCCGGTGACTGTCTGCAGCAGCACGCTCTCGGGCAGGCGCATGCCACGCTCGTGGAGAAACTTGGCGGTGGGGGCGATCTTGCCGCGGGCGATACCGGTCAGGTCGCTGATCACGCATTCGACTTCGGTGATCCGGTGTTCTTTCAGCCAGGTGGACAGCTGATCGAAGGGGGCGTTCATACAGACCTCTTGGTTGGGTTTTAGTGTGGAAGCAAGCGTGCCAAGCGTAAACCGGTGAACGGTTTCGAAAGCGTCCCGCTTCCCAGGTGACGCGCTGGAGACTATCTTGGTCGCAGCCCGCATGGCTGATCTATCCACTTTCTCCGGCAATGAATGCACCAAAAGAGTGCAACTAGGACCGAGCGTGACAACCGCCAATGCCCTGCAAGTCCAGGCTTTCCACACCACCGACGTGACCGAACAAGTACGTGCCACCCCTGGCTGGCAGCAGCAGTACCGGCAGATGTCGCCTGGGCATTTCAGCGGTGAACTGCGTTGCCTGGGGCTTGACGGGGTGGAGGTGTACGAGGAGCGGCTGAACACCCGGGTGGAGCAGTTTTTCCGCGCACCCAGCGGTTCGCTGGCGTTCTGCTTCGACCGCAGCGAAAACAGCCTGTATCTGCTGAACGAGCAGAGCCGCAACATCTGGATCACCCCGGAGAACTACCAGGAAGTGGCGGTCGTGTTCGACCAGGCTTTCCTGGCCCGTCATGGGCTTGACCCGCAGCGCCTGGAAGGGTTGTTCATGGTGCCGCTGGGCAGTGGGCAGAATGCGTTGTTCGGCAGTTGGCTGAGCGCGACACTGACCCGCCTGGGCGAGGCGGATTGCCCGCTGCAGGGGCAGGCCCTGGCGGAGCAGCTGCTGGAGGACTGCCTGTTCATCCTCGACAACGCCTGCCAGCGCCTGCAGGGCGTGGCGTTGGGCCGGCGTGACGAGGAACGGGCGATCATGCGCCGGGTGAGCGAGTGGGCGGCCGACTGCCCGGAGGAGACGCTTAACCTGGTGGAGCTGGCGGATGTTGCCGGGGTTTCCCTGCGTCAGTTGCAACAAGCCTTCAAGGCGTTTACCGGGATGCCACCGGCGCACTGGTTGCGCCTGCGCCGGCTGAACGGTGCACGGCGTGATCTGCTGCGCGGCGGTGAAGTGACCGTGGCCGAGGTGGCGATGCGTTGGTCGTTCTGGCATTTGGGAAGGTTTTCAGAGAGTTACCGGCAGTTGTTCAAGGAGTTTCCCAGTGAGACCTTGAAGCGGGGCAGGGGCTGAGTCTGGTGGTGTAGCTTGATGGTGTAACTGCTCCTACAGGATCGCCCCAATGCAGGCATCGTGAGATCCCTGTGGGAGCGGGTTCACCCGCGAAGAGGCCGGCCCAGGCATACACAGCCCAGCATTCCACCGCGAAAATTGCTATCGTGCCGCCCTGATTCCACCCGAGGTGCCGATGTTCTACCTGCCTTTGCCCAGCGACCAGGCCGACCGCCTCGCCAGCGAGCCCATCACCGACTTCTTCACCACCGCCAGCGTCCTCGACGCCGCCGCAGTGCTGTTCGTGCAGAACCTGCCGCGCCAGTCCGCCACCGCCTCCGCGGATGCGCAGGAGCGTCGCTTTGCCGAAACGGTGCGTATTGCCAACGAGGTCGAAGGCGCCGCGCCGGGGCGCTTCCAGGGCCAAGTAGCGCAGCACTTCGATCGCGAAGCCTTCGCCATGGGCCTGGGCATGCTGGGCGAAAACGGTATCGCACTGCTGTCGACCGAGGTGCAGTACCAGGCCGACGAGCTGCTGGACGCCGAGGGCCAGTGGAACTTCCAGTTCGCCGACAGCTACCGCCAGCGGGCAAATCCGCTGCACCCGGTGTACCTGCCGTCACTGGCCAGCGACCTGATGCTCAGCGACCAACAGAACCGCCTGCTGCGCGAATTCCTCAGTGGTATCGATGAGTCGGTGGCGGTACAGGGCTTTGCCGGCACCGGCAAGACCTTCCTGATTCACCAGTTCGCCAGGCTGCTCGAGCCGCAGCGTACGCTGTTGCTGGCCTTGACCGAAGGCCAGCTGCGCGCGCTGCAGGCGCGGGTCAAGGACGCCGCTGCCTACACCGCGCTGACCTTTGGCCAGTTGGCCGACGAGTTGCTCAACCGCGACCTCACCAACAATGGCTGGCGCCTGCGCGACCCGTATCGCACCAAGCTTTCGTGGCGCCCGCAGGATGCGCAGGTGGTACGTTGGCTGGCCATCCCCGACATCGGCCCGCTCGCCGCGCGCGATGTGGTTGCCTTGTGCATCCGTGCGGTACGCACGTTCTGCCACAGTGCCGACACCCAGCTGCAGTTGCACCACCTGCCCTGGGCCGGGCCGGGGACCACGCCACTGGACCAGGAAGTGTTGCTGGAAAAGGCACGGCTGTACTGGCAGGAGCTGATTCGCCCGTCGGCACGAGAAATCCAGTTGCCGGTGCGCGACTACCACCGGGTCAAACTGCTGTCGCTGACCAGTCATGTGATCGACAGCCGCTACACCCATGTCATCGTCGACGAGGCCCACGAGCTGTCGGCACCGATGCTTGCCGTGCTCGACCGCAGCCCGCAGTCGATCATTGCCCTGGGTGACGAACTGCAGAACCTCAACGGCCTCAGCGCGCATCATGGCGGCTTCATCCGCCAGCGATACATCGACCACTCACTGCGGGCCGGCCCGGCGATGGACAACGTGCTCAACCCGCTGATCCAGGCCCACCCGGCAGCGATCCAGGCAGCCTTCAGCGGCAGTGCCGAGCATTACACCCGGGTCAGCTTCTTCGATGCGGTAACGGTGCCGGAGCAGCCTACGGCGCTGATCGTCGACGATGAATGGGGCTTGTTTGGCTGGTTCCAGCGTCTGACCCATCAGGGCGTGCAGTTCGTGCTGCTGAAAAGCGCGCGCAAGGACTTCGAGTTGTTCGTCGAAGACTGCATCGAGCTGTACCGCCATGGCACCCGGCCGCGTCACCCGATGCTGTTCCGCTATGCCAGCTGGCAGGCGCTGGAGCAGGACAAGGGTGATGACAAGGCGTTCGTCGCCGTGGCCAACATGCTGCGCAAGGGCTACACGCCAGAACACTTTGCCAGGGCCAAGAGCCGTTACCGTTGGGACAAGGCACCCAAGCTGTTCCTGGGGCGGGTGCGGGATGTGAAGAACATGGAGTTCGCTCGGGTGATGGTGTCGCCAGAGCTGATGGTAGCGCCGCAGGTGGCGGGGAACCGCAATGAGCGGGCGCGGATGCTGGCGGGGTTGTATACCGCCTGTTCGCGGGCGCGGCATGAACTGATCGTGCCGGGTGGGATGCTGGACTGGGTCAAGGACCAGGTTCGCGATTGAGGCCCCTTGC
>NZ_JBNRIJ010000017.1:55542-60019 GCF_053557675.1 Pseudomonas sp. XP1 | reverse complement strand
GCCTGCTTCGCGGGTAAACCCGCTCTCACAAGGCCGCAATGCGGCCCCTGAGCATCGGATCAGTTACGGTCCAGCCACACAGTCTGGGCATTGGTGAACTCACGCACGCCAAAGTGCGACAGTTCACGCCCGAAGCCGCTTTTCTTCACCCCGCCAAACGCCACGCGAGGGTCGGAAGCGCAATAGCCGTTGATGAACACGCCGCCGGTATCCAGCGCCGCGGTCATGCGCTCGGCCAGCGCGTAGTCGGCGGTGTAGATGGTCGAGGCCAGGCCGAACTCGCTGTCGTTGGCCAGCTCCACCGCATGCTCCGCATCACGTGCGCTGATGATCGCCGCCACCGGCCCGAACAGCTCCTGCTTGAACGCAGTCATCTGCGGGGTGACGTTGGCGAACACGGTCGGCGCGTAGAAGTTGGCAACGCCATCGACCTTGTGGCCGCCCAGCAGCAGGGTGGCGCCTTCGGCGATGGTCGCCTGGACCTGGCCATCCAGCTCGTCGCGCAGGTCGTAACGGGCCATCGGGCCGATGTAGGTATCTTCTTCCAGCGGGTTGCCGACCTTCAGCTCGCGGGTGGCCTCGACGAACTTGCGGGTGAATTCGTCAACGATGCTTTCCTCGACGATCAGGCGCTTGGCCGCAGCGCAGACCTGGCCGGTGTTCTGGTATCGGCCGATCACGGCTGCTTTCACGGCGGCATCCAGGTCGGCGTCGGCCAGCACGATGAACGGGTCGGAACCGCCCAGCTCCAGCACGCACTTCTTCAGCGCCGCGCCGGCTTGCGCACCAATCGCCATGCCGGCACGCACGCTGCCAGTCAGGGTCACCGCGGCGATGCGCGGGTCGTTGATGGCTCGGGTGACGCCGTCCGGGGTCACGTTCAGCACTTCGAACACGCCTTCCGGCAGGCCGGCATCCTTGAACAGCTCGCCCAGCAGGTAGGCACTGCCCATCACGTTCGGCGCATGCTTGAGTACATAGGTGTTGCCGGCCAGGATCGCCGGCACTGCGCCGCGCAATACCTGCCAGACCGGGAAGTTCCACGGCATCACGGCCAGGATAGGGCCCAGCGGGCGGTATTCGATGCGGGCTTTCTCGACCTGGGTCGGCTCGGCGGCGAGCATGGCCGGGCCATGTTCGGCGTACCAGCGGCACAGGCCGACGCACTTGCCGACTTCACCACGGGCCTGGGCGACAGGCTTGCCGATTTCGCGGCTGATCATTTGCGCGAAGGCTTCGGCCTTGGTTTCGAGGGTGCTGGCCAGGGCAAGCAGGTACTCGCTGCGTTGACCCAGCGACACCTGGCGCCACTGGCGGTAGCCAACCTTGGCGCGTTGCAGCGCCGCTTCCAGTGCGGCGTCGGTGTCGAACGGGTAGGCGCCGATCTGCTCGCCGCTGTACGGGTCGAGGGAGATGGCGTGGGTCAGGCTGCTGATCGCGCTCATGGCGGGACACTCTCGTTGTTGTGGAACCGTGACGCCAGACTAGTGGGCTATGGCTTTAATGAAAACTGAATAATAATGAGCGAAACATTCACGTTTGGAGAAAGGCTGTGGACCTGGTGCAACTGGAGATCTTCAAGGCTGTGGCAGAACAGGGCAGCATCAGTGCCGCCGCGCAGCATATCCATCGGGTGCCGTCGAACCTGACCACGCGTATCAAGCAACTGGAGGAGGACCTGGGCGTGGAGCTGTTCATCCGCGAAAAGAGCCGCCTGCGCCTGTCCCCCGCGGGCTGGAACTTCCTCGAGTACACCCGGCGCATCCTCGACCTGGTGCACGAGGCGCGGTTGACCGTGGCCGGTGAAGACCCGCAGGGCACCTTCGCACTGGGGTCGCTGGAAAGCACAGCGGCGGTGCGCATCCCGGCCTTGCTGGCGGCCTATAACCAGCGCTACCCCAAGGTCGACCTGGACCTGTCCACCGGGCCCTCCGGGACCATGCTCGAAGGTGTGCTGTCCGGGCGCCTGGTGGCGGCGTTCGTCGACGGGCCGGTGCTGCACCCGACGCTGGAGGGCATGCCAGTGTTCGAGGAAGAAATGATGGTCATCGCGCCACTCAACCATGCCCCGGTAACCCGCGCCCAGGACGTCAACGGCGAAAGCATCTACGCCTTCCGCGCCAACTGCTCGTACCGCCACCACTTCGAGAACTGGTTCGTGCAGGACCAGGCGGTGCCGGGCAAGATCCACGAAATGGAGTCGTACCACGGGATGCTGGCCTGCGTCAGCGCCGGTGCCGGCCTGGCCATGATGCCGCGCAGCATGCTCGACAACATGCCAGGTTGCAGTACCGTCAGTGCCTGGCCGATGTCGGAGGACTTCCGCTACCTGAAAACCTGGCTGGTGTGGCGCCGGGGCACGGTATCGCGCAGTTTGAGCATGTTCGTGAAATTGCTCGAGGAAGGGCGCGCAACCTGATTTTGCAGCACGATATTCACACCAATGACGCGAATTTCATCCAGACGACCATGCATCTGCACGAACGCCGTTACGTCCGAAGGATCAGATAATAGGTAAGCCATCCTCGAAAGGAGGGTCGTACCATGCGTAACCATCACTATGCCCTCGGCGCGGCACTGCTGGTCGCCTTGGCACTGCCATGGACCTTGGCGGCCGCCGCCGACCTCAATGCCCCCATCGACATGCAGGCCGTGCAATTGCAACAGCAGGAGCAGAACGGCGTCCGCTACCTGCAAGGCGGCATCGGCCAGGATGAAGCCAACGCCCTGCGCAAGACCCCGGGCTACGACCTGCACGTGGAACTTTCCACCGGCCCGGAAGGCAAGTTCCAGAGCGGTGCCACCGTCGACATCCAGAATGCACAGGGCCAGCCCGTGCTCAGCGTTACGGATGCCGGGCCGCTGCTGTATGTGCAGTTGCCTCCCGGCAAATACAAAGTGACGGGCAACGCCCAGGGTGAGACGGTGCAGCAATTGGTGACCGTGAATGGCAAGACCCCCGCGACCGTGAACCTGAACTGGCGTTGATGGAAAAACGGGCAGGAGTACGGATGTGCTCCTGCCCGAAAGGAGCGCATCCCCATGAGCCTGAATCTTCAGCTGGAGATGTTGGACGAGCGGGGCTATGTGTTGCTCCCCGATGTGCTCGAGCCCTTGCGTATCGCCTTGCTGCGCTGCGCTATCGATGACCTGCAGCCCATCCATTGGGATTACCAGGGGCTGCTGGAACACTACAAATGCGTTTTCAACCGCAACCCTTTGTGGCTGCCCTTTCTCGACCTGCCCCCGCTGATTGCCCTGGCCGAAGCGGCACTGGGCGCCGACTGCCACGTGATCGGCCAGACCGCCTGGCGCAGCCACCCGGGCTACCCCGGCATGGCCCTGCACCTGGACCATCTGCCCATGCAGTTGCCCGCCTGGCTGAGCGAGCGCGGCGACTTCATCCAGCCCCCACAGATTCTGACTGCGCAGTTGTACCTCAGCGATATCGACCATCACATCGGGCCGACCTGGATTGTGCCCGGCAGCCACCGCGCGGCTCGGCCTCCGCAGGCTGGCGAGCAACACTGGCAGGGCCGTGAGGCCCAGCCGGTGCTGTGCAAGGCAGGGGACGCGCTGGTGTTTCGCAGTGATGTCTGGCACAGCGGCGGGGCCAACTGCACCCAGTCACGCGAGCGCGACATGCTGCAAGTGCACTATGGCCGGCGCATGGTCGCGCAGAAGTTTTCGCCGTACCTGAACTGGCGCTTCAACCCGCAGGTGCTGGAGGAGGCCACACCCAGGCAAAGGCGCCTGCTGGGTGAACACGAAGAGGCGGAATACGACTGACCACTGCTGTTCGGCATGGCAGATGCTGGCGCAGGGTATTAGCCAATGGTGGCAATTACTTTCAACTTTCTGTTTATCTGGTCGATAATCAGAAAAGTATTACTTCGTGTGACCGGTCTGGATGCATCCGGTCAGCGCATAAGCTCGAGGGGCCCAAGCCCCCACTTGCCGTATAGACCATCAGGAGAAGTCATTGATGAAAACCCGTCTAGCAGCTTCGCTGGCTGCTGCAGTGCTGGCCTTTGCCGGAACAAATCTGGCTCAGGCAGCACAGGTGACCGGCGCCGTCGGCGCCACTGGCCAAGGCGACATGACCTACCGTATCGGCCTGTCGTTCGACTGGGACAAGAAATGGCTGGAAAGCAGCACCGGTCACCTGACCGGGTACTGGGATGCGGCCTACACCTATTGGGAAGGCGGTGAGGCCAGTGGTGCGCACTCGCTGTCGTTCAGCCCGGTGTTCACCTACGAGTTCAGCGGTTTCACCTATACCCCGTACATCGAGGCCGGCATTGGCCTGGCGGCGTTTTCCAAGACCGATGTGGGCGACCAGCGCCTGGGCTCGTCGGTCAACTTCGAAGACCGCATCGGTTTCGGCCTGAAACTGCCGGGGGAGCAGAAGGTGGGGATCCGCGCCATGCATTACTCCAACGCGGGGCTCAAGCAGCCTAACGACGGCATCGAATCG
>NZ_JBNRIJ010000017.1:51191-55408 GCF_053557675.1 Pseudomonas sp. XP1 | reverse complement strand
TAGGAGCGGCCTTGTGTCGCGATGGGCTGCAAAGCAGCCCCAGGAACGGTCAGAAGGTATACGAAACTCCAGCCTGCACCGTCCGCGGCGCACCCGGGTAGACGTAGTTGTTGAACGCGCCCTCGTCATAGCCCTTGTTGAACACGTTCTTCACGTCCAGGTTCAACCGCACGTGTTCGTTGACCTTGTAGAAGCTCAGCAGGTCGACCACGCTGTAGCGCTCCATTGTGTAGGTCGTGGCTGCCGTCTGGCCGGCCCGATCATCCACGTACTTCACCCCAACCCCCAACCCCAGCCCCTTGGCCAGGCCATCCTGGAACTCGTAGGTGTTCAGCAGGCTGAAGCTGTTGCGCGGGATGTTGGCCAGGCGCGTGCCCTTGGGCAGGGTCGTATCCTGGGTCACTTCGGCGTCCACGTAGGCATAACCACCGATCACGCGCCACTCCGGCGTCAGGTTGCCGGCGATGTTGATGTCCAGGCCACGGCTGCGCACTTCGCCGGCCGCAATACTGTAGGTACCGGTTGGGTCGTTCGGGTCGCGCGCCAGGACGTTCTCCTTGACAATGTGATAGATCGCCGCGTCGATACTCAGCTGGCGGTCGAGTGCCTCCCATTTCACACCCAGTTCGTAGGATTTGCCTTTTTCCGGGTCGAAGCCTCCGCCCCCGCTTGGTGTGCCTGTATTGGGCTTGAATGAGCGCGCGGTGTTGGCATAGACCGCAACCGTATCGGTCAGGTCGTAGATCAGGCCGAAGCGTGGGGTGACGCCGTTTTCGCCTTTGCTGAAGTCGCGGTTTGCGGGCCGCTTGTCGTCGTAATCATGCTCGAAACGCTCGAAGCGTACACCTGCAAGTGCCTTCAGGCGCTCCGTCAGGGCCACCTGGTCCTGGATGAAATACGCCCAGGTCTCGAGCTTCTCGCTGTCCCAGGTTGTTGGTACCGCTGCCAGCTCCGGCCGTGGCTGGCCTAGTACCGGGTTGTAGATATCGACTGTGTAGGGCGCGGTGGAACGTCGAATGATCGAACTGTAGTGGTAGTTCTCGTACTCGACGCCGGTCAGCAAGGTATGGCTGAACGCACCTGTATCGAAATGCCCGGTGAGGTTCAACTGCCAGTCGCGGTCGGTCCACTCCAGCTTGCGGTAATTGAAGTTGCGCTGCAGGGTACGGCCATCTGCGGGGGCACTGGTGGCCTCTACAGCATTGCCTTTGAGTGAGCCATCGAGGTACTGGAAGCCTCCACCCAGCGTCCAGTTGTCGTTGAGCAGGTGTTCGAAGCGCACCTGAGCCATGTTGTTGTCATTGTGCAGCAGGTTGTCGCTGCCCTTTTCCCAGATATAGGTGTCCCGCGAGGCACTGCCGGTCTGGGTGGCGTAGCGGGTCAGGCCACGGTCCAGCGGGTGGTTGTTGCGCATGAAATCGCCCTCGAAGACGATCTTCGTACTGTCGTTGACCTGCCAGCTGAGCACCGGCGCAACGTCATAGCGCTCGCTTTCCACGTCGTCACGGAAGCTTTCGCCGCCTTCGCCCAGCAGGTTCAGGCGGTAGGCCAGCGAGCCGTCCTGGTTCAGCGGCCCCGTGGCGTCCAGGGTCGCACGGTGCATGCCCTGGTCATCGAACTGGCTGCCCAGGGTGACCTTGGATTCCGGCAGCGGCTGCTTGCTGACCACGTTGAAGGTGCCGCCGGGGTCGCCACGGCCATACAGGCTGCTGGCCGGGCCACGGATCACTTCCAGGCGCTCGACGGTGTTGGCGTCGGGTGCGTTGGGGTAGCCGCGGTTGATCGGGAAACCGTTGCGGTAGAACTCGCCGGTGGTGAAGCCACGTACGGTGAAAGTGGTCAGGCCCTGGCCGCCGAAGTTGTTGGCGCGGCCGACACCGCCGGCATAGTCCAGGCCGTCCTGCAGACGCGTGGCGCCGGTATCTTCCAGTACATCCTTGGGCACCACGCTGACCGATTGCGGGGTTTCGTGCAGGGCGGTGTCGGTGCGGGTGGCACTGGCCGAGCGGGTAGCCTTGTAGCCATCGACCGGGCCATCGGCACGTTCGCTGTCGGCGCTGCTGGTGATGTTCAGGGCCTGGAGTTCGATCTGGGCGGGTTCGCCGAGCGGTTCAGGCTCGGCAAAGGCCAGCGGGGAGACAGCATGAAGCACACAAAGCGAAACGAACGTGCGACGCATCGACGGTACGATCCTGGAGTAGGGCGCTGAGGACAGGGTGGGCAAGCGCCGAGAGACTACTACGAATCATTATCAAATGCATTCTTTTTATGTGGCACTGGTGTACCAGATACCAAGTGGAATTTGTGCTGGATTCTTCGCGGGCACGCCCGCTCCCACAGGTCAAGCACAAAGCCTGAGCTTGTGAAGATCCTGTGGGAGCGGGCGCGCCCGCGAATAGGCCAGTTCAGGTGAAGCAGCACTCAGCGAACCGCCTTGATCGCCAGCACATTGCACAGCGGATGCTCCAGCACATGCGCCGTGGTCCCGCCCAGAAACGTCTGCATGGCGTCATGCCGGTGGCTGCCCATCACGATCACATCCGCCCGGCTGTGGCCGACGAACTGGGCAATCGCCTTGATCGCGGCCCCTTCCAGGAAGTGCCTGCGTTCCAGCGGGATCTGGTGGTGGTCGCCCAGCCGGTTGAACGCTGCCCGCTGCGCGGTCCGCACGCTGGCATCAAAGCCGGGCATGGTCACAGTGCCGGCGCCAAAGTCGGCGATGTGGGTCTTGGCCGCGTCGCACACATGCAGCAGGTGCAGTTCGGCATTGCACTGCAGGGCCAGGGCATGAGCACAGTGGATCACCTGCTCATCCAGGTGCTCGCCGGCACCGTGGCTGTTCAGGTCCACCGCAGCGGCAATCTGCCGGGGCAGGGGCAGGCGGATATCACTGACCAGGTGCACGGCGACCGGGCTGTCCTTCAGCAACTGCCAGTCCAATGGCGTTACCAGCAGGCGCTTGAGCACCGGTTCGTGCTGCACGTCCTTGATCAGCAGGTCGCAACCCAGCCGTTCGACTCGCTCCAGCACGCTACCCAGCGGGTCGCGGGTCAGCAGCAGCTCGGTAGACACATCCAGGCCGGCGTTGGCCAATTGCTCGGCTTCGTCCGCCAACCATTGGCGGTTGTCGCTGAGCAGTCGCTCACGCTCGCGGCTATCGCTCATCAAACCGAAGGTGTCGACATCGTCGACGAACACGTTGATATCCAGCAACGCACCGCTGGACTCCGCCAACGCCGCAGCGCGTTGCAGCGCCGGCGTGTGGCGCATCTGCGGGCCGAGCATGACGAACAGACGCTTGAATTGGCTCATCTCACACCTCCACGTGTGGCAGCCCCCCGGTGATCTGGTCTTGTTCAGTCTAGACCGCGCGGGGCCGCATGGGCGGCCGATGGAGGCTGGCGCGGCACGGCGTGTCGGGTATTATGCGGGCCCCATCATTTTCACGAGGCCCGCCCCATGTCCCTGAGTGCTGAACAGATCGGCGAATTCCGCGCCTTTGCCGAGCAACTGGCCGATGCTGCTGCCGTGGCGATCAAGCCATACTTTCGCGCCAGCCTGGACGTCGAGGACAAGGGCGGGCGCCTTTACGACCCGGTGACCGTGGCCGACAAGGCAGCCGAGGACGCCATGCGCGAACTGATCCAGGCACGCTACCCCGACCATGGCATTCTCGGTGAAGAGGCCGGCGTGGCAGTGGGCAGCAGCCCACTGACCTGGGTGCTCGACCCGATCGACGGTACTCGCGCTTTCATCACCGGCCTGCCGCTGTGGGGCACGCTGATTGCCCTGAACGACGGCACGCGCCCGGTGGTCGGGGTGATGAACCAGCCGTTTACCGGCGAACGCTTTGTCGGCACACCGGAAGGCGCCTGGCGTAGCGGTACGCCATTGAAGACCCGCGCCTGTGCCGACCTGGCCTCGGCCACGCTGATGTGCACCACGCCGGACATGTTCGATACCGCCGCGCGCAAGGCTGCGTTCGAGGCCGTTGCCGGCAAGGCGCGCCTGATGCGCTACGGTGGCGACTGCTATGCCTACTGCATGCTGGCTTGCGGGTTTGTCGACGTGATCGTCGAGGCGAGCCTGCAGCCTTACGACGTGCAGGCGCTGATGCCGATCATCGAAGGGGCGGGCGGGGTGATCACGGCGTGGGATGGCAGCAGTGCGCAGAACGGCGGGTGTGTAGTGGCCTGTGGTGACCCGGCGCTGCATGC
>NZ_JBNRIJ010000017.1:35813-51058 GCF_053557675.1 Pseudomonas sp. XP1 | reverse complement strand
CAGGTACTGCACAGTTTTCAGGGTTTGCGGTGATCCTGTGGGAGCGGGTTTACCCGCGAAGAGGCCGGTACAGGCTTACTATCTTCCCAATCACCGCACTTTTTCCAATTTCCGGGCTCTATGCTTGGCCAGGCCACACTGATCCCCGGTGCGGCCGCCGAATATCGACCCGGTGCCGATGGTTGCAAGCAAGCCCATATTCTTCCCCCGCCTGCTATTGGCAGGCACCTTCGCATGCCTGTGCGCCTGCACTCAGCAGCAGGGACGCGACATGGTCAACCAGCTTGGCAACGGCAAGCCCAGCGAACTGTTCCAGACCAGCGTCGATCGCCTGGCCACGCTGTCCATGCGCGACAACCTGCAGAGCTTGTACCTGTTGATGAACAAGCTGTACCTGCGCAACCCCAACCAGTGGAAGCTGTCCGGCTACGTGGATGCTGCCACTGCCGAGCGGCAGATCCGTATCGCCATCGAACAACGCCAGCCCTTGGCGCAACTGGGCAACTGTCGCGACCTGGCAGCCTTGAGCTACGCCCTGAGCCCCGAATTTCGTGGTGACCGTGTCGGCGCCTTCATCTACGCCATCGGCAGCATGCTGATCACCGCGCACGGCGGCCGTACCGAGTTCTACATGACCGATACCATCGACCCGCTGTTCGTCAATAACGCGGCGCGCAATATCGAGAAGGCCACCTGGATGTTGAGCCAGCGGCAGGATGCCAATGGCGTGCTGCTGTTGTTCTCCAACGAAATATCGGAAGAGGGCAGCAACCTGAGTTTTGCCGTGGAGTTCGGCAAGATCGTGGCACGGCTGGACTTGCTGGCGGAATTGCTGGACGAGCGATACAGGCGTATTGGGTTGAATTATGCGCAAAGCTTGCTGCTGATGAACTTCCTGCCTGTACAGTGACGTGAGCGGTTTCGGGAATTCTGGGTAACCTGTACCGGCCTCTTCGCGGCGCAGAATAATACCGTTCGATAAACGAACGCGGCCCCTGTCCCGTCTGTCCGCTATCCGCCCATCCATTCCCAAGGCCGCATTGCCCAACCCCCGGCTTTTTGCTTAAGTGTGCCCATCCACCGGTTGTCGCCTGCCCCCGTGAACCGCAACCGGCTCGATAGAATGACCGTGACGACCGCAACCACAGCCCACCGGGCGGTAGGGAGCGGCAACCAGAACAATAACGATACCGAGTGCCTTGCCTATGGAAAGCCGCCTGCTGAGCGAGCGCAGTAGCGTGTTTCATCACGCCGACCCTTATGCTGTGTCTGATTATGTCAACCAGCACGTAGGCCAGCATTGCATCGGCTTGTCCCGCACCACTCATCCGCAAGCCAGCCTCAGCCACCGCAAGTTCGCTGAGTTGGACCTGTGCCGCATCAGCTACGGCGGCAGCGTGCGCGTTACCTCGCCGGCACTGGAAACCATCTACCACCTGCAGGTACTGCTGAACGGCAACTGCCTGTGGCGTGGGCACAAGCGCGAGCATCACCTGGTGCCGGGCGAGCTGTTGCTGATCAACCCCGACGACCCCGTTGACCTGACTTATTCGGAGGACTGCGAAAAGTTCATCCTCAAGGTGCCGACCCGGCTACTGGATTCGATCTGCGACGAACAACGCTGGCACCGCCCCGATGGCGGGGTGCGGTTCTTGCGCAACCATTACCGGCTGGACGAGCTGGATGGGTTCGTCAACCTGCTGGCGATGGTCTGCCAGGAGGCAGAGGTGAGCGGCTCGCTGCCCAGGGTGCAGGGCCATTACAGCCAGATCGTAGCCAGCAAGCTGCTGACCCTGATGAGCACCAATATCCGCCGCGAAAGCCTGTGTTCGCCGGGCGCAAGCCTTGAACGGATCATCGACCACATCGACCGCAACCTGAAGCTTGAACTGACAGCTGAAGCGCTGGCGGAGCAGGCGTGCATGAGCCTGCGCTCCTTGTATGCATTGTTTGACCGGCATCTGCAGACCACACCCAAGCAGTATGTGCGCCAGCGCAAGCTGGAGCAGGTACACGCCTGCCTGGCTGATGCCAGTTGCGCGGTACGCAGCGTGACCGAACTGGCCATGGATTATGGCTTCATGCACCTGGGGCGGTTTTCCGAGGTGTATCGGCAGCAGTTTGGCGAGTTGCCCTCGGAAACCTTGCGAAATCGGCGCTGAGCCGCACCGGCCTCTTCGCGGGTGAACCCGCGCCCACAGGGCCCCGCAGAAACACCAACTTGCACAAAACGGATAGCACCGCGCACAAACCGGATATTCCCACCCAATACCAATCCCTAACCTGACCAGGTCTAAACAATAACAAGGGAGACCCTGGCCATGTCCCTGGGATTCGACTACCTCAATGCCTTGCTCGAGGACGACCGTGAAAAGGGCATCTACCGCTGCAAGCGCGAGATGTTCACCGACCCACGCCTGTTCGACCTGGAGATGAAACACATCTTCGAGGGCAACTGGATCTACCTGGCCCATGAAAGCCAGATCCCCGAGAAAAACGACTTCCTCACCCTGACCATGGGGCGCCAACCGATCTTCATCGCGCGCAACAAGGACGGTGAGCTCAATGCCTTCCTCAACGCCTGCAGCCACCGCGGCGCCATGCTCTGCCGGCACAAGCGCGGCAACCGCTCCAGCTACACCTGCCCGTTCCACGGCTGGACCTTCAACAACAGCGGCAAGCTGCTCAAGGTCAAAGACCCCAGCAACGCCGGCTACCCCGACAGCTTCAACTGCGACGGCTCCCACGACCTGACCAAGGTGGCGCGCTTCGAGTCGTACCGTGGCTTCCTGTTCGGCAGCCTGAATGCCGACGTCAAGCCGCTGGTCGAGCACCTGGGCGAGTCGGCCAAGATCATCGACATGATCGTCGACCAGTCGCCGGAAGGCCTGGAAGTGCTGCGCGGTGCCAGCTCGTACATCTACGAAGGCAACTGGAAGCTCACTGCCGAGAACGGCGCCGACGGCTACCATGTCAGTTCCGTGCACTGGAACTACGCCGCCACCCAGAACCAGCGCAAGCAGCGCGAGGCGGGTGAAGAGATCAAGACCATGAGCGCCGGCGCCTGGGCCAAGCAGGGCGGTGGCTTCTACTCCTTCGACCACGGCCACCTGCTGCTGTGGACCCGCTGGGCCAACCCCGAGGACCGCCCGGCCTACGAGCGCCGTGACCAGCTGGCCGCCGACTTCGGCCAGGCCCGTGCCGACTGGATGATCGAGAACTCGCGCAACCTGTGCCTGTACCCGAACGTGTACCTGATGGACCAGTTCAGCTCGCAGATCCGCATCGCCCGGCCGATATCGGTGAACAAGACCGAAATCACCATCTACTGCATCGCGCCGAAAGGCGAGAGCGCCGATGCCCGCGCCAAACGCATTCGCCAGTACGAAGACTTCTTCAACGTCAGCGGCATGGCCACCCCGGACGACCTGGAAGAGTTCCGCTCGTGCCAGACCGGCTACGGCGGCGGCACCGGCTGGAACGACATGTCCCGCGGCGCGGCGCACTGGGTGGAAGGCGCCGACGAAGCGGCCAGGGAAATCGAGCTCAAGCCGCTGCTGTCCGGCGTACGCACCGAGGACGAAGGCCTGTTCGTGCTGCAGCACAAGTACTGGCAGGACACCATGATCCAGGCGCTGAAGGACGAACAGCAACTGATCCCCGTGGAGGCCGTGCAATGAGCCTGTATGAAACCGTGCGCGACTTCCTCTACCGCGAAGCGCGCTACCTGGACGATGCCCAGTGGGACCAGTGGCTGGAGCTGTACGCCAGCGACGCCAGCTTCTGGATGCCGAGCTGGGACGATGACGACACCCTTACCGAAGACCCACAAAGCGAAATCTCGCTGATCTGGTACGGCAACCGTGGCGGCCTGGAAGATCGGGTGTTCCGCATCAAGACCGAGCGCTCCAGTGCGACCGTGCCCGACACCCGTACCTCGCACAACATCAGCAACATCGAGATCGTCGAGCAGGCCGAGGGCAGCTGCCTGGTGCGCTTCAACTGGCACACCCTGAGCTTCCGCTACAAGACTACCGACAGTTACTTCGGCACCAGCTTCTACACCCTCGACCTGCGCGGCGAGCAGCCGCTGATCAAGGCCAAGAAAGTGGTGTTGAAGAACGACTACGTGCGCCAGGTCATCGACATCTACCACATCTGATCCAGGGTTTTGCGAGCGCTGCCCGGTGCGTCCTGCGACGCGCCATGGCCCGGCTCGCCCGCGAGGTGCAACATGAGCTACCAGATCGCACTGAATTTCGAAGACGGGGTGACCCGCTTCATCGAGGCCACCGGTCATGAAACCGTGGCCGATGCCGCCTACCGTCAGGGCATCAACATCCCGCTGGACTGCCGCGATGGCGCCTGCGGTACCTGCAAGTGCAAGGCCGAGTCCGGGCGTTACGACCTGGGCGACAACTTCATCGAAGATGCCCTGAGCGAAGACGAAGTCGCCGAAGGCTACGTACTGACCTGCCAGATGCGCGCCGAAAGCGACTGTGTCATCCGCATCCCGGCCTCGTCGCAGCTGTGCAAGACCGAGCAGGCCAGTTTCAAGGCCGCCATCAGCGATGTCCGCCAGCTGTCGGCCAGCACCATTGCCCTGTCGATCAAGGGCGAGGCCCTCAGCCGCCTGGCCTTCCTGCCGGGGCAATATGTCAACCTCAAGGTGCCGGGCAGCGAGCAGAGCCGCGCCTATTCGTTCAGTTCGCTGCAGAAGGACGGCGAGGTCAGCTTCCTGATCCGCAACGTGCCGGGCGGGCTGATGAGCAACTTTCTGACCAACCTGGCCAAGGCCGGCGACAGCATGACCCTGGCCGGGCCGCTGGGCAGTTTCTACCTGCGGCCGATCCAGCGCCCACTGCTGTTGCTGGCTGGTGGCACCGGCCTGGCGCCGTTCACGGCGATGCTGGAGAAGATCGCCGAGCAGGGCAGCGAGCACCCGCTGCACCTGATCTACGGCGTGACCAACGACTTCGACCTGGTCGAGCTCGACCGCCTGCAGGCGCTGGCGGCGCGCATCCCCAACTTCACCTTCAGCGCCTGCGTGGCCAACCCGGACAGCCAGTACCCGCGCAAGGGCTACGTGACCCAGCACATCGAACCGCGCCACCTCCACGACGGCGATGTGGATGTGTACCTGTGCGGCCCGCCACCAATGGTGGAGGCGGTCAGCCAGTACGTGCGCGAGCAGGGCATTACCCCGGCGAACTTCTACTACGAGAAGTTCGCGGCGGCGGCCTGATTCCTTTTATTCCAAGTAATACGCCGACCCTGTGGGAGCGGGCGTGCCCGCGAAGAGGCCAGCAGGTTCAACAACTTTGTCTGGTCGGACGCATTCGCGGGCATGCCCGCTCCCACAGGAACTGTGGCGAACCGGAGAGATGGATATGAACAACCGATTCCAAGGCAAGGTCGCCATGGTCACCGGTGCCGCCCAGGGCATCGGCCGTGGCGTGTGCTGGCGGCTCAAGGCCGAAGGCGCACAGGTGGTCGCGGTAGACCGCTCCGAACTGGTTCACGAACTGGCCGGCGAGGGCATGCTCACCCTCACCGCCGACCTGGAACAACACGGCGACTGCACCCGGGTCATGGCCAGCGCGGTTGAAGCATTCGGCCGCCTCGACATCCTGGTCAACAATGTCGGCGGCACCATCTGGGCCAAGCCCTTCGAACACTACGAAGTGGACCAGATCGAAGCCGAAGTACGCCGCTCGTTGTTCCCCACCTTGTGGTGCTGCCATGCCGCTCTGCCGTACATGCTCGAACGCGGCAGCGGCGCCATCGTCAACGTCTCGTCCATCGCCACCCGTGGCGTCAACCGAGTGCCCTATGGCGCGGCCAAGGGCGGCGTCAATGCGCTGACTGCGTGCCTGGCCTTCGAAACCGCCGGCCGGGGCATCCGGGTCAACGCCACCGCCCCCGGCGGCACCGAAGCGCCACCCCGGCGCGTGCCGCGCAACACCGCCGAGCAGACCGAACAGGAAAGGCACTGGTACCAGCAGATCGTCGACCAGACCCTCGACAGCAGCCTGATGCACCGCTACGGCAGCATCGACGAGCAGGTGGGCGCGATCCTGTTCCTGGCTTCCGACGAAGCCTCGTACATCACCGGCGTGACCTTGCCGGTAGGGGGCGGCGACCTCGGCTGAGCGACACCCACAAGGCAAAGAGCTTTCTTTCACAACAAAAACAAGAGCGACAGATGCCATGCGAACCCTTGACGTACACCCGATCATCGATAACGCGCGCTTTACCCCGTTCCACTGGATGGTCATGGCCTGGTGCGGCCTGCTGCTGATCTTCGACGGCTATGACCTGTTCATCTACGGCGTGGTACTGCCGGTCATCATGAAAGAGTGGGGCCTGACCCCGTTGCAGGCCGGTGCATTGGGCAGCTATGCACTGTTCGGCATGATGTTCGGCGCCCTGGCCTTCGGCAGCCTGGCCGATCGCATCGGGCGCAAGAAGGGTATCGCCATCTGTTTCGCCTTGTTCTCCGGGGCAACCATCCTCAACGGGTTTGCCAGCAACCCGAGCGAGTTCGGCATCTACCGTTTCGTTGCTGGCCTTGGCTGTGGCGGCCTGATGCCCAACGCCGTGGCACTGATGAACGAGTACGCGCCCAAGCGCCTGCGCAGCACGCTGGTGGCGATCATGTTCAGTGGCTACTCGCTGGGCGGCATGCTCTCGGCGGGTGTCGGCATCTTCATGCTGCCGCGTTTCGGCTGGGAATCGATGTTCTTCGCCGCAGCGGTGCCACTGCTGCTGTTGCCGGTGATCCTGTACTACCTCCCTGAATCGATCGGTTTCCTGGTACGCCAGGGCCGTAAAGACGAGGCCCGCAAGCTGCTCAAGCGGCTGGACCCGGATTGCGACGTGCAACCTGACGATGTACTGGTCGCTCCTGTGGGAGCGGGCTTGTCCCGCGAAAGGGCCGGCAAGTTCACCGCTGTAGTCGAACTGTTCCGCAACGGCCTGGCCATTCGCACCCTTGCGCTGTGGTTGGCGTTCTTCTGCTGCCTGCTGATGGTCTACGCGCTCAGTTCCTGGCTGCCGAAGCTGATGGCCAACGCCGGCTACAGCCTGGGCTCGAGCCTGTCGTTCCTGCTGGCGCTGAACTTCGGTGGCATGGCCGGGGCGATCCTCGGCGGCTGGCTGGGCGACCGCTACAACCTGGTCAAGGTCAAGGTGGCGTTCTTCATTGCCGCCGCGCTGTCGATCAGCCTGCTGGGCGTCAACAGCCCGATGCCGGTGCTGTACCTGCTGATCTTCATTGCCGGCGCCACCACCATCGGCACGCAGATCCTGCTGTATGCCGGCGCCGCCCAGCTGTACGGGCTATCGGTGCGCTCCACCGGGCTGGGCTGGGCCTCGGGCATCGGCCGCAACGGCGCCATCGTCGGCCCGCTTCTGGGTGGTGCGCTGATGGGCATCAACCTGCCCCTGCAACTCAACTTCATCGCCTTCGCCATCCCCGGCGCAATTGCCGCGCTGGCCATGGCCGTGCACCTGGCCAGCGGCCGTCGGCATGCCCAGGCCATTGCGGCGCAGGCGTAACTCCAGAACAACAACATGAGGTAACCCACCATGACCGTGAAAATTTCCCACACTGCCGAGGTACAGCAGTTCTTCGAAGAGGCCGCGGGCTTTGGCAACGATGCCGGCAGCCCGCGCCTGAAGCGCATTGTGCAGCGCCTGCTGCAAGACACCGCGCGGCTGATCGAAGACCTGGAAATCAGCGAGGACGAGTTCTGGCATGCCGTCGACTACCTCAACCGCCTGGGCGGCCGTGGTGAAGCCGGGCTGCTGGTGGCGGGGTTGGGCATCGAACACTTCCTCGACCTGCTGCAGGATGCCAAAGACCAGCAGGCAGGCCTGGTCGGCGGCACCCCACGCACCATCGAAGGCCCGCTGTACGTGGCCGGTGCGCCCATCGCCGAAGGTGAAGTGCGCATGGACGACGGTAGCGAGGAGGGCGTTGCCACGCTGATGTACCTGGAGGGCCGGGTGCTCGACCCGCAAGGCCGGCCACTGCCGGGGGCCACGGTCGACCTGTGGCATGCCAATACCCGTGGCACTTATTCGTTCTTCGACCAGAGCCAGTCCGAGTACAACCTGCGCCGGCGCATCGTCACCGATGCCCAAGGGCGCTACCGCGCACGCTCCATCGTGCCGTCAGGCTACGGCTGCGACCCGCAGGGGCCGACCCAGGAGTGCCTGGACCTGCTGGGCCGCCATGGCCAGCGCCCGGCGCATGTGCACTTCTTCATCTCGGCGCCTGGGCACCGGCACCTGACCACGCAGATCAACCTGGCCGGGGACAAGTACCTGTGGGATGACTTTGCCTATGCCACGCGCGATGGGCTGGTGGGCGAGGTGGTGTTCGTCGAGGGCGAGGCGGGGCGGCATGCCGAGTTGAAGTTCGACTTCCAGTTGCAGCGGGCCCAGGGCGGTGCGGATGAGCAGCGCAGTGGGCGGCCGCGGGCTTTGCAGGAGGCCTGAAGCCTTATCGCCGGCAAGCCAGCTCCCACAGGATCACCACAGGCCTGAATACTGTGGGTCCTGTGGGAGCTGGCTCGCCGGCGATCAAGGGCACACAGCCCTTGCCATAGATCACCGATGCGAGAGGTGCCATGAAAACCCTGATCAAGGACAGTTCACTGTCCGCCATCGTCGCCGGCTGCATCGCCACGATGATCTCCTACGCAGGCCCCCTGGTGATCATCTTCCACGCCGCAGAAGCCGCCGGCCTGTCCCATCGGCAACTGTCCTCCTGGGTCTGGGCAGTGTCCATGGGCAGCGCCGTGCTTGGCGCGCTGCTCAGCCTGCGCTATCGGGTGCCGGTGGTGATCGCCTGGTCGATACCAGGCTCGGCGCTGCTGGTCACCGCCTTGCCGCAACTGGGCCTGGAACAGGCCGTTGGCGCCTACCTGGTGGCCAACCTGGTTTTGCTGCTGATAGGCATCAGCGGGGCCTTCGACCGCATCATCGCGCGCCTGCCGGGCTCCATCGCCGCCGGCATGCAGGCCGGCATCCTGTTCAGCTTCGGCATCGAGGTGTTCCGCGCCTTGCCGGTGCAACCGCTGCTGGTCGTGGCAATGTTCGTCACCTACGTGCTGATGCGCCGGGTGCAGCCGCGCTACGCCGTGGCGGCGGTGCTGTGCGTGGGCACGGTGGTGACCGTCGTCAGCGGGGCGTTTCGCAGCGAGGCGTTGGTGCTGGAGCTGGCGTCGCCGCAGTGGGTCATCCCGCAGTTCAGCCTGGAAGCGGTATTCAGCCTGGCACTGCCAATGGTGCTGGTGGCCCTGACCGGGCAGTTCATGCCGGGCATGGCGGTGCTGCGCAACGCCGGCTACCCCACGCCTGCCAGCCCGATCATCAGTGCCAGCGCGCTGGCCGGTGCCGCGCTGGCGCCGTTCGGTTGCCACGGGCTGAACCTGGCGGCGGTCACCGCCAGCCTGTGCACTGGCCATGAAGCCCATGAAAACCCACGGCGGCGCTATGTCGCGGCGGTGGCTGGCAGTGCGCTGTACCTGCTGCTGGGGATCGCCGGGGCCACGCTGATGTCGCTGTTCGCAGCATTCCCCGCTGCCCTGATCGCCGCCCTGGCCGGGCTGGCGCTGCATGGTGCCATCAGCGAAGCCCTGGCCCGCAGCCTGGCGGAACCAACCGAGCGCGATGCCGGGTTGTTCACCTTCCTGGTCACCGCTTCGGGGGTGGCCTTCCTGGGCCTGTCGGCAGCGTTCTGGGGCCTGCTGTTCGGCCTGCTGAGCCATGGGTTGCTCAGGCTGCGCCAGCCACGAGCCCGGGAGGTGCTGCGCCGTACCCCATGAACCGTCGTGCTTCCAACGCTTTACCCATAAAAACAAGATCAAGAGAGCTTCGGAATGAACCACACCCCTTGCGTCGCCCTGGGCCTGACTTTGCTCAGCCAACCGTTGCTGGCCGCCGAAGGCGGCTTCTTCGAAGATTCGAAGGCTACCCTGAGTGCCCGTAACTACTACTTCAGCCGCGACTTCTCCGACATCGTCGGGGCCAATCGGCAATCCAAGGCCGAGGAGTGGGCCCAGGGCTTCATCCTCGACTTCAAGTCGGGCTACACCCCGGGTACGGTCGGCTTTGGCATTGACGCCCTGGGCCTGCTGGGTATCAAGCTCGACAGCAGCCCCGACCGTACCAACACCGGGTTGCTGCCGGTGCACGGGGATGGCCGCGCCGCCGACGAATACAGCCGCCTGGCGCCCACCTTCAAGGCACGGTTGTCCAAAACCGAATTGCGCGTCGGCGAACTGCAACCCAACCTGCCGGTGCTGACATTCAGCGACATCCGCCTGTTGCCACCGACCTACCAGGGCGCAAGCCTGAACTCGGCGGAAATCGATGGCCTGACCGTGCAGGCCGGGCACCTGAAAAGCACCCACCTGCGCAATGAAGGCGGTGACGGCAAGATGAACGCCATGCTCGGCCATGTGCCGATGCGCCAGGTAGAAAGCGATGCCTTCAACTACCTGGGCGGGGACTATGCGTTCAATGCCAACCAGAGCAGCGTCAGCCTGTGGTACGGGCAGTTGGAGGACATCTATGAACAGGGCTTTGTCGGCCTCAAGCACAGCAAGCCCGTAGGCAGCTGGCTGCTCAGCGCCAACCTGGGGTATTTCACTGCGCGCGAGGATGGCGATGCGTTGCTCGGCAACATCGACAACCAGGCATTCTTCTCCATGTTCACTGCCCGGCATGGCGGGCACAGCTTCCATGCCGGCTACCAGGGCATTTACGGCGACAGCCCGTTCCCACGGGTGTTCGCCAACATCTCGCCGTTGGGTAACGAAGTGCCGACCTATGAGTTCGCCTACACCGACGAACGCTCGTACCAGGTGCGCTACGACTACAACTTCGCGGCCATGGGCGTACCGGGGCTGACCGCGACCGTACGCTACATAACCGGTAACAATGTCGACACTGGACTGGGTTACGAAGGGCGCGACCGCGAGCGCGACCTGGACATCGGTTACGCGGTGCAGGGCGGGGTGCTGAAGGGGCTGGGGATCAGGGTGCGCAATGCAATGGCCCGGTCCAACTACCGCAGCGACATCGACGAGAACCGTTTGACGCTGGTCTACACCTGGCAGTTGTTCTGACGCATCCACAGCATGCCTGCGGGACCTCTGTGGGAGCGGCTTTAGCCGCGAACACCGGCGCAGCCGGTGCTATGCACCGCGTTGGATTCTTCGCGGCTAAAGCCGCTCCCACGGGGTACGCGGATTGCTTGCAATTTCAGTTATCTACGCGACAGCGCAGCCCAAAAGGGCTGGGCAACCTCCCAGAATGAACGCCCATAACCAAGGGAATTGCGCATCAGGGCAGGATGAAGGTAGCTTCTGGAAACCTCCTTTTCAGGAATGCCTCCCTTGGACTCCATCACCCAAGCCGTACTCGGCGCGGCCCTGCAAGGTACCGTACTCGGCCGCATCCAGGGCCGCCGCTCTCTGCTGTATGGCGCGGCGCTGGGCACGCTTCCCGACCTGGACGTGATCATCCGCTACGCCGACCCGGTGTCGCAGATGACTTACCACCGCGGCTTTTCTCATTCCCTGTTCGTGCTCACCGGGCTGGCCTTGCTGCTGGCCTGGCTGGTCAACAGGTGCTGGCCAGGCAAAGGCTATACCTTGCCCAGGCTGTTCCTGGCGTTCTGGCTGGTGCTGGTCACCCACCCGTTGCTCGACGCTTTCACGGTCTATGGCACGCAGTTGTTCTGGCCCTTGCAGGCTACCCCGGAAAGCTGGGCAGCGGTGTTCATCATCGACCCCGTCTACACCGTGCCGCTGCTGGCCGCAGTGATCTACGCAATCATCAAAGGGCTGACCAGCAAGGCTACGCAGCTGTTGACCTTGGCCCTGGTATTCAGCGCCTGCTACCTGGGTTTCGGCCTGGCCGGACGCATGGCGGCCGAGCAGCGTTTCCAGGCCGCCCTCGACCGCCAAGGTATCGCCGTCAGCCAGGTACGTGCCGTGCCGATAGCCTTCAACAGCCTGGTCTGGCGGGTGCTGGCCAAGACCCCGGAGGGCGATTACTACGAAGGCATCAGCAGTACGTTCGACCAGCAAGCGCCAGAAATGCAGCGTTTGCCGCGTAATCTGCAACTCGCGCAAGCGCTGGCCGGGAACCCGTTGCATCAGCGCTTGCGCTGGTTCACCGATGACTGGCTGCGCTACGACCAGGTCGGCGATGTGCTGGTGGTCAGCGACCTGCGCATGGGCATTCCGGGGAACTACACGTTCCGCTTCAAAATGGCCCACCGTGACAGCCAGGGGGACTGGATTGCCGATGTGCCGTCGATGTGGAAGGGTGCCGGGCCAGGGGCGGCATTCAACGGCGACGACCTGGTGCTGATCTGGCGACGGATCGTCGAACAGCAGCCACCTTTGCCGCTGGCTGCCTGGACCGATCGCTACCTGGGGCCCGCCACAGTCGAACCCGGGCGCTGAGGCATGCGATCAGCCGGGCTGGACATGGTCAAGTGGACGGCGATGCTGACCATGGTCGCCGACCACCTGCGTTTCCTGTGGCCGGGTGCCGATGGCCTGTTCGTAGTGGGCCGGTTGGCGTTTCCGCTGTTCTGCCTGGCGATTGCGGTGAATGTCGGGCGCGCCAGGGGCGGGGCGCTGTACACCCGCGGCAACCTGCGCTATCTGGGGTTGATGCTGGTGTTCGCGGTGCTGTCGGAGCCTGCCTACCGTTGGCTGGACAGTGGTTCGCCAACGTTCAGCGTGATGCCGACCCTGGTGCTGGGGTTGCTGGTTGCGTGGGGCGTGCATCATCCGTCGAGGTCGGCGCGCGTGCTTGGCGTTGCCGGTCTGCTTGCAGGGTGGTTGCTCAGTGATCAGCTGATGTACGGGCTGCCGGGGGTGATGCTGCCGGGCGCCTGGTTGATGGCCCGCCGCAAAGGAGGGCCGGCCTGGGTGTTGCCTTGCCTGTTGGCGATGGGGGGGAACCTGACCAACAGTTGGTTGCGGGAACATCTGTTGGCGCCCATTACCGTGCTGACGCTGATTGCTGCAGCCTTGGCCATTCCGGTCGGATTGCTGCTGCTGCGTCATGATGATAGGCGGGTGCCTGCAGTGGGACGTTGGGGCTACCTGTTCTATCCGGTGCATCTACTGGTGATCAAGGTCTTCGCTTGATCGCTCTGGCAGCCACACTTGCAGGAGCGTGCAGCCTCGATAGTCCTGGTTGCATTTCACAAATCCATACCCATCTAAACCGGCCGCACCAGACTCAGGAACCACCCATGGAACCCAACCGCTTCGGCGACATCGCCGCCTTCGTCAGCGCCGCGAAGGCCGGCAGCTTTACCGCCGCCGCCGCCACCTTGGGCCTGACGCGCTCGGCGGTGGGCAAGAGCATCGCTCGCCTGGAGGCACGCATGGCCGTGCGCCTGCTCAACCGCACCACGCGCAAGCTGAGCCTGACCGACGAGGGCCTGGTGGCCTACGAGCGCTGGCGGCAGATTCTGGATGACCTGGACGAGGTGGAAAGCACCATGGCCCAGCGCCGCGGCAAGCCCACCGGCACCCTGCGTCTGACAGCACCCTTGTCGTTCGGCCAGCGCCATGTGCTGCCGATTCTCGACCGGTACCTGAAGCAGTGGCCCGAACTGCGCGCGGATATCCGCTTCACCGACCGTTTCGTCGACCTGGTCGAGGAGGGTATCGACGTTGCGGTGCGTATCGGCGCACCGAAGGAAGACTCGCAACTGTTGACGCGCACGGTGGCCTGGCAGCAGTTCGTCACCTGCGCCTCGCCCGCATACCTGGGCGCACGCGGCGTACCGCAGGTGCCCGGCGACCTCTACGGCCATGACAGGATCGCCTTCCTGGCCGGCGAAAAGGCCATGCCGTGGCGCTTCCATACCGAAGCGGGGCTGCACCTGTGCGAAGACCCCGGGCGGCTGAACATCGACAGCTCCGAGGCGATGCTCGATGGCGCCCTTGCGGGTTTCGGGCTGATTCACCTGCCCACCTACATCACTGGCGACGACCTGCGCAGTGGCACCTTGGTGGAGGTGCTGCAAGCCTATCGGCCGCCGGCGGACCCGATTCGCATCGTCTATCCAAGCAAGCGCCACCTGTCGCCACGGGTACGCGGCTTCATCGACCTGCTGGTAGCCAGCTGGGAACCGGGCGTGCCCTGGGAATACTGATTGGGGAATGGGAGGCCCTTATGCCGGGCCTGAAACCGGGTTTATCGCTGTCGGCGCAGCAAGGAAACTGGCAGTCACTGATAATCCCTGTGGAGACCCCATGACTGCACTGTCCGTACTGGACCTGGTCATGATCGGTGAAGGCAAGACCTTCGCCGACGCGATCGAAGAGTCCCGCCAACTGGCGCGCCATGTCGAGCAACAGCAATACAGCCGCTACTGGATCGCCGAACACCACGATATGCCGGGCATCGGCTCGGCCGCAACATCACTGGTCATCAACGAAATCGCCAACGCCACCCGGCATATTCGCGTCGGTGCCGGTGGCATCATGCTGCCCAACCACGCGCCGTTGGTGGTGGCCGAGCAGTTCGGCACGCTCGACACCCTGCACCCTGGCCGCATCGACCTTGGGCTCGGCCGGGCGCCGGGCAGCTCCGGGCCGACCGTGCGTGCCTTGCGTGGTGCCGCGCCAGAGCGCGACTTCAGTCAGGACATCGCCGAGCTGCGTGACTACCTGGCCGACAACGGCCAGCGCCGCGTACGCGGCGTGCCGGGCAAGCATGACATCCCGGTGTGGATCCTCGGCTCCAGCCTGTTCGGCGCCGACCTGGCAGCGAAACTGGGCCTGCCCTATGCGTTTGCCTCACACTTTGCCCCGCGCTACCTGCTGCAGGCCATCGCCCATTACCGGGCCAACTTCCAGCCTTCGGCACAACTGGCCAAGCCGTATGTGATGGTGGGCATGAACCTGTTCGCCGCCGATAGCGATGCCGAGGCGGATTACCTGGCCAGCTCCCATCGCAAATGGATGCTGGACCTGCATGTCGGGCGCTTCGGCTTGTTGCCCAAACCGCAGGAGGGGTATGTCGAAAGCCTGCCGGACCATGAGCGCGCGGTACTTGAACAGGTGATGGCCTGCACCGTGGCCGGCGGGCCGGAGCGGGTAAGGGAAGGGTTGCGCACCCTGATCGAGCAGACCGGGGCGGATGAACTGATGATCGACTGCCGCATCCACGACCCGCTGGCGCGGCAGCGTTCG
>NZ_JBNRIJ010000017.1:30239-35726 GCF_053557675.1 Pseudomonas sp. XP1 | reverse complement strand
CGGGTAAACCCGCTCCCACAGGGGTTGCACAGGCCCTGAAGGCACAGGTGATCCTGTGGGGAGCGGGTTTACCCGCGAAGAGGTCAGAACAGGAGAAGGATCAGCTGCGGGCCAACCGCCCACTTACATAATGCGCCACATCGTTGAACCCCGGCGTCGACGCATGCCCCGGCGTCACCAATGAATCAATGAACGCTTCATCCTCCGCGGTAATCTTCACCGCCAGCGCGCCGCCATAGGTATCCCACTGTTCTTCCGTCCGCGGCCCGACAATTGCCGAACTGACCAGCCGGTTGTTCAGCACCCAGGCAATCGCGAACTCGACGATACCCACGCCCTTGGCCTCCACATAGGCCTGGATCTGCCGGGCGATGGCCAGCGACTCCTGGCGCCATTCCACCTCCATGATGCGCTTGTCCTGGCGCCCGGCACGGCTACCGGCATCCGGCACCGCTCCCGGCGCATACTTGCCGCTGAGCACGCCCCGCGCGAGCGGGCTGAACGGCACCACGCCCAGGCCATGGGCTGCCGCAGCAGTAAGCTGCTCCGGTTCGGCCTGGCGGTTGACGATGTTGTACAGCGGCTGGCTCACCACCGGCCTGGGCACGCCCAGCCGCTCGGCAATGTGGCATGCCTCGGCGATGCGCCAGCCACGGAAGTTGGACACGCCCCAGTAGCGGATCTTGCCCTGGCGCAGCAGGTCGCCGATGGCCTGCACGCTCTCTTCCAGCGGCACTTTGTGGTCTTCGCGGTGCAGGTAGTAGATGTCCAGGTAGTCCATGTCCATGCGCGTCAGCGTGGCTTCCAGGGCATTGAAGATGTGTTTGCGCGATAGCCCGCTGCGGTTGGGCAGGCCATCGGCCGGGCCAAAGCCAACCTTGCTGGCCACGATCCAGTCCTGGCGATGGCGGGCCACCGCTTCGCCGACGATTTCCTCCGCGCGCCCGGCGTTGTACACGTCTGCGGTGTCGATGAAGTTGATGCCCTGGTCCCTGGCCTTGTCGATGATGCGCAGGGCGTCCTCGGTGCTGGTCTGCTCGCCGAACATCATGCTGCCCAGGGTAAGGGCGGAAACCTGCAGGCCACTGTGGCCGAGGGGGCGGTAGATCATGCGCTTGGGTCCTTGTGCGGTCGGCTGATCTATCCGTTTTACACACAACCGGGGCGCAATGAAAGGCAGCCTCAACCGATCAGCGCCAAGGCCTCCTGCAAGCTCAGCGGGCGCTTAAGGCGTTGCGACAGCGTCGCCATGGCATCGGAATAGCCCTTGGCGATGACCGCCTCGACCCGCTCATCCACGCATTGCAAGGCGATGAAGTCGCCTTTTTCCGGCTCGCCGACGAACTCGATACGGTTCCAGTCCCTCGCGTGGCCCAGTACTTCGTATGTGCGGCCATGCTGGTAGGTCCAGAAGAACGGTACGTCGGCGTAGCGGCGCTGCTCGCCAAGCATGTTGGCGGCGGCGATCACTCCATGTTGCTGGGCCAGGCGCCAGTGTTCGATTCGCACCGGGCGCCCGCTGAGCGGGAAGGTGGCGATATCCCCTGCGGCCCACAGGCCATCTGCCGCGCGCATTTCAGCGTCCACTTGCACCGACTTGTCTTCGGTCAGCAGCACCCCTTGTATGAAAGCGGTCGCCGGTCTGACCCCGGTGCCCAGCAGCACCAATGGCGTCTGTAGCCGTTCACCGTTGGCCAGCAGCACGGCCTCGACCTTGCCCTGGCCCTCGATCCGCTCGACCTCGGTGGGGCCATGGAAGGTGACCCCCTTGCGTTCGTGCAGCTCGCGGATGCTACGGCCAATGCGCTCGCCCAACTGCCGGGCCAGGGGGACCTCATGGCGGGTGACCAGGTGCACCTGCACGCCATATTTGCGCAAGGCCGAGGCGGCCTCCAGGCCAATGAAACCGTCGCCGACGATCACTGCCGGCTGGCCGGGCTCGGCAGCGTCCAGCAAGTGCGCGGCATCCTCCCTTGAGCGCAGGGTAAATACCCCGGGCAGGTCGACACCCGGGATATCGGGCCGCAGCGCCTTGCCGCCGGTGGCCAGCAGGCAGGCGTCATAGTCGATCTGCTGGCCGTCGGCCAAGGTAACCTGGCGTTTCTGGGTGTTCAGGGTGCGCACCTTGCCATGCTTGCGTTCCAGGTGGCCCTTGCGCAGGGCATCGGCCTCGAGCAGGGCCGGTACTTCATCGGGCGGCATCTGCCCGGCGATCACGAACTTGCTGAGGGAAGTACGATCGTAGGCTGGTTGGTGCTCCTGATCGATCCAGACCAGGCGGCCGGCAAAGCCATGGGCCAGCAGGGTGGAAACTGCGGCGCTGCCCGCGGCACCGGCGCCGACCACCACGAAACAGCGGGCATCACTGTGGCGGGGCGGTTCGGTTCTGGGCAGGGGCTGGTCGTCGACCCAGACTTCGTCGCCCTTGACCCAGGTTTTGTAGCGGCGCAGGTCGGCCAGGGCCGGCGGCTCGCAGACCGCGCCCTCGTCCACCGCGAACGCGGCCTTGTGCCAAGGGCACACCAGCAGGCCGCCGCACACCACGCCTTCATTGAGTGGCGCACCTTCGTGGGGGCAGTTGCCCTGGTAGGCGTGCACCTGGTCGCCCTGGCGGATGAGGATGATTTCCTCGCTGCCGGCCTGGACGCGCAGGGGGCGGTATTCGTCGAGTTGGGCCAGGCGGGCAACGGCGTGCTGGGTCATGGGGGTTCTCCAAAGGGGCCTTTGGAACCATTTGACGCCTGGGTCGGGGAGGGGATGCGTTGAGCTGACGATCGGTGGAGGGTGTGGATTTTACGTGGCCTGGGCTGGCCTCTTCGCGGGCTTGCCCGCTCCCACAGGGATACCACAGCCTTGAAGGTTGTGGTGATCCTGTGGGAGCGGGCGAGCCCGCGAAGAGGTTCAACTGGCCCTTGCAGTACTCAGCGCACCGGACCGGGTAACCCGCAAGGCCACCAGGCTACCGAACACGATCAACGCCGCCAGCGAATACAGTGCGGCATCGGTCGAGCCGGTCTGGTCCTTGATGAAACCGACCAGGTACGGGCTGAGGAAACCGGCCATCTGGCCCACCGAGTTGATGATCGCAAGGCCTGCAACAGCCGCGCTGGCGCTGAGCAGCGCGGTGGGCATCGGCCAGAACATGGGCAGGCCGGTGAGCGCGCCCATGGTGGCGATCGACAGGCCGAGAATGGCGATGGCCGGGTTGCCGGCGAAGTTCACCGCGATCAGCAGGCCGATGGCGCCCATCAGCATCGGCACCACAAGATGCCAGCGGCGCTCGTTGCGCAAGTCGGCCGAGCGCCCGCAGAGGATCATGAATACGCCGGCCAGCAGGTACGGGATGGCGCTGAGCCAGCCGATCAGCAACGGGTTGTCGAAGCCCATGTTCTTGATGATCGACGGCAGCCAGAAGTTGATCGCGTACACACCGCTCTGGATGCAGAAGTAGACAAAGCCGAAGGTCCAGATCAGCGGGTTGGTCAGCACGGCTAGCACGCTGTCGCCGGTAGTGCTCGGCTTGCTGGCGGCATCGGCCTCGAGGTCGGCGGCGATCAGCTGGCGTTCGGTCGGGCTCAGCCAAGCGGCTTTCTGGTAGCCGTCACTGAGCAGGAACACCGCCAGTACACCCAGTGCAACGGTTGGCAGGCCCTGGATCAGGAACATCCATTGCCAGCCGGCCAGGCCATGCTGGCCAGCGGCGAAGTGTTGCAGGATCCAGCCGGAGAACGGCCCGCCGAGCAGGCCCGAAACCGGGATCGCCGACATGAACAGGGCCATGATGCGACCGCGACGGGCCGCCGGGAACCAGCGCGAAAGGTACAGCACCACGCCCGGGAAGAAGCCGGCTTCGGCGGCGCCGGTCAGCAGGCGCAGGGCGTAGAACTCGGTGGGTGTGGTGACGAACAGCAGGCAGGTGGAGAGGCTGCCCCAGGCGATCATCATCAGCGCGATCCAGCGCCGCGGGCCGAAGCGGTTGAGCGCCAGGTTGCTCGGCAGGCCGCAGAGCACATAGCCGATGAAGAAGATGCCGGCGCCAAGGCCGTACACCGTTTCGCTGAACTTCAGGGCGTCGAGCATCTGCAGCTTGGCAAAGCCGACGTTGACGCGGTCCAGGTAGTTGAACAGGTAGCAGATGAAAATGAACGGAATCAGCCGCAGGGTGATGCGCCGGTACAGCGCGTTGCGGTGGGTGTCCGTGCCTTGGTCAGGGGCGGGGCTGTATGCCATGATCGGGTTCTCTGTTGTTATGGTTGTCGCCGCGTCGCCTGTTCCGGCGCTCGCCCTGACGAGTCTCGGGGACTGCGGCGTGCCTGTCTTTGTGCTTTTGCACAGCACTTGCACCGGGCTGCTGTGCCCGAGCCCAAAACCCTGATCTCCAAAGGACCGCTCAATGTTCGAACTCGACCATGACCTGGCACAGGATATCGTTGACCGGGCGATGGCCATTCTGCCATGCAACGTCAATGTCATGGACAGCCAGGGGTTGATCCTCGGCAGTGGCGAACCGGAGCGTATCAACACCCGCCACGAGGGCGCGCAACTGGTGTTGGCCAACGGCCGTATCGTCGAGCTGGATACCGACGCGGCCAAATGCCTGAAGGGCGTGCAGCCCGGGGTGAACCTGCCGCTGATGCTCGATGGCCGATTGATGGGCGTACTTGGCCTGACCGGTGACCCGCAGCAAGTGCGTACCTATGGTGAGCTGGTGCGCATGACCGCCGAAATGCTGCTGGCCCAGCGCCATTTGCAGGCCGACCAGCAATGGCGACGGCAGCGCTGTGACGATTTGCTGGCCCTGCTGCTGGGCGGCAGCGGCGATTCTCCGCGGTTGCTCGACGAGGCCCGGCAACTGGGCTTGAAACCCCAGTTGCCACGGGTACCGTGCCTGTTCGAACTGGCCTCGGGGCCAGCTGCCGAAACCCTGGCGGCATGGTTGATGAGCCGCTACCCGGACAGTTGGTGCGTAAGCCCGGCCCGCCAGTCGTTGTTGTGGTGTCGCCCGGCTGGCGTGGTGCTGGACGAGCCTCGTCTGCTGGAACGCCTGCAGCGTCATGGCTGGGAGGTGGAGCGGCTGGCCCTGGGCAGTGCCGCGCAAAGCCTGGAGCAACTGCGCCGGGGTTATCGCCGGGTGCGCGACCTGTTGGCCTATGGGCGCGAGGTACTGCCCGGCGAGCGCCTGCTCAGCCTGCAGCGCTACCGGTTGCCGGCATTGCTGTGGCGGCATCGCAACGATGATGCGCTGGATGAATTGCTGGAGCCGTTGCAGCGTATTCGCAGCAAGGACAGTAGCGGACAGTTGCTCACTACTCTGCGCGCCTGGTGTGCCCATGACGGCCAGAGCCAGGCCTGTGCCGATGCCCTGGGCATCCACCGCAACAGCTTGCGCTACCGCCTGGAGCGGATTGCCGAGTTGGGCGAGGTCGACCCACTGCGCATGGAAGGGATGCTTAGCTTGTACCTGGGGTTGCAGCTGCTGCCTGCCGA
>NZ_JBNRIJ010000017.1:0-30097 GCF_053557675.1 Pseudomonas sp. XP1 | reverse complement strand
CCGGCGATAGGGCCAGTACAGGCGAAAGGCAACTGCCCAAACAACCCGCCCGGCGTTTTGTGCATTTGACCGAGGCCTCCTTGGCAGCCACCTGTCAGCATGCCGCTCATCAGGACAGGAGAACCCCCATGAAGATCGTCATTGCCCCCGACTCGTTCAAGGACAGCCTCGACGCTGCCGGTGTCGCCCGCGCCATCGCAGCGGGTCTGGGCGAGGCATGGCCCGAGGCCGAGCTGGTCGAGTGCCCGATGGCTGACGGTGGCGAAGGCACCATGGATGCGATTCTCGCCGCCAGCCACGGCGAACTGCGTCGTCAGGCCGTGCGCGGGCCCTTGGGGCAAAGCGTGGAGGCGGGCTGGGGCTGGCTGCCGCAAAGCCGCACGGCCATTATCGAAATGGCCCAGGCCAGTGGCCTGCAGCTGGTGCCGCCTGGCCAGCGCGATGCCTGCCGCAGCAGCACCTGGGGCACCGGCGAGCTGATTGCCGCCGCCCTGGCCGCCGGCGCGCAACGGGTAGTGCTGGCCATCGGCGGCAGTGCCACCAACGACGGGGGCAGTGGCATGTTGCGGGCGCTAGGCCTGCGCCTGCTGGACGCCGACGGGCAAGTGCTGGAGGAGGGCGGCCTGGCCTTGGCCAAACTGGCCCGCATCGATGCCAGCGACCTCGACCCGCGCCTGGCTGAGGTGCAGTTCGAAGTTGCAGCAGACGTCGACAACCCGCTGTGTGGCGCCAATGGTGCCTCGGCGATCTTCGGCCCGCAGAAAGGCGCCAACCCACAGCAGGTGCAGGCGCTGGACCACGCCCTGAGTCATTTTGCCGACCATTGTGCGCAGCTGCTGGGTGAAGATGTACGGGACTACCCTGGTTGTGGCGCTGCCGGCGGCATGGGGTTCGCGGCGCGGGCATTCATGGGCGCGCAATTCCGCCCCGGGGTGGAAGTGGTGGCTGAGTTGGCCGGCCTGGATGCCTTGGTGCAGGGCGCAGCCCTGGTGGTGACCGGCGAAGGGCGCTTTGACGCCCAGACCTTGCGCGGCAAGACACCGATGGGTGTGGCCCGGGTTGCCAAGCGCCACGGGGTGCCGGTGGTGGTGCTGGCCGGGACCTTGGGTGAAGGCTACCAACAGCTGTATGCCCACGGTGTCGATGCTGCCTTTGCCCTGGCCAGCGGGCCGATGAGCCTGGAGCAGGCATGTGCCGATGCCGCTGAACTGTTGCGGGCGCGTGCTTGTGATATCGGGCGGTTGTGGCGCCGCGCAACGCGAACTTGATTGACCGCTGCAGTCAGGCGCACCCCGCGCTTGGTCATTGATTTTTTTGTTGTTATCGTAGGAAGGAGAATCGAAGGTAGCCAGCAAATGCCCGTCACAGAGCCATTCCACGACAACGTAGCGGTGTTCACCGATGCCGCACAGGGCCTGGGACTGGCCTGTTCCTTGACGCTTGCGCAGGCGGGCGAGCTGCGTAACCACCTCCAGCCATGCAGCTACCTGCCAGTCAACGTCGCCAGCACCCGCGCCGACCTGGGTGAAAGCCTGGTCTGGGATGAACGCAGCGGTGCGTTGTACTTCGTCGATATCTCTGGCGGGCGCATCAACCGCCTCAGGCCCGATGGCCAAGCCGAGTGCCTGTACGAGTCCGCGGCACGCATCGGCGCGCTGGCGTTGACCAACCAAGGCAACCTGATTTTCACCGAGGATGCCAGCGTGGCCATCTTCGACGTGCCGCTGCGCAAGGTGCGTCGGCATTCGGTGTCGGTTCACCCACGGTCGACCTACCGTTTCAACGACGGCGCCTGCGACCCCCAGGGCCGCTTCGTGACCGGTCTGATGGACGATGCCCTGAGCGGCAACACCGGGGCGCTGTTCCGCTTTGACGGAAACTTGAATGATCAGGTGATCCACGACGACATGGCGTTGCCCACCGGCCTGGCCTGGTCGCAGGACGGCCACACGGTGTACTTCGTCGATTCGGCGGCGCGCTCGATCTATCGCGCCAGTTACCTGGCCGAAGGCCGGCTTGGCGCGGTCACCCTGTTTGCCGAAACCCCCGCCGAACTGGGGCGGCCGGACGGCCTTGCGCTGGACCGCGAAGGCGGCCTGTGGGTGTGCCAGTACCATGGCAGTTGCCTGCTGCGCTATGACCGCCATGGCCACCTCACCGATCAGGTGCTGATGCCGGTGCCTTGCCCCACCAGTTGCTGTTTCGGGGGGGAGGGGATGAATACCTTGTTCATCAGCACCGCGCGCTTCGGCATGAGTGCCGAAGACCTGCACCATTACCCTGATGCGGGCGACCTGTATGCCATCAGCCCCGAAATTGGCGGTATAGCCCGCCATACCTTCAAGGAATGAGCTTTTGTGCCTGGCTGGCCGGTAGCACGGCCAGTTCGCCAAAGCGCTGCGCCGCGTCGATGTAGCGCAATGCCGACTTGGCGTCTTTCCAGCCCACATAGCTCATCAGCGCCTTCAACTCCCAACCATTGGCCGTGGCCCAGGTGGCAAAGCCACGGCGCAGCGAGTGGCCGGTATACAGCGCTGCCGGTACCCCGGCGCGTTCCAGCATGCGCCGCAGCAGGCCGACCAGGCTGTTGCTGTTGAGCGCGGTGTCGCCGAGGTTGCCCCAGCGGTCGAGCTTGCGGAACACTGGCCCATGGGCGATGCCGGCGACTTCCAGCCATTGCAGGTAGGCCGTGACCGGGCACAACGCCTTGAGGGCCGGGGTGCGGTGTTGCACGCCCTGGGCTTCGCGGTCGCCTTTGCTGCGCGGCAGGAACAGGGTGATGCCGACACCGGCCTCGGCCTGGATGTGCTCTACGCGCAGGCGTGCCAGTTCATCCCCACGAAAACCGCGCCAGAAGCCCAGCAACAGCAGCGCAGCGTCGCGACGCGCCCGGCGCAGGGTGGCCAGGTCATGCTGCTCCCGGGCCTGGCGGGCTTCTTCTTCAAAACATTCCACTGCGCTTTGCAGGTGTTGCAGCAACAGCGGCGCGGCCTGCCTGGGCGGCGTCGGGTGCAAGGTGCGGATGCCGCGCAGCACCTGGCGCACCAACGGCGCCTTGGTCGGATCGGGGAAACCTTGGGCGACGTGCCATTGGCTGAGCGCCGCCAGGCGCTGGCGCAGGGTGCTCACGGCATGCTGGTCGGCGTGGTCGGCCAGGTAGCGGGCGATGCTCTCGGCCGTGGCCGGCAGAAAACCGCCCCAGTGGGTTTCGAAATGATCGATGGCGGCCTGGTAGCTGCGCCGGGTGTTGTCACGGGTGGCGGCGCGGACGTAGCGCTCGATGTCAGTCATGGTGCAGGTGCAAGTGGATGATGGGCACACGATAAACCGAAATGAATTGCCTGTCCCGGCTGTGATGCTGGCGCGCCAACGACCCATCACTCATTCGCTGCTCCCGGCCAGAGCTTCTGTTACACGCAGGCCTTGTCCTCGATACCGTTGAACAGCGGGTGATCGCGCAGCTGCGCCGACGACAGCGGCCGGCTGAAGTGATAGCCCTGGGCGATATCGCAGCCAGCAAGCTTCAGGCACACCACTTGTTCGCGGGTTTCCACGCCCTCGGCCACCACCTCCAGGCCCAGACGTTTGGCAAGGATGATGGTGGACGACACGATCGGGCTGTCGTCGTGGCTGTTGGACAGCGGCGCAATCAACGAGCGGTCGATCTTCAGTTTGCTCAGCGGCAGCGAGTGCAGGTGGGCGAAGCCGGCGTAGCCGCGCCCGAAATCGTCCAGGCTGATGCCCAAACCGGCGTTGCGCAGGGTGTGCAGGTGCACCACCGCCGTGCCTTCGGGCTCTAGGATGGTGGTTTCGGTGATTTCCAGCTCCAGCCGCTGCGGAGCGATGGCGTACTGCTGCAGTTTGCTCAATAGCCGTGCAGCGAAATCCGGCTGGCGCAATTGCAGGGCGGAGACATTGACCGCCAGCCGCGTGTCCCGGCCCTGAGCCCCCCAACCCGACAACGCCTCGCAGGCCAGGCGCAACACCTCCCAGCCCAGCTCGACAATGAAGCCACTGCGTTCGGCAAGGCCGATGAACCGGTCCGGGTACAGCAGGCCGAACTCGGGGTGGTCCCAGCGCACCAGCGCTTCGTAGCCCAGCACCTGCTGGGTGTCGAGGCGGATCTGTGGCTGGTAGTGCAGCACGAACTGGCGCTCGGCCAGGGCGCTGCCGAAGGCCTGTTCGAGGGTGAAGGCGTGGATGTCGGCCAGGTTCAGCGACGGGTCGAAGAAGCGGTACTGGGCTCGGCCGGCCTGCTTGGCCGAGTACATCGCGGCATCGGCACTGCGGATCAGGCTGTCGATGTCCTGGCCATCGCGCGGGCAGATACTCACGCCCACGCTGGGGCTGGTGTTGACCTCCTGGCCGTCCAGCGCGTAGGTGGCCGACAGCCTCTGCACCAGTACGCGGACCCAGGCATTGATCTGTTCCTCGCTGCGCTCGCCGGCCAGCAGCACCACGAACTCGTCGCCACCAAAGCGCGAGGCCTCGTCGCCGGGCTCCAGCAGGCGCTGGATACGCCCGGCCACGGCCTGCAGCAGCAAGTCGCCGATCTTGTGCCCGAGCGAGTCGTTGATCGACTTGAAGCGGTCCATGTCGATGAACAGGATCGCCATCAGCCGGCGCTTGCCGCGTTGCCGGGTGAGCACCTGGCCGGCCAGCTCGACGAACTGGCGGCGGTTGTGCAGGCCGCTGAGGTGGTCGGTGGCCGCAGCGTGGCTGCTGCGCCGGTGTTCGTCCTCGAGGCGGCCGATCAACTGCTGGTTGACCTGCTGGGCCTGTTCCAGCGCGCTGAAGGCCTCCTGGCGTTTGCGCAACAGTCGCAAGGTCCACAGCAGGCTGGCGAGGATCATCAGGGTCATGCTCAGGTTCAGCCAGAACTGCCGGGAATAGGCCAGCGTGGCGGGCGCGAGGATTTCCTCCTGGCGCTGGCTGACCACCACGCTGAAACCCCGCCCGGGCAGGCGCCGGTACAGGCTCTGGTACGGGGCGCCGGCCGCGTACTGGGTCAGCATGCCCGCTTCACTGCCGTTGTCCGGCAGCCCTGGCAGTAGTGCGTCATCGGCTACCACCACGCCGCTGCCATCGATGCGCAACCGCTCCAGGCCGTCATCCTGCAACAGGCGCACCAGCCCGCTGGTGCCCAGGTCGATGTGCTGCAGCAGCACGGCGAGGTAGCCGATGTCCAGCTGCACCACCAGGATACTGTCGATCTCGCGGCCGGGCAGGTTGGTCAGCGGCAGCAGGAAGGGCAGGTGCCAGTTGGGCTCGGTGACCGGTTGGCCTGGGGGCTGCACGCTGGGCAGGAGCGGTTTGAAACCGTAGCGGGCAACGTGCCGCTGCAACTGGCGCAACCAGTCTTCGGGCAGCTCGTCGGCCTCGTCGGCATGGCTGGCCGATAACAGCCGGCCGCGCCGGTCGTACAGGCTCATGCGCTTGAAAACCGGGTCTTCGGCAAGCATTCGCGCCAAGCTTGCGCTGCCCTGGCGCAGCACCTTCATGTCGTCCTGGGTGACCCGGCCCACGGCCTGGGCGCGATCCACCAGCTGGCGCAGGCTTTCGCTGACGATACTGGCCAGGTTCAGGTGCTCGGCGGCCTTGGCTGACAGCGCGTCCTGGCGGGCGGCGGCCTTCTGCGAAACGTGCAGCCCCCAGAGAAAGGCCAGGGTGGCTGCACAGAGCATCAGGATCAGCAGCCGCAGAAGGCTGGCGGATGAAAGCGAACGGCGAATCACTGCTGATAGTTCCCGACCCTGGGTGATGGTCGAAAAATACGACAGTTAGATGACAGTCTAATGACTGATGGCTAATTGCCTTTAAGGATTGCCCTTATCGGCCAGAGGCGTCTGCAGGCGCGCGGTTTCTTCCTCCATGTAGCTCATCAGCGCGCTGACTTCGGCATCGCCCAGGCGCATGTTGGGCATGGCCACGCGGTTGTACTGTTCGTACAGCAGCATGGCCAGGGGGTCTTTCTGGGCCAGCATCTGGTCAGGCTCCTTCAGCCAGCGGGTCAGCCAGTTGGCATCACGTTGGCGGGTCACGCCCAGCAGGTCTGGGCCGATGCCAGGCTGCCCTGGCTCGGCGTTGCCCAAGGTGTGGCAGGACGAGCAGCGGGTACGGAACAGCTGCTCGCCACTGCTGGGGGCGCGCACCTCGGGAGCCTGGGCGTAGTCGTTGGCCATGGCGCTGGCCTGTTTCCAGTTGTGCAGGCTGTTGCCCAGGCGGTCGGCGAGGATGTACGGGCTTTCGAAGGGCGATGCCTTCATCCAGCGGCCGGTGGCCTGGTTGCCGATGATCAGGCTCAGGTTGTGGTCCTTGGAACGGCCGTTTTCCAGGCCATCGATGTACAGCCCCAGGCTGCGGCGCAATTGTTCGATATCGGCTGGTTCGCCGGTGAGCAGCGTCCAGCCGGGGCCGATACCGAACTTTTCGGCGTAGCGCTTGAGGGTGGCGGGGGTGTCGTTGTAGGGGTCGATGCTGATGGAGTATAGGAAGATGTCCTTGCCAACCCGGTCACCGAGGATTTTCTGTACCTGGCGCAGGCGAGCAGTCTCCACCGGGCAGGAATCGGAGCAGCCGGTGAAAATGAAGTTGATGGCGACCACCTTGTCCTTGATCAGGTCGTCGAAGAAATGCACTTTTTCACCGTCCTGGGTGAGCAGCGGGATGTTGGGGAAGTAGTCGGCGCCCCAGGGCGTTGCAGCTTCGTCGGCCACGGGTTGCTGCGGTTGCAGCGGCCAGAACGGGATACTGGCGGCGAACAGCGAGAGCACCAGCAGGAAACGCCATGAGCCGGACATTATGGACCCTCGTCGATAACGGTAGCGGGGCTGCATGGCAGCCCCGCTTTACCCTCACTTGTATCTGACTGGCGCGGTCACGCTCTGCCCCAGCGCCGACTTCACGGTCACCGTCGCCGGCGTGGCCGGGCCGTAGCCGGAGGTGGTTGCCACCAACCGCCAACTGGCACCGCTGCCGGAAGCGGTCATCGTGGCGGTGCCCAGGTTCACCGGGCCGCCGGTAGTGGCCGCGGTCACAGTGATGCTGTTGCCCGTGGCCACCGAGGTAGTGCCAGCAATTTCCCAGGTGAAACGGTTGCTGCTGAGCACCTGTACCGTGGCACTGGTGACCTGGATCTGGTCGACCACCGCTGCCGAACCTACCGCGATGCTGACCGTGGCCGGCGCTACCGATTCGGCGCCCTTGGCGTCACGCGCCGAGTAGTTGAAGCTGGCGGTGAACGGCGTGGTGACAGTGGCCGGCGGGGTGTAGGTCACCTTGGTGCCATCCGTGCTGGTATTGCCCTGGCCGGAGTCTGGCTGGCTGAGCCCGACGACGGTCAGCGGCAGGTTGCCTTCCGGGTCGGTATCGTTGGCCAGCACGTTCAGGGTGATCGGCTTGCCGGCCGTGGTAGCCGCGCTGTCGTTGGCCGCGACTGGCGGCTTGTTGATGGGGTCGTCGTCGCCACGGTCTTTGGTGCGGAAGGTCGGCAGGCCAACCGAAGCGACGTACTCCACGCCATCCCAGCCTGGCAGCGGGGTCGGCATCACCTGGAACTGGCCTGGGTGCTCCAGGTCCCAGCGCAGCAGCATCGACGAGTCTTCATGCTGGGTGTTGTGGCAGTGTTCCATATAGGTACCGGCAAACTCGCGGAAGCGGATCGCCACTTCCACTTCTTCCGAAGAGTCGATATCCGGCCCGATGCGGAACACGTCCTTGCGCGCCCATTTTTCCCATTCCGGCGGTGCCTTGCCGTCGCGGCTGAGGACCACGCCTTCCTCGAAGTGCACATGCACCGGGTGGCTCCAGCCATTGCCGCCGTTGATGATCTTCCACACTTCCAGGGTGCCGTCGCCGCTGAAACCGCCGTCGGTCGACTGCTGGGCCAGCTGTGGCGCCGCGCTGATGCGCCGTGGGTCCATGGAGTAGCCAAAGCCGCCATCGGTCTTGATGGTCCAGGGCTGGGTGTCGGTACCGTCGGAGCGACCGAAGATGAACTCGCGGTGGCGGGCAGCCTGGAGTTTGGCCTGGTCGGTGGCAGAGTTGCGGTCGATCGGCAGCGGCAGCATCTTCATGCCTGCAGCCTTCCCTGGTTTGGCGGGCTCATAGTCTGCCGGGTTCATGCTCAAGTCCTGACCGCTGTAGGGCTGTACCACTAGTTGCAGGAACTTACCGATTGCTGGATCACCATTTTCCCAACGCGGGCCTTTGGTGGTCTGCTTGATCACTGGCTTGTACTTTTCCGACAGCACGTCGGCCAGCGAGATGGCGCCTTCCGGCCCCTTGCCGCTCTGGTGCTCCTCGAGGTTGACGAAGTACAGCTTGTCGCCGACCTTGATGCCGTTCTTGGCGAAGTTGATGATGATGTCGTAGCGCTCGGCAATGCCTTGCAGCGGCAGGATGCCGTTGTTGTCCTGCAGGTTGCCGTCACCGTTGAGGTCCAGGGTACCGTCGAACGGAACGGTGTGTTCCATGATGTTGCCGTCGTTGGCGATCATGTGGAACGGCACTCGCGCATACGACAGGTTGGAGCCGGTGGGGCCTTTGAATTCGCCACTGGTACCGGCAATTTCACGCACCACGGCGAACTTGAAGTAGCGCGACACCGAGCCGTTCAGGATACGGAAGCGGTAGCTGCGCGCGCGCACCTTGAGCGTGGGCCGGTACTGCCAGTTGACCAGGATCTGGTCGCCGAGGAAGCCATCTGTGTTGAACGGGTTGAACCACAGCTGGCCGTTGGCATCCCAGGCCTTGTCGGCGATCACCAGGTTGACGTCGTAGTCGCGGTTGCCCCACGGCATGCCCGAGCCACTGGGGAAACGCAGGTTGACGCCATCCTGCAGGGCCTCGTTGCCGCGGTCCAGGGCACTGTAGTAGTTCATCATCACGGCGTTGCCTTTGTAGACGTTCTGTGCCGTGAAATCCATCATGTGGTCGTGGAACCAATGGGTGCTCATGGTTTCGCGCCAGTCACCACGGATCTTGATGCTGCCGTTCTGGCAGGTTTTCAGCCCTGGCGAGGCGTCATTGACGAACAGCGTTTCCCCCGGCGAGCAGGGGAACGCCGCGCGTGGGTCCTGGGCGCGGGTGTTGATGGTGTCGTAACCAGCCAGCTGCAACGGCCAGCGGTAATCGTAATACTGGCCGGGGAAGAAGTAGGCATTGGCATAGCCATCGCTCTCGGCCGGCGAATGGCCGTTGTGCTCGTGGGTGGAGAGGGTGTGCAGGCCAAAGCCGTTGTTGGCTGCTGGGTCGATCGGCAGGGCGTTGTAATGGCGCATCAGGATCGGCTGACCATGGCGCGCCATCAGCAGTTTGGGCGGGAACGTACCGTCGAAGGTCCATACCGATTTGTGGTTTTGCAATGGCATCTTCGGATGGAATCGGGTGTCGATGCCCTTGGTGGTGCCGAGCGTGTTCGGGATGTCAGAGGTCTGGTAGTACAGACCTCCCGGGGCAAATTCACCGACTGCATAGTTGTGCAGTTGCTTGCGGTCACGCAGTCCTTGGTTGATGCGTGCACCAGCCTGGGCGGTCTTGAAGCCCGCCTGCGGGTAGAACTCGTTCCACCGCTGGTGCGACCAGCCTTTTCCTGGTGGCCGGCCTTCCGCCGGCGAGCCGACCGGCTGGCGGTTGAGGAACATTTCAATCTGCGCCTTCCACGGGTTGCGGTCGAGCACATTGGAATACTGGGTCGGGAACGGGTACAGGCCCGGCTGTTTGAGGAAGGCTTCCAGGGCCGTGCCGCTAGGGCCGCTGCGCGCAACCACGTTGGGGTCCTGCGCCGGTGCCGCACCCAGGGTGGGCACCGGGAAGGTCAGGGTTGGCGGCGGCAGCGTGGGGTCGAGTTTTTCCGTGCCGAATTCCTCGAACAGCAGTAGCTGCTGGGTAAACGGCAGTGCCCCGAACAGCGGGCTGGGCTTGCCATTGGTGGGGTATTTGTTGTCGGTTTGCAGGGCCGGTGGCAACACATTGTTGGCGCTTACCGTGTCGCGGTTGCCGTACACGCCATTGGTCAGCTCCAGCGAACCTTGGTTGGCCGGCGGCATGTTGAACAGGTCCAGCAAGGCCTTTGTCGGGTCGGCTGGCTGGTCAGTGTAGGCCGACGGGTCGGTCGGCGGTGGCATGCTGTTGTCGTCGAGGGGAGCGGCGGTCGCCGTCACCAGCCCGAGGCCGAGCATCAGCGTGGTGAGGGTGGATAGCTGGAATGCATGCCTGGCAGGGTGGATCACGGCAGGTGTTTTCATTGCCTTATGCCTCGCTCGCGGCCTTATGGCTTTCAGCCATCAGTGGCGTTTTGCCCGTTTTTGGGGCTGGAGCAACGGCTGTGCCAACCCAAATGCGAGGAATGTGTTTCTAAACAAACCCTTGTGGCGCCTGATGTGAGCTAATGGCCATGGCGTCAAAAATGGGTGAGCCCCCCACTTGTGGGTCACCCATTTCCCCCAGATTGGGTGGTGACAGCAGCGGCGCCCTGGGGTATACCTGAGCGCCACCAAGGGGAGCCCGGCAACGGGCTGAGAAACCGCTGGACGCTGCAGCGCGGTGACCCTTCGAACCTGATCCGGATCATGCCGGCGAAGGGATGGGACTTGAAACCTGCCTTTTTGCCGGCCTCACTGCGAGGCCCGTCCATGCCAACCACCGCGGTCTCGCTGTCACTCTCCATCAAGGACAGCAACATGACCGAACGCTTCAGCCAGTCCCTGCGCCGCCGCAGCGAGCCGACCTGGTCGGCGGCCGTTGGCCACCGCTTCGTCACCCAATTGTGCGATGGCAGCCTGCCGGACCCGATCATGGTCGACTACCTGGTGCAGGACCACCGCTTCCTCGACAGCTTCCTGACCCTGCTGGGCGCGGCCATCGCCACCGCCGACACGTTCGAGGCGCGCCTGCGCTTCGGCCGCTTTGCCGGGATGATCTCCAGTGACGAGAACACCTACTTCCTGCGCGCCTTCGAGGCCCTGGGGGTGAGCCCCACGCAACGCAGCGAACCGGCCGACACCGTGCCAACCGCAGGCTTCAAGGCGATCATGCGCGAAGCGGCGGCCACCCGGTCCTATGCGGCCGCACTGGCAGTACTCAACGTCGCCGAAGGCCTGTACCTGGACTGGGCGCTGAAGGCGCCAAAACCGATGCCGGACAACTTCGTCCATGCCGAATGGATCACCCTGCACGACAACCCGGCATTCCAGGACTTCGTTGCCTTCCTGCAAGCCGAACTCGACCGGGTCGGCCCGCAGGAAGCCGCGCTGGCAGCTGACTTCTACCTGCGCACCGTGGCGCTGGAGCTGGCCTTCTTCGATGCCGTCTACCCGGAGGAAAAATGAGCATGGATATCTTCGACCGCCTCAAGGCTGCCGCCACGCCGCAGTGGAACAGCTACGTCGACCACGAATTCGTGCGCCAGATGGGCGAGGGTACGTTGAGCGAAGCCGCCTTTCGCACCTATCTGGTACAGGATTACCTGTTCCTCATCCAGTTCGCCCGCGCCTGGGCGCTGGCCGCCTACAAGAGCCGGCGCCCGGCCGACATCCGCGCCGCGCAGGCCGGGCTGGCGGCGATTCTGGATGAAACCGAGCTGCACTTGCGCCTGTGCGCACGCTGGGGTCTGACCCAGGCCGATATCGAGGCCGCGCCTGAACACCAGGCCACGGTTGCCTATACCCGCTATGTGCTGGACTGTGGTGCCGCGGGTGACCTGCTGGAGTTGCATGTGGCCTTGGCGCCTTGTGTAATCGGCTATGCCGAGATTGGCCGTGCGTTGTCCGAGCGCATTGGCGATCTGAGCAATCACCCGTACCGCGAGTGGATCGCCGAGTATGCCGGTGAAGGCTACCAGGGTGTCGCCACCGCGGCGCGCAAGCATCTGGACGAGCTGGCAGCGCGGAGCATGACCGAGCAACGGTTTGCCGAGCTGGTGGGGATTTTCGGCCAGGCGTCCAGCCTGGAGGCGGACTTCTGGCAGATGGGGTTGGACGGAGCCTGATTTGCTGCCTGCGCCGGCCCTATCGCCGGCAAGCCAGCTCCCACAGGTACTGCGCAGACTTCAAGGCTGTGGTTTACCTGTGGGAGCTCACAGGTACTGCGCAGACTTCAAGGCTGTGATTTACCTGTGGGAGCTGGCTTGCCGGCGATAGGGCCAGTAGCAAATACCACAAGGCTTGGGCCACTATGCTGGTAGGGGCCACCCGCAAAGCCCAGGGAGAAGCATCATGAACATCATCAACGCACGCCTGCGCGGCAGGTCCGGCCTGTTTCGCATCGAACTCGACGGCGAACGCATCGCCGCCATCGTGCCTCAGGCCGAAGGGGTGGCGGTGCGCGCTGCCGATGACCTGGATGCCGGGCAGAACCTGGTAGTGGCGCCTTTCATCGAGCCGCACATCCACCTGGACGCCACGCTGACAGCCGGCGAGCCGCGCTGGAACATGAGCGGCACCCTGTTCGAAGGCATCGAGCGCTGGGCCGAGCGCAAGGCAATCACAACCCACGACGACATCAAGAACCGCGCGAAAAGGACCATCGGCATGCTGGTGGACCATGGCATCCAGCATGTACGTACCCATGTCGATGTCACTGACCCCACCCTGACCGCGCTCAAGGCCATGGTCGAAGTGCGTGAAGAAGTGCGTCACCTGCTCGACCTGCAGATCGTTGCCTTTCCCCAGGAGGGTATCGAGTCGTACGCCAACGGCCGGGCGCTGATGGCCGAAGCGGTGGCGATCGGTGCCGACGTGATTGGCGGCATCCCGCATTTCGAGAACACCCGCGATCAGGGCGTGTCTTCGGTCAAGTTCCTGATGGACCTGGCCGAGCGCACCGGCTGCCTGGTGGATGTGCATTGCGACGAGACCGACGACCCGCAGTCGCGCTTTCTCGAAGTGCTGGCCGAAGAGGCGCGGGTTCGCGACATGAGCGCCCGGGTGACAGCCAGCCATACCGTGGCCATGGGCTCGTACGACAATGCCTACTGCTACAAGCTGTTTCGCCTGTTAAAGCAATCGGGTATCAATTTCGTGTCTTGCCCGACCGAGAGCATTCACCTGCAAGGGCGTTTCGACAACTACCCGAAACGCCGCGGCGTCACTCGCGTGGCCGAGCTCGACCGGGCCGGGATGAACGTGTGCTTTGGCCAGGATTCCATCGTCGACCCCTGGTACCCGCTGGGCAATGGCAACATCCTGCGTATTCTCGAGGCCGGCCTGCACATCTGCCACATGCTTGGCTACGAAGACCTGCAACGCTGCCTGGACCTGATTACCGACAACAGCGCCCGCACCCTGCACCTGGGCGAGCGCTACGGCATCGAGGTGGGGCGGCCCGCGAACCTGTTGCTGCTGTCGGCGCCGGACGATTACGAAATGGTGCGCAGCCAGGGACATGCACTTGTGTCGATACGCAACGGCAAGGTGTTGATGCGTAGAACACCTGCCAGGGTCGAGCACTACACCTGACGCTGCCTGCCTCAGCCCTCTGCAACGCCCCGCCGGCTTCAAGCCGAGCGGGGCGTTTTGCTGTCTGGCGTACTGGTTTGTTCCCTTGTATGGCCTTCATGAACCAATCACATGTGATAAGCCGTGATTATTCCACCATAGGAAGTGTTTGCACGGGCAATGGTCTGTCTCCATAATTGGTATGTAAATACATACTACATAACACGGTACAAAATCGTAGGAGCAAGCATGGCCCGGGGCGGTATAAACAAGGTTGTAGTGCAGCAGGCACGTCAGGCGCTGATTGCACGGGGCGAGAACCCCAGCATCGATGCCATACGTATCGAGCTGGGCAACACCGGCTCCAAGACCACGATTCACCGCTACCTGAAAGAATTGAACGGCCAGCAGCCCGTGGCTTCCGAGGGCGGCATTGCGCTGAGTGATGTGCTGAGCCGGATGGTCGGGCAACTGGCAACCCAGTTGCAGGACGAGGCCGACCTGAAGATCGAGCAGGCCGAAAGCACCTTCACTCGACAGCGCGAACAGCTGGAGGCACAGCTGGCGATTGCCCAGCAGGCCCTGGCAGCGGCGCACCAACAGCATCAGATCGATGTGGCCGCACTGGCCGCCGAATCGGAAAAGCTGCTCTCCACCCAAAGCACCCTGCAGGCCGAACAGCTGCGCAGTGCCAGCCTCAACCAGTCGCTGGGCGAGTTGCAGGTGCGCCTGGCCGACAAGGACGAGCAGGTAAGATCACTGGAAGACAAGCACCGTCATGCCCGCGATGCGCTGGAACACTACCGCAACGCCAGCCACGAACAGCGTGAACAGGAGCAGCGTCGCCACGAAGCACAGCTGCAACAGTTGCAGGTGGAGGTGCGTCAGCTGCAGCAAGGCATGATCGTCAAGCAGGACGAGCTGACCCGACTGCACCGCGACAACGAGCGCTTGTTGGGCGAGCACCGCCAGGCCGCCAGCGCCTGCAGGGCGCAGGACGAATTGCTGGAGCAGCGCGACGCACAGATCCAGGGTTTGCGAACGATCCTGGCCCAGGCGCAGGGTGCCAGCGAGGAAATGCGTCGGCAGCTGGATGTGCAGGCCCAGAACCTGGAGGCCAGGCGCGACTTGTGCACGGAACAGGCTCGCCAACTGCAGCAGCTCGAGGAGCAGCTGAAACAACGTGATGAAGCGTTGGTTCAATGCCGTGCCCAGCTAGCTGTGGATACAGATTAATCAAACTTTTCCAGGCCGGTGGTTTCTTCCCTAGACACTCACTGGAGAAAGCCTCATGCCTGAACCACAACAGCCAGGAAAACATCCCCAAGGGCCCCATTCGTCCGAGCAGGCGAACAAACGCCAGGACTTGGGTTTCGACCCCGATTCGCCAGATGTGGAGGATCCGCAAGTCGACCCTCAAGGGCCTGCCAAGCCACCGCGGGACGTCGAAAAAGCACCGTGAAGGTAGCATTTGTCGCAAAGGGCCGCTCAGCGGCCCTCGCGATCAACACGGCACTGCTTGGGGCAGGCTGTCTTGAGGCCTTGGCCAGGCAAGCTACGCTCGCTTGACTCAGGACTCTGCCTGCCTGGCTGCCTCCACGCCCGCAGCCGAGAGTTTGATGGGGTAGTTCACGCTGATCTGGTGGTCGCTGCTCACCGCAACGCTGCCATCCTGGATCAAACCGGCCTCCTGCAGCGTCTTGAGCATACCGGCCACGGCTTTCTCGCCCCGGTAGTTGTCCAGCACTTCCTTGCCGAGCCCTTGGGGGTGAGCATGCAGCAGGCGAGTCAGCACTTCGGCTTTCAATGCATCGTTACTCATGGCGGCCCTCACTTGGCATGTTTGGCCTGAAGCGCCTTGGCGTGCTCCAGATGCTGTTCCAGCTTGGGCAGGGTTTCGCTGGCAAAGGCCTTCAATTCAGCCTTGTCAGAAGATGCCGCTTCCTTCTTGAACAACTCCACCGCCTTTTCGTGAGCGTCGACCTGGTTGTTGACGTAAGACTTGTCAAAGGACTCCTCCCGCCATTCCAGGATCATTTTCTTGACCTTGTCGGTTATTGCCGCCTCATCGGGTACGGAAATATCGAGCTTGCGAGCGATGTCGCCAAGTTTCTGATTGGCCTGGGTGTGGTCGGTGACCATCTGCTGGGCGAAGGTCTTGATTTCGGCATTCTGAGTTTTTTCCAGAGCCAGCTTGCCAGTGACCACTTCGGCAATACCGGCCTCGGTGGCCGCTTCGACGAAGTCATCGGAACTCGCCGCCATAGTCTGTACCGATGCCAAGCCCAACACCATGGAGAAACCGACGCGCTTGATGAAGAGACTGCTCATGCTTCACTCCTTAAACCGTGGCGCGACCTCAGTGTCGCGTACGGTTGATGGTGAACCGAGGGCAAAGGTTTAATCTTTTTACTGGCCGGCCGCGCCCAGGTGGCGCTGAACTATAGTGAAAGGCGGCGAACGCGGTATGGCTAGGGATTTCAATGTGTGCAGCCAGGAAACAGGATGAGGACGGGTTCTTCGCGGTAACCGGCGAGGGCCGCGCCGTGGCGCTGTTCCGCCTGGTACTGGCGTTCATGCTGGTGGTGATGCTGGCCTTCGTCGTGGTTGAAGGCTGGCGTATCTGGCGCGATTACCGGCACGCCTTCACCAACGCCGAGAACATGGTCACCAACCTGGCCCGGGCCACGGCACAGCATGCCGAAGACGCCATCCGCCAGGTCGATGCAATTACCGCGGCGCTGGCCGAGCGCCTGGAGGGCGACGGCTTCGAGCACATCGACCGGCCGCGTCTGCATGCCTTGCTGGTGCAGCAGAAAAGCATCATGCCGCAATTGCACGGGTTGTTCGTGTATGGCCCGGATGGCAGCTGGATCGTGACCGACCAGGCGGTAGTCCCGCCCAATGCCAACAATGGCGACCGCGACTATTTCATCTACCACCGCGACCATACAGACCGTGGCGTACACATCGGCTCGGTGGTGCGCAGCCGTTCCACTGGCGACCTGATCATCCCCATTTCACGGCGCCTGCAATATGCCGATGGCAGCTTCGCCGGGGTGTTGCTGGGCACCATCAAGGTGGAGTGGTTCGTGCGTTACTACGGCGACTTCAAGATCGACGAACGCGGCGCGCTGGTGCTGGCCAAGCGTGACGGCACCATCCTGGTACGGCGGCCGTTCGTCGAGCAGGTGGTGGGCCGCAGCCTGAGCAGCAGCGAGATCTTCCGCAACCACCTGCCGCACGCAAGCGAAGGGGTGGCCGAAGCGGTCGCCGTGGTGGACGGTACGCCACGGTTGTATGGCTATCGCGCGCTGGGCAGCTACCCACTGGTAGTGGAGGCGGGGTTGTCGCGGGAATCGATCGTCGCGCCCTGGCGGCACGATGCTATCAAGTCGGTGGCGTTGTTGCTGTTGTTGCTGGTGGGGCTGGCGGCCTTTGGTGGCGTGGTGCTGCGCCAGTTGCGCGAGCGTATCGTCATCGAGCGGGCGCTGCTCCAGGCACATCAGACCCTGAAGGCCCTGGCACTGACCGACAGCCTCACCGGCCTGGGTAACCGCCGTCGGCTGGATGCCGTGTTCGAGCCGGAGCTGCGCCGTGCACGACGCCAGGGCTATCCGCTGGCGCTGGTGATGCTCGACCTGGATTACTTCAAGGCCTACAACGACCGTTACGGGCACCCAGCGGGCGACCAGTGCCTGCGGCGCTTTGCCGAGTTGCTGCAGCAAGCACTGAAGCGGCCGGCCGACCTGGCTGTGCGCTATGGGGGCGAGGAGTTCACACTGCTGCTGCCTGATACCGATGCTCGCGGGGCGGAACTGCTGGTGCAGGAAGTACAACAGCTGTTGCGTCGGCAGCCGCTGGAGCATGCGGGCAGCCCACTGGGGCGGGTATCGTTCAGTGCGGGGATTGCCGTGGGTGACCTGGCGCGGGAGGGAGTGACGGCCGAGCGCCTGATGGCGGCAGCGGATGCGGCGCTGTACCAGGCCAAGCGCCAAGGGCGGGACAGGTATTGTGTGGCAGAAGGTTCAGTGGTCAGTGTCGATGAATGAAGGCCCTGGTGCCTGTACCGGCCCCATCACCGGCAAGCCAGCCCACAGGTAATGTGCAGCTCTTTTGCACTGCGCGGTCCCCGTGCGAGCTGGCTTGCCGGCGATGGGGCTGCAGAGCAGCCGCGGGTCTAGTTATCCAAGCCAAGGCGCATCGCACAGCGGCCCTCAAGGCCATGGGCACGCTCGCTGGCCAGAATCTGCTGCAAGCGTGCATCCAGCAGCCCCTCATCGATAACCTCGAAACCCATGCGCGCGTAGAACGGCGCATTCCATGGCACATCGGCAAAGGTGGTCAGGGTCAGCTCCCGCACCCCGGCCTGACGCGCCGCATCGATCACCTGCAGCAGCAGCTTGCGCCCGAAACCTTGCCCCTGGGCCTCCCGGTGCACCGAAATTTCATGAAGATGCAGCGCATGATCCTCGATCCGGGCACAGGCAAATCCCATAATGCGCCCATCCGGCTCTTCGGCCACCCAGCTACCGCCAGCTTCGACAAATGCCTGATGGGCGCCGCAGTCCATCACATCTCCTTGCGCCAGCCATGCCAGCGCCGGCCGGGCGGCAAAGGCCTGGGCAGCCGAGCGTTCGACGCCCGGTAGCCATGGAATGTCGTGCTCGAGGGTAGGGCGAATGCGCATGAAGAAGTCCTTTCCAGTTGTACGTCCTGGCCTGCCGTCAGCACCTGTGGCTGCAATTGCCAGCGCACCGAGCTTACACCTTTCGTCATCCGGTCACGCCTGCATGGAAAAAAACGCGGGCAATCGGTACCCTTGCGCCTTCCCTTGCCATCCCCCGGACCGTTCCATGCTGTTCAATCTCGCCGTACTGTTCGGCACTCTGGTGGCCATGGAGGGCGTTGGCACGCTGGCTCACAAGTACATCATGCATGGCTGGGGCTGGTGGCTGCACCGCTCGCACCATGAGCCGCAACTGGGCATGCTCGAAACCAATGACCTGTACCTTGTGGCCCTGGGGCTGATCGCCACGCTGCTGGTGGCCATGGGCAAGAGTGGCCTTGCACCCTTGCAGTGGGTGGGTGGCGGGGTGGCGGGGTACGGCGTGCTGTATGTCGTGGCCCACGACGGGTTGTTTCACCGGCACTGGCCACGCAAGCCACGGCCGGTCAACCGCTACCTCAAGCGTTTGCATCGCGCGCACCGGTTGCATCATGCGGTGAAGGGGCGTACGGGGAGTGTGTCGTTCGGGTTTTTCTATGCTCCGCCGCTGAAAGTGCTGAAGCAGCAGATGCGGCGTAAGCGCAGCCATTTGTAAAAACCTGTACCGGCCCTATCGCCGGCAAGCCGGCTCCCACAAGGACAGCGCCAGCCCTCAGCCCAGCACTGTACCTTTGGGGGCTGGCTTGCCGGCGATAGGGCCACAAGCGGTACCTTCAATTTACGGTTTCACCCTTGGGCTGCGTCGCCACATGCCCGCGGCTTACCCACCAGCCGAACGCCGCTGCGGTAAAGAACATGATCAGGCTGTACAGCGCCGCCGGCACCGCCATGGTGGCGTTGTTCAGCAGCGAAGGGCTCAATGCCAGGGCAATCGCCAAGGTGCCGTTGTGGATGCCGATCTCCATGCCGATGGCAATCGCCTGGCGCTTGGGGATGTTCAACAGGCGCGGCACCCAGTAGCCCACGCCCAGGCTCAGCAGGTTGAACAGCAGCGCCGCCAGGCCCACTACCGGCGCATACGCAACCACGGTCTGCCAATCCTTGGCCAGCGCCAGGACGATGGTGAACGCCAGGAACAATGCGGCCACCAGCTTCATCGGCTTCTCCATGCGCGCGGCAAAAGCGGGTGCGAAGCGGCGAACCAGCATGCCCAGCGCCACCGGCAGCAGAACGATGGCGAACACCTGCATCACCTTGGCAAACTGCAGCGGTATGGCCTGGTCCGATGCCATGAACCAGCTCAACGACAGGTTCACCAGCAGTGGCATGGTCAGGATCGCGATCAGCGAGTTGACCGCCGTCAGGGTGATATTCAACGCCACATCGCCATGGGCCAGGTGGCTGAACAGGTTGGCCGTGGTGCCGCCTGGCGAGGCGGCCAGCAGCATCAGCCCCACCGCCAGGGCCGACTCCAGGCCGAAGCCGTTGGCAATCAGGAAGCACACCAGCGGCAGCAGCAGGATCTGACAAACCAGGCCTACCACCACCGGTTTGGGGTACTTCACCACGCGGGCGAAGTCGGCCAGGGTCAGTGATAACCCGAGGCCGAGCATGATGATGCCCAAGGCCAGCGGCAGAAAGGCGGTGAGCAAAGGTGAGGCGGTCATGGGCAGTCACTCGGACGAAGGATCCCGAGCAGTGTAGGTCGGCCCTGATTGATAGCTAATTGCAAAGCGCCATCACTTGGTAACCGTTTGTTTCCAAGTGCAGCGGCCGGTGAGGCTGTATGCCTCGTTGCAGTGGGCCTGCTGGCACAGTAGCATTCCTGCTTTTTACCGAGGATTAGCCTGTCATGCCGTTCCAGCAAGGTCTGCTTGCCACCCCGGTGCCGGCCCACGCCCGTCACCTGTTCTTCACCCTGCAGTCGCCCGAGGCCCTGCCTGCTGCGCTCGATGCCTTGCTGCCGCAGGTCGATGGCGAACAGTTGATCATGGGTGTCGGCGCCCCGCTGGCCAAGGCCTTGGGCCGTGAAGTACCTGGCTTGCGAGCGTTCCCTCAGCTGGATGCTGCGGTCGAAAACCCCAGCACCCAACACGCCCTGTGGCTGTGGCTGCGTGGCAACCAGCGCGGTGACCTGCTGCTGCAGGCCCAGGCCCTGGAGCAGGCATTGGCACCGGCCTTGCGCCTGGCCGACAGCGTCGACGGCTTCCTGCACCGTGGCGGCCATGACCTGACCGGCTATGAGGACGGCACCGAAAACCCGGTGGACCAGGAGGCCGTGCAGGCGGCCATTGGCGCCGATGGCTCCAGCTTTGCCGCTTTCCAGTTGTGGAAGCACGACCTGGAGTACTTCAAGTCGCTGCCCCAGGCCGACCAGGACAACATCATCGGCCGTCGCCTCAGCGACAACGAAGAGCTCGAGGACGCCCCCGAGTCCGCCCACGTCAAGCGCACTGCCCAGGAAAGTTTCGAACCAGAAGCGTTCATGGTTCGTCGTTCGGTGGCCTGGGCCGACCAACGTGGCGCTGGCCTGGCCTTCGTGGCCCTGGGCCATAGTTTCGATGCGTTCGAGGTGCAGCTGCGGCGCATGAGCGGCCTGGAGGACGGCATCATCGACGGCCTGTACCGCTTCAGCCGGCCACTGACCGGTGGGTACTACTGGTGCCCGCCCATGAGCGAGACGGGTATCGACCTGAGCCTGCTGCTGCACGTCTGATCGCTAAACATCCAGATACAGAAACACCGGACGCAGCGGGGTACAGCGGCTAGCCTTGGAAATTTCCGCTTCATGACGGGAGCTTTTCCATGTACGCACGTCGTGATGTCCTACGCGCGGGTGCCACCCTTGGCTTGCTGGCCGCCAGCCCCTGGTTGCACTCCGCTGCCCCGGAGGGTTTGCTGACCCGCAACGTGCCGACCACCGGTGAAGCGCTGCCGGTGATCGGTGCAGGAACTTCCGGCAGTTTCGAAGTGCAAGCCGGCTCGGCTCAGTACCAGCAGCTGAAACTTGTACTGAAGGCGTTCTTCGAAGGCGGTGGCCGGGTCATCGACACCTCGCCCAACTACGGCGGCGCCGACAGCATTCTTGGCCAGTTGCTGGAAGAGGGCGGCTGGCACCGGCAATGCTTCATCGCCACCAAGATAGCCGCCGACAGCCGGGCAGACGCCGAAGCGCAATGGGCCGGCAGCCTCGAGAGCCTGCGCACCGACAAGGTCGACTTGCTGCAGATCCACAACCTGCGGGACTGGCAGACCCAGCTGGCCTATGCCCGCGAATTGAAGCAGCAAGGCAAGACCCGCTATGTCGGTATCACTCATTACCTGAACAGTGGCCAGGACGAGGTCGCCCGGATCGTGCGCAGCGAACCGCTGGACTTCATCCAGATCAATTACTCGGTCAATGCCCCCGACGCGGCCCGCGAACTGCTGCCGCTGTGCCAGGACAAGGGCGTTGCCGTGCTGATCAACCGGGCATTCGACGATGGCCGCCTGTTCGCCCGGGTGAAGGACCAGGCCTTGCCCGGCTGGGCGGCAGAGGCGGGTATCGGCAGCTGGGCGCAGCTGTTTCTGAAGTTCGCCATCAGCCACCCGGCGGTGACCACGGTCATCCCAGCGACCAGCCGGCCCGAGCGCCAACTTGACCAGCTCAGGGCCGGGCACGGGCCGTTGCTGACCCAGGCGCAGCAACAGGCGCTGATCAAGCAGTTTGCCTGACCCCATGGCAGCCTGGCGGCGGCGCCTGGATCAGGGGTTGAACATCCAGCCCGGCGAATGGCCGGCGGTTACCGCCGGTTTGCTGTTGTTCTACCTGTTGTTCACTGGCTATTTCATGCTGCGCCCGGTGCGCGAAACCATGGGCGTTGCCGGTGGCGTGGACAACCTGCAATGGCTGTTCACCGGCACCTTCATTGCCACCCTGGTGTGCCTGCCGTTGTTTGGCTGGCTGGCCTCCAAGGTGCCGCGCCGACGCATCCTGCCCTGGACCTACGGCATTTTCGCCAGCAACCTCCTGCTGTTCGCCGTGCTGTTTGCCCGCAATTCCGATGCTTCGTGGACGGCTCGGGCCTTCTATATCTGGTTGTCGGTGTTCAACCTGCTGAGCATCTCGTTGGCCTGGAGCGTGCTCGCCGACCTTTTCTCAACCGCGCAAGGCAAGCGCCTGTTCGGCCTGCTGGCGGCCGGGGCCAGCCTGGGTGGGCTCAGTGGCCCCATCATGGGTACGCTGCTGGTGGCGCCGCTGGGCCATGCCGGGTTGCTGGTGCTGGCCGCCGCGTTTCTGCTGGGCAGCATCGGCGCTACGTTGTACCTGCAACGCTGGCGAACGCGGCACCCACTGCCTGCGCAAGCCGAGCGGGCAGATTCACGGCCACTGGGCGGCAACCCGTTTGCCGGTGCCACTGCCGTACTGCGCTCGCCCTACCTGCTGGGCATTGCCCTGTTCGTGGTGTTGCTCGCCAGCGTCAGCACCTTCCTGTATTTCGAACAGGCGCGCATCGTCAGCGAAACCTTCACCGACCGTACCCGGCAAACCCAGGTGTTCGGCCTGATCGACACCGTAGTACAGGCCTTGGCCATCCTTACCCAGGTGTTTCTCACCGGTCGCCTGGCCCGCCGAATGGGGGTGGGCGTGCTGCTGGTGGCGGTGCCGCTGGTGATGGCCGCGGGTTTCATGTGGCTGGCACTGGCCCCGGTGTTCGCCGTGTTCGTGGTGGTGATGGTGGTGCGCCGGGCCGGTGAATACGCGCTGGTGCGGCCGGGGCGGGAGATGCTGTTCACCGTGCTGCCCGCCGAGGACAAGTACAAGGCCAAGAACTTCATCGACACGGTCGTCTACCGCGGCGGTGATGCATTGAGTGGCTGGCTCAAACGAGTGCTGGACGTAATGGGCGAGCACCCGCAACTGGCGATGCTGATCGGTACGCTGATTGCCTTGGGCTGGGCGATGACCGGAGCCTGGCTGGGAAGGCGACAGGCACGCCTGGATAGCACATCGCACGACTGACAGGCGCGCAAAATATGCTGATGCCGCTTATTTAATGCCGCTGGTCCGAACGCTTCGCATTAAACCGAATCCGCCGAAATGACCGAACTCCCAACAGGTGTACGGCAGGTAATGCCGTGCATTCCGAAGTCATACGAGGTTTAAGACCATGGCCAACAAAGAGAACAGCCGCACCGGCAACCAGCAAGGCAGCCAGGGTGGCAACAAGAACCCGGGCAACTTTGCCAATGACCGCGAAAAAGCCTCCGAAGCTGGGCGCAAGGGCGGCCAGCAATCCGGAGGTGGCCGTACCAGCGAATCGGGCCGCAAGGGCGGCCGTTCGTAAGTGAGGCTGCGCAGTGCCCGGGTGATCGGGCACTGCGATTCTGCACAAGAGGAGAACCCCATGCGATTGATCCCTCTGATGGCGCTGGTGGGCACACTTGGCGTGCTGGGTGGCTGTTTCGACCGGGACAACGACCACCCGGCAAAGGATGCCGACCAGAGCAAACCTTCGCTGCAGATGCAGCAACCCGGCGACAAACCTGCTCCCCAACCTGCGCCGGACCCTGAGCCGATGCCCGGCCAGAAACCCAGCCAATAAAACGCGGACAAGGACTACGGCATGACGGTAATGACCCGCAAGACCGGCGCGGTGATACCGGCTTCGGCAAATGGGCCAAGCCTGAAGGAGCGTTACCACAAGTTGCTCATGGGCCACGACGCCACGAGCGCAGCGTGGCTGAGCGAACAACTGGCACGCGCGCAGCGTTTGCCGGATGACCTGCCTGCCGATCCTGCTCAGCTGGAGGCGTGGAGCGCTTGCCATGCAAGCCGGGTGGCCGAAGCCTATGCCAGTTACCTCGAGCAACGACGCCAAGGCGCACCGCGGCGCTATTTTGCCAACCGCGCCCAGGCTTTGTGGTTCCTGCAACAGGTGGCGCCCACCAAGGCAGTGGACGGGGCATGGCTGCACAGTACCTTGCGACATTGGGGCGATCCGCGTTATCACGGCCTGATTCGCACCTATCTGGAAGAATTGGGCGGCGGTGATCCGCGCTGTAACCATGTGCTGATCTACCAACGGCTGTTGAGCCGGCTGGGTTGCCTGGGTTTGCCTGAGCTGGACGACCAGCGTTACCTGCAAGGGGCCTTGCAGTTGGCATTGGGGCGCCACGGGGATGATTTTCTTCCCGAGGTGATCGGCTACAACCTGGGCTATGAACAACCACCGTTGCATCTGCTGATTACCACCTACGAACTGGCGGAAATGGGCATCGATGGCCATTATTTCCAGCTTCACGTGACCATCGACAACGCTGCCAGCGGGCATGCGCATCTGTCCATCCAGGCGCTGCGCCAACTCTGCCCGGCCAACGACGCTGGCCAGTTCTACCAGCGTGTGCGCAGCGGGTACCGCTTGAACGACCTGGGGCTTGATACCCCCAGCCTGATCAGCAGCTTCGATCTTGAATCCGAGTTGCTGTCGGCACTGGAGCACAAGCGCAATTTTGGCCAGTTCATGCATTCCGACCATTGCCGCTTGCAAAAGCGCACCATCAACCAATGGCTGGCCGAGCCCGGCGCCATGCCCGCGTTTGTGCAGGCCCTGCAGGCACAGGGCTGGATCCGCCGCGGTGAAGCTCCTGCCAACAGCCGCTGGTGGGCGCTCATCGACGGTCCCTCGGCACCGATGTATGGGGTGTTCACTGCCTATGAAAAACAACTATGGCACGACTGGATCGCGGCAGGCTGGCAAGCCCGGGGGCGCCGCGTGCTGCCTGGCAGTTGGGAGGTGCAAGTGCATTCGGATGACGCGCTTGCAGCTTCTGCCCCGGACGCCGATATCGAGAGCTTGATCGACACGATGTCCGGTAACCGCCATGCAACACCGGAAGGCTTGCTGGCCACTCGGCGCTACCTGCGTGCTACCGGCCTTGTACAGGAGGTGACCCGCTGATGCTTCTCGATCCGCAACAGATTCAGGCTGACCAGGCAATGCTGCGATTGGGCAGGCGCCTGCGCGCCGACGGCTACCACTTCACCTGCGTCACCCCGGCAACCCATGCTCGCGTGAATGCGCGCCCGGATGCCAGGCAGGCCCGGACAGTGCGCGATGTGTTCGGCTGGAACCGTCCGTTCTGTTCATCATTGGTTTCTGCCGATGAGCTGGATCAGATGCGGCAGGCCCAGGTTCTCGAGGAGCACGGTGATTTGTTGATCAGCAGCGTGCGCTGGTCCACGCTCGACGACCTGCTGCTGGTGCACTCTGCGTACCCCACTCAACAATCCGACGCGGTGTTTTTCGGCCCCGACAGTTACCGTTTCGCCCAAGTCATCCAGGATCACCTGCAACGTACCCCAAAGCGCGTCGAGCATGCGGTGGACATCGGTTGCGGCACGGGTGTCGGCGCCTTGCTGATTGCCAGGGCGGTTCCCCATGCCCAGGTCAGCGCCGTGGATATCAACCCGCTCGCGCTGCGTTACACTGCGATCAACGCGGCATTGGCGGGCCTGAGCAATGTCTCCGTGGAACCTAGTGACCTGCTCGGCGGCATTACCGGCCTGTTCGACCTTATCGTTGCCAACCCGCCATACATGCTCGATGCCAGCGAACGTACCTATCGGCATGGTGGCGGTTCGCTCGGTGCGCAGCTTTCGCTGCGGATCGTCGAACAAGCCTGCGAGCGGCTCGGCCCAGGGGGCTCGCTACTGTTGTATACCGGAGTGGCGATAGTCGACGGCCGAGACGCCTTGCTCGAAGCCATCCGCCTGCGCCTGGCAGGCCCGGAATGGTCCTGGGTGTATCGGGAAATCGACCCGGACGTGTTCGGCGAGCAACTGAGCGAACCCGGTTACCAGCAGGTCGAGCGCATCGCCGCGGTGGTGCTCACAGTTACCCGCAACAGCTGAGGCAGCATGGCCCGACCCTGCACGTTCGGCATCGAGGAAGAATACCTGCTGGTGAACCTGGACACAGGGCAGGTGCCAGCCACGCCTTCGCCAGCTGTGTTCGAGCGTTGCCAGGAAGCCTTGGGCCAGCATTTTGCCCAGGAAATGTTCCGCAGCCAGATCGAGGTGGCCTCGCCGGTGTTCGCCAACCTGTTCGAGGCACGCGAGTTCTTCCAGCACAGCCGCCAGCGGCTCAGCACCGCGCTGGCCGAAGAGGGCATGGGCCTGTACGGTGCGGCAAGCCACCCCAACGGCGCCTGGCTGCGGCAGAAACCTGCCACCCCGGCGCATTACCAGCAACTGTTCGCTGACTACCGGCAGGTGGCGCGGCGCAGCCTGCTCAACGGCCTGCATGTACACGTGGGCGTACCGCCAGGTTGCGACCGCATGCAAGTGATCAACCGTGTATTGGGCTGGTTGCCCTTGTTGCTGGTGCTGAGTACGTCATCCCCGCTGTGGGAAGGCCAGTGCACCGGCTACATGAGCTATCGTCGGGTTATTTGCGGGGAGTGGCCGCACATGGGCTTGCCCGAGCCTTTGCCGGACTGGGCCGCCTACGAGCGCTACCGCGCCTTGCTGCAACGCACAGGGTCGCTGGCCGCAGATGGCGACTTCTGGTGGGCGATTCGGCCTTCGCGGCGCTTCCCGACGGTCGAACTGCGCATCTGCGATGGCTGCCCGCGGCTTGAGGATGCGCTGTGCATCGCCGCGCTGTTTCGCCACTTGGTCGAGCACAGCATCGTGTACCGGCATGACCCGGCAGCCTGCAACCGCGAGCTGCGCTGGATCACCCAGGAAAACTACTGGCGCGCCATGCGCCATGGGCGCCGGGGCGAGTTCGTTGGCCTGCATGAGCAACAGCCCGTCACGGCCGAAGGGTGGTTGGCCCAGTTGCTGGAGCAGGTACCGATCGACACCGTAGACGCCGAACGCGCCTTCCAGCATGCACAACGCCTGCTGCGCGACGGCACCCATGCCGACCAGCAACTGCGATGCCTGGCCGAGGCCAGTGCTGCCGGCTTGGGCAAGGCGCAGGCGTTAAGGGCCGTGGTGGCCGCCGGGGCTTGCAATTAGCCAGGGTTGGCCGAAAATGGCCGCGCCTTTCGCAGCCACCCGGAACCACCAGCGCCATGATGCTGATCAAGCAATTCCCCGACATTTCCCTGGACGACACGTTGTTTGTCTTCGCCCTCGAAGCCGAGGCCGGCGATGTATTCGCTGACGTCAACACCGTGTTCACCGGTATCGGCAAGGTCAATGCCGCCATCGCCCTGACCAAGGCCATTGCCGCGCGCCGGCCCAGGCTGATCGTCAACCTCGGCTCGGCCGGCAGTCAGCGCCATGGCAAGGGCGAAGTGGTGTGCTGCACCCGCTTCGTGCAGCGCGACATGGACGTGACCCCGCTGGGCTTCGCTCGCTACCAGACGCCTCTGTCGGACATCCCGGTGGTGTTGGAGCATGGGGCGCAGATCCCCGGCCTGGCCCTGGAGACCTGCGGCAGTGGCGACAGCTTCGAGATCAACCATGGCGATGCACCTTATGACGTGGTCGACATGGAAGCCTACGTGCTGGCCCTGATCGCACGCGGCGAAGGCATCCCGTTCGTGTGCCTGAAGTACATTTCCGATGACGCCGGCAGTGACGCGGCGCAGGACTGGGCGGTGCAGGTGCACCTGGCGGCCGAGGCTTTCAGGCGGGTGCTGTTCAGCCAGGCGTGATTGCTGGCAGGCGCTGACACTTGCCTTGGCCTTATATTCGGTCCTTTGAACTCAGGGGAAGCGGAGGCAGTGGTCACGGAGGTGATGGCGGTTGGTGGCTATGGTGGCCCTGGGGCCGGCGATGGTGACCCTGGTGGCATGGCCGGCAGAGGCCCAGGCGATGCGCATGACAACGACAACGATGCGGCAGTTGCGGTACGGAACTAGTCGCTTTGAGTGACGCGTTGACCGCTGGTCGGTGTATGGGCCAGTTGGAAAAAACCATCGATGGCGGTTTACCTCGAAATCTGTAGAGCGGCCTTCGCGGGCTGGCCCACCTCCACAGGACTACCACCAGCTTCAATACCTGTGGGGGCGGGCCAGCCCGCGATTGGGCCAATACCGGTTTCACCAGAGGAGTGCCCCATGCCCAGCAAACCCCACGACCAGTTCAGCATGCAGAACCCGCTGACCCAGTACCCGCACCCGCCGTTCCCGGCCCAAGGCCAGCCAGCACCGGGGCTGGACGCCAACATGCACCCCGAGCCAGACCATGGCGAAACCACCTACAAGGGCTTTGGCCGGCTGGCAGGGCGCAAGGCGCTGATCACCGGTGCCGATTCGGGCATCGGCCGGGCCGTGGCCATCGCCTTCGCCCGAGAGGGCGCCGACATTGCCCTCAATTACCTGCCTATCGAACAACCCGACGCCCGCGAAGTCATCAAGCTGATCGAAGCAGAAGGCCGCAAGGTGGTGGCTATTGCCGGTGACCTTAAGGATGAGCAGTTCTGCAAGGAGCTGGTCGATCAGGCCCACGAGCAGCTCGGTGGCCTGGACATCCTGGTCAACGTCGCCGGCAAGCAGGAAGCGCGCAAGGACATCAGCCAGGTCAGCCACGAGCAGTTCGACCACACCTTGAAAACCAACGTCTACGCGCTGTTCTGGCTGTGCCAGGCGGCCGTGCCGCTGATGCCGGCGGGGGCGACCATCATCAACACCGCCTCGATCCAGTCCTATCAGCCTTCAGCCACCTTGCTCGACTATGCCACCACCAAGGCCGCGATCGTCGCCTTCACCAAGGCCTTGGCCAAGCAGGTGATCGAGCGCGGTATCCGGGTCAATGCCGTGGCCCCTGGTCCCATCTGGACCGTGCTGCAGCCCAGCGGCGGTCAACCACCAGAGAAAATCCCCGACTTCGGCGCGCATACACCGATGAAGCGACCGGGGCAGCCCGCCGAATGTGCGCCGGTTTATGTGTTGCTGGCCAGCCAGGAATCCAGCTACATCACCGGCGAGGTTTTTGGCGTGACGGGTGGCAACCCGCTGCCGTAGGGCGGGGCGGCTAAACCTTCGCCGCCCGTTGCAGTCGATTCAGGTATTGGCAGGCAACCCTGGGAGCAGCTTCATGGCTAGGGCAATCTGGAAAGGCGCCATCAGTTTCGGCCTCGTGCACATCCCCGTGGCCCTCAATACCGCGGTGCGCACCGAGCGGGTCGATTTTGACTGGCTCGACAAGCGCAGCATGGAGCCGGTCGGCTACAAGCGGGTGAACAAGGTCACCGGCAAGGAAATCGACAAGGACAACATCGTCAAGGGCGTCGAGTTCGAGAAGGGCCGCTACGTGGTGATCAGCGAGGAGGAAATCCGCAAGGCCCGCCCCGAGGCGACCCAGACGATCGATATCTTTTCCTTCGTCGAAGCTGGCGAGATCCCGCTGCAGCACTTCGACACGCCGTACTACCTAACCCCCGACCGACGTGGCGGCAAGGTATACGCCTTGCTGCGCGAAACCCTGGCGAAAACCAGCAAGGTGGCGCTGGCCACGGTGGTGCTGCACACCCGTCAGCACCTGGCGTTGTTGCGGCCACTGGACGACGCGTTGGTGATGATCACCCTGCGCTGGCCGGAGGAGGTGCGCGGGCTGGAAACATTGGAACTGGACAGCAGCGTCACCGAGGCCAAGGTGGACAAGCGCGAACTGGACATGGCCAAGCGCCTGGTGGAAGACATGAGCGGCCCTTGGAAGCCGGCGGACTACCACGATGCCTTCCGCCAGACCATCATGGACCTGGTGGAAGAGAAGGCCAGCAAAGGCAAGATCGAGACCGTGGAGAAGGGCGAGGCGACGGAAGCGGGGAAAAGCGCCGACATCCTCGACCTCACCGAACTGCTCAAGCGCAGCCTCGGTGGCAAGAAGCCGGCGAAGAAGACACGCAAGGCGTCGTGAAAGGAATCGTTACCGCAAGCCAGCTCGCATGGAACTGTACATAACGCGGCCCCCTGTGGGAGATTCTATGGTTGTGGGCAATGCTTTTTGCCCCCTTTGCTCATGTATTCGCCTTGAGTCTTCATCAAGGCGAAT
>NZ_JBNRIJ010000016.1:105273-108900 GCF_053557675.1 Pseudomonas sp. XP1 | reverse complement strand
AAACTCAATGGCCTGAGCCCTGTCAGCTACAGGACTCAGGCTACTGGCTAAAACTGTCCAACTTTTCGGGGGCAGTCCAGGTACCCCACAATGCTCAGGCCTGTGGTAATCCTGTGGGAGCTGGCTTGCCGGCGATAAGGCCCCCACAGGCTGCCACAAATTCAGCTCTGCTGCAGGTGCCCGTACAGCTTGGCATACAACCCACCCTCGGCAATCAGCTGCTGGTGGTCACCATCCTCGGCCACATGCCCGCCATCGAACACCAGCACCCGGTCGGCCTGTTTCACCGCCGACAGGCGGTGGGCGATGATCAGTGTGGTGCGGCCGCTGAGGAAGCGCGCCAGGGCCTGGTGCAGGTTGTATTCGGTGGCAGCATCCAGGGCCGAGGTGGCCTCGTCGAGGATCACCACCTTGGGTTCGGCCAGCACCATGCGGGCAATGGCCAGGCGCTGCCGCTGGCCACCGGACAAGCGCACGCCGGAGCGCCCCACCACACTGTCCAGGCCCTGCGGCAGGGCGGCGATGGTCGCATCAAGCTGGGCAATGCGCAGCGCCTGCCAGCAGGCCTCGTCGCTGCAGTCACGGCCCATGGTCAGGTTGGCGCGCACGGTGTCGTTGAACAACGACGGGTGCTGCAACACTACCGCGACGTTTTCACGCAGGGTTTCCAGGCCGATTTCCTGCAGGCTGGCACCGCCAAAGCGGATGGTGCCGGCCTGGGCGCTATAAAGGCCCAGAAGCAGCTGCACCAGGGTGCTCTTGCCACCACCGCTGGCGCCGACGATCGCCACCTTCTCGCCCGGGGCGATGGACAGGTCGAGGTGCTCGAGCACCGGCTCTTCGGCATAGGCAAAGCGCAGGTCGCGCACTTCGATGCCCACCGTCTCGCGGCCGGCGAACGGATCGCTGGCAGCCGGGTACTGCGGCTCGTCGTCGCGTGCCAGCAGTTCGTTGAGGCGGCTCAGCGCACCACCGGCGGCGTAATAGGCATATTGCAGGTTGAGCAGCTGCTCCACCGGGCCGATCATGAACCACAGGTAGCTGAACACCGCCAGCATCTGGCCGATCGACAGGTCGGAGAACAGCACGGTAAGCATGGCCGCGGCGCGGAAGATATCGATGCCGAACTGGAACAGCAGGCCACTGGCGCGGCCGCTGGCGTCGCTCTTCCATTGCGAATCCACTGCGTAGTCACGCACTTCGCGGGCGCGCAGGCCAAGGCGACCGAGGAAATAGCCCTGGCGGTTGCCGGCGCGGATCTCCTGAATGGCGTCGAGGGTTTCCGCCAGCGCCTGGGTAAAGCGTGCGGTGCTGTCGTTCTCGAGCTTTTTCAGGTGTTTGACGCGCTTGCCCAACTGCACCGTGAAGTAGATAACCAGCGGGTTGAACAGCAATATCAGCAAGGCCAGCTGCCAGTGCATCCAGATCAGGATGGCCGCCGTGCCGGTCAGGGTCAGCATGGCCACCAGGAAGCGGCTCAGGGTTTCGCCGACAAACTTGTCGAGGGTGTCCAGGTCGGTGACCAGGTGGGTGGTCACCGTACCGCTGCCCAGGCTTTCGTATTCCTTCAGCGAGATGCGCTTGAGCCGCTCGATCAGGCGAATGCGCAGGCGGTAGACGATGTCCTTGGCCAGGCCGGCGAACAGCTTGGCCTGGAGCACGTTGAATGCCAGGGCGGCCAGGCGCAGGCACAGGGTCAGCAGCAACATCAGGCCGATGTAACCTGCCGCCACCTGCCAGTTGGACGGCAGCAGGTGGTTCATCCACTTCAGCGCGGCATCGCCATGGCCCAGCAGCACTTCGTCCACCAGCAGCGGCAGCAGCAGCGGGATAGGCACGCTGCAGCAGGCCGCCAATACGGCGATGAGGTTGGCGGACCAGAGGTTTTTCTTGTGATGCAGGGCCAGGCGGCGGATTTCCGCCCAGCTCAGTCGATCGGCCGCAGTGTGAGGCTTGCCCGGCACCGGGTCGGGTGACCCAGGCACATCAAGCACAGGCGGCCTGCTGCAGCCAGCGGCCGAGCAAGGGTTGCAGGCGCTCCAGCGGCTGGTAGCCGTTGGTCAGCAGGGCCAGCTGGCCATTACGTTCGGCAAGCAAGGTCGGGAAACCGGCGATGCCCAGGTCCTGGGCCCAGCTGAAATCGGCTGCAGTGGCGGCGCGGGTGTCGGCACGGGCGAAGGCCTCGGCGAACACGGGGCGGTCGAAGCCCGCCTGTTCGGCCAGGTCGACCAGATGCGGTGCAACGGTCACGTCCACGCCCTGCTCGTAGAACGAACGCTGGATCAGCGCCAGCAGCGGCCAGACGCGCTCGGCGTCCAGTTCGCGGGCGCTGACCAGGGCACGGCAGGCCGGCTCGGTGTCGTAGACGAAGCCGTCGGGCATGGCCCCCTCGAAGCGGAACGGCTGGCCGGTGGCATCGGCCACCGCCTGCCAGTGCTCGAGGATGTACTTGCGGGTAGAGCTGTCCAGGGCACTGCCGCCGGTACGCAGCCCGCCCGGCACCAGGTGGGTGGGCACACCTGCATCACGCGCCTGGGCGATCAGGGCCGCTGCCACGGGTGCAAAACCCCAGCACCAGGAGCACATCGGGTCCATCACATAAATCAGGCGTGCAGACATGCATCAAGCCTCGGCTTTGTAGTTGTAACCGATCGGGTGCGGCAGGTTGCGGGCCTTGGCCAGCTCGATCTGCTTCTGCCGGTCGATGGCGCTACGCCGGGTCTTTTCGCTCAGGGTGTCCCAGCAATGCGGGCAGCTGACACCTGGCGAATAGTGCTCGGACGCGCGCTCCTCTGCATTGATCGGGTGGCGGCAGGCGTGGCACTGGTCGTACTCGCCTTCGCTCAGGTCATGACGCACCGTGACTCGGTTGTCGAAGACGAAGCAGTCGCCGTCCCACAGGCTTTCTTCCTGAGGCACTTCCTCGAAGTATTTCAGGATGCCGCCCTTAAGATGATAGACCGCCTCGAAGCCTTCACCGAGCATGTAGCTGGAGGCTTTTTCGCAACGGATACCGCCGGTGCAGAACATGGCAACCTTCTTGTGCTTGCTGGGGTCGAAGTTGGCCTTGATGTAATCGGGGAACTCGCGGAAGGTTTCGGTCTTCGGGTCGATGGCGCCCTTGAAGGTACCGATGGCCACTTCGTAGTCGTTGCGGGTGTCGATCAGCAGCACTTCCGGGTCGCTGATCAGCGCGTTCCAGTCCTTGGGCTCGACGTAGGTGCCGACTGCCTTGTTCGGGTCCACGCCCGGTACACCGAGGGTGACGATCTCTTTCTTGAGCTTGACCTTGGTGCGATAGAACGGCTGTTCGTCGCAGTACGATTCCTTGTGGTCGACATCGGCCAGACGCGGGTCTTTGCGCAGCCAGGCCAGCAGGCCGTCGATGCCTTCGCGGGTGGCCGACACGGTGCCGTTGATGCCCTCGTGAGCCAGCAGCAGGGTGCCCTTGACGTTGTTGTCGAGCATGGTCTGGAGCAGCGGCTCGCGCAGCTCGACGTAGTCTTCCAGGGTGACGAACTTGTACAGCGCCGCGACGACGATGGTTTGGGACATGAAGCAGAATCTCCAGGTGGTTGCCCTCGTAAGGGGCGGACCGGGTTACACAAGAAACAGGGGGCCGCTGCG
>NZ_JBNRIJ010000016.1:79303-105166 GCF_053557675.1 Pseudomonas sp. XP1 | reverse complement strand
CCGGCGATGGGCTGCACAGCAGCCCCCTTTTGGGATGTTGCGGATTCTACCAGAACAACAGCAAGGTTTCAGTGCCCGCCGCCCGCGCACACCGGCGAGGCCGGTGCCACGCCGACCTTGGCCCACTCTTCGGCGGTGTAGGTGTGGATGGCCAGGGCATGGATCTCGCCCATCAGCTCACCCATGGTGGCGTACACCTTCTGGTGGCGCTTGACGCTGTTCAACCCGGCAAACTGCTCGCTGACGATCACTGCCTTGTAGTGGGTCTCCTGACCACGACTGTGCATGTGGCTTTCATTGAGCACTTGCAGGTGTTGCGGCGCCAGGGCGGCCAGCTGCTGTTCGATACGCTGTTGCATGGTCATCGCGGCGTACTCACTTCTTCGCCGGGGCGGCGGCCTTGCCAGCGTTCGGGTCCAGTTCCTTGGTCATGTCGTCCAGCAGCTTGTTCACCACCGGTACCGCTGGCTCCAGGCTCTGCTGGGTCAGCTGGGCCGACTGCTGGGTGACCTTGGGCATTTCGCGCAGCACTTTCTTGCCCAGCGGCGATTCGTAGAACTTGACCAGGTCCTTGAGCTCCTGCTCGGTGAAGGTCTGGGTGTAAAGGTCGACCATCTTCGGCTTCAGCTTGTTCCAGCCGATGGCGTTGTCCAGCGCGGCGTTGGCCTTGGCCTGGTAGCTTTCCAGCACCGGCTGCTTGGTGGCCGGGGCCTTGGTCTGGGCGAAACGCTGGGCGAACATCTGCTGGACCTGCATGTACACCGGGGTGCCCAGCTTGTCGGCGTTGGCCAGGGTCAGGAATTTCTCGGCAGCAGCGTTGTGGCTGGCGGTGGCAGCGAGTACCTGGCCGCTGGCGCAAGCCAGGGCAACGGCGGCACAAAGGACACGGAGACGGGTCATTGCATTTCCTTCAGAAGAGAGGGAGGCGGGTACCTCAGAGTAGAGCATTCTGCGCCGTGGTGGCGATGTGCTCAAGTGGCACGACGAGCGACGGAACCGCTCGGTCGAATCAGGGCCTAAACTGCGATTTCGAACTACACAGGAGTGAGTACAGAATGAGCCGTATCGAGACAGACAGCCTGGGCCCGGTCGAAGTTCCTGAGGACGCCTACTGGGGTGCGCAGACCCAGCGTTCGCTCATCAACTTCGCCATTGGCAAGGAACGCATGCCCATCGCGGTGCTGCACGCCCTGGCGCTGATCAAGAAGGCCGCAGCACGCGTAAACGACCGTAACGGCGACTTGCCAGCCGACATCGCCCGGCTGATCGAACAGGCCGCCGACGAAGTGCTGGGCGGCCAGCATGACGACCAGTTCCCGCTGGTGGTCTGGCAGACCGGCAGCGGCACGCAGAGCAACATGAACGTCAACGAAGTGATCGCCGGGCGGGCCAACGAACTGGCCGGCAAGGGCCGTGGCGGCAAGGCGCCCGTGCACCCCAACGACCACGTCAACCGCTCACAGAGTTCCAACGACTGCTTCCCCACCGCCATGCACATCGCTGCGGCGCACGCGGTGCACGACAAGCTGCTGCCGGCCATCGCCGAGCTGTCCTCGGGGCTGGCCGAGCTGTCGGCACGCCACCACAAGCTGGTAAAGACCGGCCGCACGCACATGATGGACGCCACGCCGATCACCTTCGGCCAGGAAGTGTCGGCCTTCGTCGCCCAGCTCGACTACGCCCAGCGTGCCATCCGCGCCACCCTGCCGGCGGTGTGCGAACTGGCCCAGGGCGGCACTGCCGTGGGTACCGGCCTCAACGCCCCGCATGGTTTTGCCGAAGCCATCGCCGCCGAGCTGGCGGCGCTGTCCGGCCTGCCGTTCGTCACTGCGCCGAACAAGTTCGCTGCCCTCGCCGGCCACGAGCCGCTGACCAGCCTGGCCGGCGCCCTGAAAACCCTGGCCGTGGCCCTGATGAAAATCGCCAACGATTTGCGCCTGCTGGGTTCCGGCCCGCGCGCCGGGCTGGCCGAGGTACGCCTGCCGGCCAACGAGCCGGGCAGCTCGATCATGCCAGGCAAGGTCAACCCGACCCAGTGCGAAGCGCTGTCGATGCTGGCCTGCCAGGTGCTGGGCAACGACGCGGCGATCGGCTTTGCCGCCAGCCAGGGGCATTTGCAACTGAACGTGTTCAAGCCGGTGATCATCCACAACCTGCTGCAGTCGATCGAGTTGCTGGCTGACGGCTGCCGCAACTTCCAGCAGCACTGCGTGGCGGGCATCGAGCCGGATGCCGAGCAGATGAAGGCGCACCTGGAACGTGGGCTGATGCTGGTGACGGCGCTGAACCCGCATATTGGCTACGACAAGGCGGCGGAAATTGCCAAGAAGGCCTATGGCGAAGGCAAGACCTTGCGCGAAGCGGCACTGGAGTTGAAGTACCTGACCAATGAGCAGTTCGACCAGTGGGTGAGGCCGGAGAACATGCTGGCTCCGGGGGGCAAGGGCTAAGTTCTTCATTGCCTGTACTGGCCCTATCGCCGGCAAGCCGGCTCCCACAGGTACCCCACAATGCTCAGGCCTGTGGTAATCCTGTGGGAGCTGGCTTGCCGGCGATAGGGCCAGTACAGGCGATCAATTAACCTGGGCCAACCGCGCCCTGCGGGCTCGCCACCCGGCCACCAGCGAAGGCCCCAGCGCCACCAGTGCAGAGCCGAGCACCACGGTCACCGCCCCCACATAGCCCAGGGCATTGATGTCCTCGGCGTGCACGTACTCAGGCCACACCAACGCCGCCAGCGCCACCGCGACGAAGGTCACCAGCGGGGTCAGCGCCAGCGTGGCACTCACCCGCGACGCCTCCCAGTGCGCCAGCGCCTCGGCGAACGCGCCGTAGGCCACCAGGGTGTTCAGGCAACAGGCCAGCAACAGCCAGCCTTGCACCGGGGTCAGCTGCAACGCCTCCAAGGGGTGGGCCCAAGGCGTCAGCAGCGCGGCGCAGCTGAGGTAGATCACCATCATTACCTGCTGCGAATGCCATACAGTCAGCAGTTGCTTCTGGCTGAGCGCATAGAACACCCAGACACTGGTAGCCAGCAGGATGGTCAGCACGCCGGTGGTGTAGGTACCGAGCGAGGTCAGCAGCTCTTCCAGGCGCTGGTTGAAAAACAGCCCGAACCCCGTCAGCAGGATCAGCAGGCCCACGCCCTGCCCCAGGCTGAAACGCTCGCGGAACACGAACACGCTGGCCACCAGCAACAGTACCGGGCCGATCTGCACGACCAGTTGCGCGGTGCCCGGGCTTAGCAGGTTCAGGCCGATCAGGTACAGCACGTAGTTGCCCATCAGGCCGAACACGGCCACTACCACCAGGCCTTTGCCCTTGGGCGCCAGTTTGCTGAAGGAAGGCAACCTGCGCTTGGCGGCCAGCCAGGCGAACAGCAGGCCACCGGAAACCAGCAGGCGGTACCAGGTGACGGTGACCGGGTCGACCACCTGCAGCACCTGCTTGAGCTTGATCGGCAGGATGCCCCAGAGCAGCGCAGTCAGAAGTGCCAGGAACAGCCCATAGCCCCAGCGGCCGGTAATGGTGTGCATAAAATCCTCGATCAAGCCCGTGGTGGGGGTAGTTGAATTCTACGGGCTTGGAGGACGGGGACGGTGGCAAGTGCCGAGAAAAGAATTCATCAGGTCATTCTTCTGCGGCATGGCTTGGCGGGTGTGCTGTCTGTTCTGGCCTCTTCGCGGGTAAACCCGCTCCCACAGGGATCACACAACATTCAGCCCTGTGGTATTCCTGTGGGAGCGGGTTCACCCGCGAAGAGGCCGGCACAGGCAAACAGGAACTTCGATTATTTCTTGTCCTTGGCAAACGCCGCCTCAAGCGCCTGGTTGATGGTGCGCAACACCTTCACTCGCGCCCAGCGCTTGTCGTTGGCCTCCACCAGCGTCCACGGCGCAATCTCGGTACTGGTGCGGTCGACCATGTCGCCCACCGCCTGGACATACTCGTCCCACTTGTCGCGGTTGCGCCAGTCGTCCTCGGTGATCTTGTAGCGCTTGAACGGGATCTGCTCGCGCTCTTCGAAACGCTCCAGCTGGGTCTGCTGGTCGATCGCCAGCCAGAACTTGACCACCACCGTGCCGGCATTCACCAGCTGCTCCTCGAAATCGTTGATCTCGCTGTAGGCACGCATCCAGTCGGCCGGGCTGCAGAAGCCTTCCACCCGCTCCACCAGCACCCGGCCATACCAGGAACGGTCGAAGATGGTGAACTTGCCACGCGCCGGAATGTGCCGCCAGAACCGCCACAGGTAAGGCTGCGCGCGTTCTTCTTCAGTGGGCGCGGCAATCGGCACGATGCGGTACTGGCGCGGGTCCAGCGCGGCGGCCACGCGGCGGATGGCACCGCCCTTGCCGGCAGCGTCGTTGCCTTCGAACACCGCCACCAGGGCATGCCGGCGCATGTGCTTGTCGCGCAGCAGGCCGGCCAGGCGGGCCTGCTCGGTGACCAGTTGCTCCTGGTAGTCGGGCTTGTCCAGGCGCAGGGTCATGTCCAGCGCGCCGAGCAGGCTGCGCTGGTCGATGCTGCGGCCCAGCGGGGCGACATTGCCCCGGTGCTTGCCTTTGGGGTTGTTGTCCAGTGCCGCCTGCAGGCTTTCCAGCAGGATGCGCCCTACTGCCAGGCTGCGGTAGTTCGGGTCGACGCCCTCGATGACATGCCACGGCGCGTAATCGCGGCTGGTGCGGCGCAGCACGCGCTCACCAAAGCGCACGAAACGGTCGTAGGTTTTTGACTGCTGCCAGTCCAGCGGGCTGATCTTCCAGCTGTGCAGCGGGTCGTCCTTGAGCGACTTCAGCCGCGCCTTCATCTGCTTCTTGGACAGGTGGAACCAGAACTTGATGATCAGTGCACCTTCGTCGCAGAGCATCTCCTCCAGCCGTTCGGCGCCGGTGATGGCCTGGTCGAGCACGGCATCCTTGAACACCCCGTGCACCCGCCCCTGCAGCATCTGGCTGTACCAGTTGCCGAAGAACACGCCCATCCGCCCCTTCGGTGGCAGGGCCCGCCAGTAGCGCCAGGCCGGCGGGCGGGCCAGTTCTTCGTCGGTCTGCTGGTCGAAGGTGAGCACATCGATCATGCGCGGGTCCATCCACTCGTTGAGCAGCTTGACCGTCTCGCCCTTGCCGGCGCCTTCGATACCGTTGATCAGCACGATCACCGGGAAGCGTGCCTGCTGCTTGAGTTCGTACTGGGCTTCGAGCAGGGCCTCGCGCAAAGCGGGTACCTCGGCGTCGTAAGCCTCCTTGTCGATGCTGTGGCCGATTTCTGCGGATTCGAACATGCACTGGCTCCTTCAATGGATAAGCAAGACTAGCGGATTTATGTATCGCCTGTATGGGCCCTATCGCCGGCAAGCCAGCTCCCACAGGATCAGTAACTGTGGGAGCCGGCTTGCCGGCGATAGGGCCGGTACGGCCAGCGCAAAATCATCAGATGGCATAAAATCCGCCCATCCGCTGCAACCGAGCCAACCATGTCCACCCTCCTCCAGCATGCCCAGATCGACTGGGACGACCAAGGCCGCCCACATTCGCGGCAATACGACGACGTCTATTTCGCAGTCAACGAAGGCATCGAAGAAACCAAACACGTGTTTCTCGGGCAAACCCGCCTGGCCGAGCGCTTTGCCAACCTCGCCCCGCACGCCTGCCTGGTGATCGGCGAAACCGGGTTCGGCACTGGCATGAACTTCTACTGCGCCTGGCAACTGTTCGAGCAACACGCCCACGCCGAGGCTCGCCTGCATTTCGTCAGCGTCGAAAAGTACCCGCTCGGTCGCGAAGACATGGCCCGCGCCATACGCCTGTGGCCGGAACTGGCGGCCTACAGCCAGCCCCTGCTGGAGCAGTACGTGGCAGTGCACCCTGGCTTCCAGCAGTTCACCTTCGACAACGGCCGGGTCACCCTCACCCTGTTGATAGGCGACGTACTGGAACAGTTGCCGCAACTCGATGCGCAGATCGACGTGTGGTTCCTCGACGGCTTCGCCCCGGCCAAGAATCCCGACATGTGGACCCCGGAGCTCTTCGCGCAACTGGCACGGCTGTCACACCCGGGCACCGTGCTGGGCACCTTCACCACCACCGGCTGGGTACGCCGCAGCCTGGTGGACGCCGGCTTCGCCATGAAGAAGGTGCCGGGTATCGGCAAGAAATGGGAAGTGATGAGCGGTGCCTATGTCGGCCCTTTGCCAAGCCCCGGCGCGCCATGGTACGCGCGCCCGGCTGCCGCAGCGGGGCAGCGTGAAGCGCTGGTGATAGGCGCCGGGCTCGCCGGCAGCACAACCGCCGCCAGCCTGGCCCGGCGTGGCTGGCAGGTTACCGTGCTGGAACGCCACGACACCCCGGCACAGGAAGCTTCGGGTAACCCGCAAGGGGTGCTGTACCTCAAGCTGTCCGCCCATGGCACGGCGCTGTCGCAGATGATCCTGGCCGGTTTCGGTTACACCCGGCGCCAGCTTCAGCGCCTGCAACGTGGCCGCGACTGGGATGCCTGTGGCGTGCTGCAACTGGCCTTCGACAGCAAGGAAGCCGAACGCCAGGGCAAACTGGCTGGCGCCTTCGAACCTGGCCTGTTGCACTCGCTGGAACGTGAAGAGGCCGAAGCCATCGCCGGGGTGGCCTTGCCGGCTGGTGGGCTGTTCTATCCCGAAGGTGGCTGGGTGCACCCCCCGGCGCTGTGCCAGCAGCAGTTGCAGCACCCGGGTATTCGCCTGCTGATGCACCACGAGGTGCTCGAACTGCGCCATGTCGACGGGCAGTGGCAAGCCTGGGCGGGCGAACGCTTGCTGGCCAACGCGCCGGTGGTGGTCCTGGCCGGTGCCGCCGACGTATTGCGCTTCGAGCCATGCGCGCACCTGCCGCTCAAGCGCATCCGCGGGCAGATCACCCGCCTGCCGGCCACCACCAGCAGCCGCGCGCTGCGCACCGTGGTGTGTGCGGAAGGCTATGTGGCGCCGCCGCGCGGGGATGAACATACCTTGGGCGCGAGCTTCGACTTCCATAGCACAGACCTGGCGCCGACGGTGGCAGAGCACCAGGGCAACCTGGCATTGCTGGACGAGATTTCGCTCGACCTGGCCCAGCGTCTGGGCACCGCCGAACTTAACCCCGGGCAATTGCAGGGGCGCGCGGCGTTCCGTTGCACCAGCCCGGATTACCTGCCGATAGTCGGGCCGGTGGCGGATGCGCAGGCGTTCGCCCAGGCCTATGCAGTGCTGGGCCGGGATGCGCGGCAGGTGCCGAATGTAGCCTGCCCCTGGCTGGATGGGTTGTATGTGAACAGCGGGCATGGCTCGCGCGGGTTGATCACGGCACCGTTGAGCGGCGAACTGGTGGCAGCCTGGGTGTGCGGGGAACCGCTGCCGTTGCCACGGGCGGTGGCGGAGGCGTGCCACCCGAACCGGTTTGCCTTGCGCAGGTTGATTCGCGGCAAGTGATCGGCCGGGGGCTGCTGCGCAGCCCAATCGCCGGCAAGCCAGCTCCCACAGGGACCGCGCAAGTCCCCAGGCCTGTGGTGAACCTGTGGGAGCGGGCGAGCCCGCGAAGGGCTGCGCAGCAGCCCCATATAACAGATCGATCTAAAACTCTCACAAACCACATGGGTCAGTTCCTTAAGGTGCCCTAATCCGGGGCACCCCCTCCCCAACGGAAAAACCGGTAAGGACCTATGTGCGGATTAGCAGGAGAGTTGCGTTTCACCCCCATCGACCAAGCCCCTCGCCCAGCCGACCTGGCTGCGGTAGAGCGCATAACCCACCACCTGGCGCCCCGTGGCCCGGATGCCTGGGGCTTCCATAGCCAAGGCCCGATCGCCCTCGGCCACAGGCGCCTGAAAATCATGGACTTGTCCGACGGCTCTGCCCAGCCGATGGTCGACAACACCCTGGGCCTGTCGCTGGCCTTCAACGGCGCCATCTACAACTTCCCCGAACTGCGCCAGGAGCTAGAAGCCCTGGGCTACAGCTTCTGGTCCGACGGCGACACCGAGGTGCTGCTCAAGGGCTACCACGCCTGGGGCGCGGCCCTGTTGCCCAAGCTCAATGGCATGTTCGCCCTGGCCATCTGGGAGCGCGACAACCAGCGCCTGTTCCTCGCCCGCGACCGCCTGGGTGTCAAACCCTTGTACCTGTCGCGCAACGGCGAGCGCCTGCGCTTCGCCTCGACCCTGCCGGCGCTGCTCAAAGGTGGCGACATCGACCCGATGCTCGACCCGGTGGCACTCAACCACTACCTGAATTTCCACGCCGTGGTGCCGGCGCCGCGCACCCTGCTGGCCAACGTGCAAAAGCTGGAACCCGGCACCTGGATGCGCATCGACCGCCATGGCGAAGTGGAACGCCAGACCTGGTGGCAGCTGCACTACGGCGCCAACCCCGATGAACGCGAACTGGACCTGGAAGGCTGGACCACCCGCGTGCTTGACGCCACCCGCGAAGCCGTGGCCATTCGCCAACGGGCAGCGGTGGACGTTGGTGTGCTGCTGTCTGGTGGGGTCGATTCCAGCCTGCTGGTCGGCCTGCTGCGCGAAGTGGGTGTGGACGACCTGTCGACCTTCTCCATCGGTTTCGAGGATGCCGGTGGCGAACGCGGCGACGAGTTCCAGTATTCCGACCTGATCGCCAAACACTACGGCACCCGTCACCACCAGCTGCGCATCGCCGAGCACGAGATCATCGAGCAATTGCCAGCCGCCTTCCGCGCCATGAGCGAGCCGATGGTCAGCCACGACTGTATCGCCTTCTACCTGCTGTCGCGGGAAGTGGCCAGGCACTGCAAGGGCGTGCAAAGCGGCCAGGGCGCCGACGAGCTGTTCGCCGGCTACCACTGGTACCCACAGGTGGACGGTGCCGAGGATGCCTTTGCCGCCTACCGCGAGGCCTTCTTCGATCGCAGCCACGCCGAGTACCGCGACACCGTGCAGGCACCCTGGTTGCTGGAAACCGACGCGGCCGGCGATTTCGTTCGTGAACACTTCGCCCGCCCCGGTGCCCCCGATGCCGTAGACAAGGCGCTGCGCCTGGACAGCACGGTGATGCTGGTCGACGACCCGGTCAAAAGAGTCGACAACATGACCATGGCCTGGGGCCTGGAGGCGCGCACGCCGTTCCTCGACTACCGACTGGTGGAGCTGTCGGCACGCATTCCGGCACGTTTCAAGCTGCCCGACGGCGGCAAGCAGGTGCTCAAGCAGGCGGCGCGGCGGGTGATCCCGCACGAGGTGATCGACCGCAAGAAGGGCTACTTCCCGGTCCCGGGCCTGAAGCACCTGGAAGGTGCCACCCTCGGCTGGGTGCGTGAGCTGCTGACTGACCCCAGCCAGGACCGCGGGCTGTTCAACCCGGCCATGCTCGACCGCCTGCTGAGTAACCCGCACGGCCAGCTGACACCGCTACGTGGCTCCAAACTGTGGCAGCTGGCAGCGCTGAACCTGTGGCTGAGCGAACAAGGAATCTGACCGATGAAAGCCCACGAAATTGCTTACGGTCAGCGCCTGCTGCGCGGCCAGGCGCCGTCCTATGAACGCCTGCAGGCGCGCCTGGCCGGCGACGGCAGCCAGCCCCACGCCCAGCCACGCGCCGTGCATTGCGGCTGGGGCCGGCTGCTGATCGGCCACACCTACCCCAACCCGGCCGACCTGGCCGCCGACCTGCTGGAAGAACGCCCCGGCGAGCGCGACATCGCCCTGTACGTGGCCGCGCCGCAGCAGCTGCTGGCCCAGGCCCCGCAGCAACTGTTTCTCGACCCGTCCGACACCCTGCGCCTGTGGTTTACCGACTATCGCCCGGCGCAACGGGTGTTCCGCGGCTTCCGCGTGCGCCGGGCGCAGAACCCGGGCGACTGGCAGGCGATCAATACCCTGTACCAGGCGCGCGGCATGCTGCCGGTCGACCCCGAGCTGCTTACCCCTCTGCATCTGGGCGGCCCGGTATACTGGCTGGCCGAGGACGAAGACACCGGCGCGGTGATCGGCAGCGTCATGGGCCTGAACCACGCCAAGGCATTCGACGACCCCGAGCACGGCAGCAGCCTTTGGTGCCTGGCTGTAGACCCGCAGTGCACCCGCCCTGGCGTGGGTGAAGTGCTGGTGCGCCATCTGGTCGAACACTTCATGAGCCGCGGCCTGGCCTACCTGGACCTGTCGGTGCTGCACGACAACCGCCAGGCCAAGCGCCTGTACCAGAAGCTGGGTTTTCGCAACCTGCCGACCTTCGCGGTCAAGCGCAAGAACGGCATCAACGAACAACTGTTTCTGGGGCCTGGCCCTCAAGCCGACCTCAACCCGTACGCACGCATCATCGTCGACGAAGCGCTGCGTCGAGGCATCGAAGTCCAAGTGGACGATGCCGCTGGCGGCCTGTTCACCCTCAGCCTGGGCGGGCGCCGCATTCGCTGCCGTGAGTCGCTCAGCGACCTGACCAGCGCCGTGACCATGACCCTGTGCCAGGACAAGCGCCTGACCCAGCATGCCCTGCACAATGCCGGGCTGAAGGTGCCGGCGCAGCAGTTGGCCGGCAATGCCGACGAAAACCTGGCGTTTCTCGACGAGCATGGCGCGGTGGTGGTCAAGCCGGTCGATGGCGAGCAAGGCCAGGGAGTGGCGGTGAACCTCACCTGTATCGACGACATCACCCACGCCGTGGCGCAGGCCCGCCAGTTCGACAGCCGCGTGTTGCTGGAAAGCTTCCATGCCGGGCATGACCTGCGCATCGTGGTGATCGGCTATGAAGTGGTAGCGGCAGCCATCCGCCACCCGGCGCAGGTGTTGGGCGATGGCAAACACAGCATCCGCCAGCTGATCGACGCCCAGAGCCGTCGGCGCCAGGCCGCAACCGGTGGCGAAAGCCGCATTCCGCTGGACGACGAAACCGAGCGCACCCTGCGCGCGGCGGGCTTTGGCTATGACGACGTGTTGCCTGCAGGCCAGCGCCTGGCCGTGCGACGCACCGCCAACCTGCACACCGGCGGCACCCTGGAAGACGTGACCGAACGCCTGCACCCGGTGCTGGCCGACGCCGCGGTGCGCGCAGCACGGGCGCTGGAGATTCCGGTAGTGGGGCTGGACTTCATGGTGCGGGATGCCGGGCAACCGGAATACGTGATTATCGAGGCCAACGAGCGTGCCGGGTTGGCCAACCATGAACCGCAACCGACCGCCGAGCGTTTTATCGACCTGCTGTTTCCGCATAGCCGGCCTTTGGCGTAACCGCTGCTGGCCCTATCGCCGGCAAGCCAGCTCCCACAGGTACCCCACAGGCGCTGAACTCTGTGGGTTTCCTGTGGGAGCGGGTTTACCCGCGAAGAGGCAGGCACAGGAGTAAAGGAGTCCCCAACCATGTCCGACCGACATCCCGAACCCGATCTCGACTACCTCAAGCGCGTGCTGCTGGAGATGCTCGCCATCCCCAGCCCCACCGGATTCACCGACACCATCGTGCGCTACGTGGCCGAACGCCTGGACGAACTGGGCATCCCCTTCGAACTGACCCGCCGCGGCACCATCCGCGCCACCCTCAAGGGCCGCCAGACCTCGCCCGACCGCGCCGTGTCCGCTCACCTGGACACCATCGGCGCCAGCGTGCGCCAGTTGCAGGAAAACGGCCGCCTGGCCCTGGCGCCGGTCGGTTGCTGGTCCAGTCGCTTCGCCGAAGGCAGCCGGGTCAGCGTGTTCACCGACACCGGCGTGTACCGGGGCAGCGTGCTGCCGCTGATGGCCAGCGGGCATGCCTTCAACACCGCCATCGACCAGATGCCGATCAGCTGGGAGCACGTTGAGGTGCGCCTGGACGCCTACTGCGCCACCCGCGCCGACTGCGAAGCGCTGGGTGTAAGCATCGGTGATTTCGTTGCCTTCGACCCGCTGCCCGAATTCACCGAAAGCGGCCACATCAGCGCCCGCCACCTGGACGACAAGGCCGGCGTGGCAGCGCTGCTGGCGGCGCTGAAAGCCGTGGTGGAAAGCGGCCGCCAACCGTTGATCGACTGCCACCCGCTGTTCACCATCACCGAAGAGACCGGTTCGGGAGCAGCTGGCGCCCTGCCCTGGGATGTCAGCGAGTTCGTCGGCATCGACATCGCCCCCGTGGCGCCCGGGCAGGCCTCCAGCGAGCATGCGGTGAGCGTGGCCATGCAGGACTCGTCGGGGCCTTACGACTACCACTTGTCCCGGCACCTGCTGAAACTGGCCGGTGACCACGACCTGCCGGTGCGGCGCGATCTGTTCCGCTACTACTTCAGCGATGCCCATTCGGCAGTGACGGCGGGGCACGATATTCGTACCGCGCTGGTGGCCTTTGGTTGCGATGCCACGCATGGCTACGAGCGAACGCACATCGACAGCCTGGCGGCGTTGAGCCGCTTGTTGTCGGCGTACCTGCTGAGCCCGCCGGTGTTTGCCAGTGATTCGCAGCCGGCCAATGCGTCATTGGAGCGCTTCAGCCATCAGCTGGAACATGATGCGCAAATGGAGAGCGATACGCGGGTGCCGGCGGTGGATAGCCTTGTCGGAAACAAGGCTTGAGGCCCTGGGGGTTGCGTTGCAGCCCCAAAATGCCAGATGTTTCGCGTAGCATGCCCCCACCAACACCCTAGGCAACGCCCACCATGCTGATCCCCTACGACCAACTGCAAGCCGAAACCCTGACCCGCCTGATCGAGGACTTCGTCACCCGTGACGGTACCGACAACGGTGACGACACCCCGCTGGAAACCCGCGTGCTGCGGGTGCGCCAGGCATTGGCCAAGGGCCAGGCGTTCATCCTGTTCGACCTGGAAAGCCAGCAGTGCCAGTTGCTGGCCAAGCATGATGTGCCCAGGGAGCTGCTCGACTAGCAGGTATGGCCTTTTCGCGGGCGTGCCCGCGAAGAGGCCGGCACAGGCAACATCAGATTGCATGGGTTTTGTCTTTCTGCCCTGCCTTGATGCGCTTGTACACCTCGGCCCGATGCACCGACACCTGCCGCGGTGCATCCACGCCAAAGCGCACCACCCCGTCCCGCGTTTCCACGACCATGATCCGAATGTCATCACCAATCATGATGATCTCTCCCACTTCGCGCCCTATTACCAGCATGCTCCGATCCTCCAACGAAAGGGAAAACCGGAGCCTGCCTTGACGGCATAGGGCTACTCAATAGTTCTGCCGTGATTCAGAAGCGCCCTACATTTCCTGGTAACTTTCCTTACAGACGAATCATCGCGACTGAGCCTTGGCCCGCATTTTCACCGCCATCTCAGCCATCTCGTCGTAAAGCCGCTCAGGGGTCTGGCGCTTCAGCTGCCAGGCCTGGCGCCCGGCCTCATGGGGCAGTATCAGGAACTCGCCGGCGGCTACCTGCCGGTGGATGTGCTCGGCGATGTCCGCCGCGTTGATTGGCGAGCCTTCCAGCAGCTTGCCAACCTGGGCTTTCATCGCAGGGTTCGGCCCGCGGAACGAGTCCAGCAGGTTGGTCTGGAAGAACGACGGGCACACCACATGCACCGCCACCTCCAGTTGCCGTAGCTCGACCAGCAGGCTTTCCGACAGGGCCAGCACGCCGGCCTTGGCCACGTTGTAGTTGCTCATGCCCGGGCCCTGCATCAGCGCGGCCATCGAGGCGATGTTGATGATCCGCCCCTTGCTGCGCTCCAGCAGCGGCAGGAAGGCCTTGCAGCCCTTGACCACGCCCATCAGGTTGACCGCGATCTGCCAGTCCCAGTCCTCCAGCGACAGTTCGGCGAAGAACCCGCCTGAAGCGACGCCGGCATTGTTGACGATCACGTCGATACCACCGAACTGCTCGGTGCAGGCCTGGGCCAGGGCGGTGAGCTGGCTGTAGTCGCGCACGTCGCAACGCTGGACAAAGCCATCGCCGCCGGCTGCGCGGGCCAGCTCCAAGGTTTCGCGCAGGCCGGTTTCGTTGACATCGGCCAGCGCCAGGCGCCAGCCCTCACGCGCCCAGCGCAGGGCGATCTCGCGACCGAGGCCGGACCCGGCCCCGGTGATCATGATGCGGTTTTGCATGTTGGCTGGCCTTGTTCTGACGGTTTGTGCAACCAGTCTAATCAAGGCCTGGGCGGCAGGCAGGGTTCATCAGGGTAGTGAATGGACGGGCATGAGCGCATGGTTAGCCTCGTGCTGCGAAGAGGCCGGTACAGGCACTAAATATCAATAGCCCCGGGCGAAGTCCACTTCACCTCGCAACCCTTGCCCCGCCGCGTACGCCCGCACGTTCTCGACAAACAACCGCACCATCGCCGCCGGCGAGGTGGGCGCCGAGCTGTGCCCGGTCAGCAGCAAGCCCCAGGCTGTCCAGAACGGGTGTTGCCTGGGCAACGGCTCCTGCCGGCAGACATCGATCACGGCCCCCGCCAGGTGCCCTTCCTTCAGCGCCTCGACCAGGTCAGCGTCGACCACCGCCGCCCCACGCCCGGCATTGATGAACAGCGCCGTGGGCTGGAAGCACTTGAACAGTGCCGCGTCATACAGGTCGTGGGTGGCCGGGGTATCCGGCAACAGGTTGAGCACGTAGTCGACCTGCCCAACCATGCGCGGCAGGTCGGCCAGCGCCGCAACCTCGACGAACGGCGCCTGCTCGCGGGCGCTGCTGGCAACGCCATACAGCACCACGCCAAACGCCTGCAGGAACTCGGCCACCCGCTGGCCAATGTCGCCAGTGCCGACGATCAGCACCTTGCGCCCTTCCAGGGTACGCCCCGGGCGGTCATCCCAACGCCGCTCGACCTGGCTGACCAGGCGCGACAGCACCTCGCGCTCATGGCCGAGCATGTAGGTGAGCATGTACTCGGCCATCACCTGGCCAAAGATGCCCACGGCACGGGTCAGGCGATAGTCGCGCGGCAGGCCTTCGGCCAGCAGCGGGGTGATACCGGCCCAGGTGGACTGCATCCAGCCCGGTTTGTGGCCCTGGCGCAGCAGGCTTGCCAGCAGGTCCGGCTGGCCCAGCCACACCGGGCACTGAGGCGCCTGGCGGGCCAGTTCGGCGGAGTCGCCGCTGGTCAGGATTTCCAGCTCTGGCGCGGCTGCGCGCAAAATCTCGGCGTATCGAGCATGATCATGCTCAGCAATCAGTACTCGCATGATCAGGCAGGGTCGTTACGGCGCAGCAATTCTTCGGGCAGGTGCTCGATGTAGTCGTCTTCCGGCGGCGGCATCTGCAGGTGGTAACCCTGGTTGTCGAGGTTTTCCAGCACCTTGGCGATGTCCTCGCGGGCCAGCTTGCGCTCGGGGGTAAGCACCAGGTCGAAGGCGTGCATGGGGGTGCCGAAGAATGGCAGCAGGCCGTCAGGTACGCGCCCAAGGCCGTCGGCCTTGAGCACGTACAGGTACATTTCGTTCTTGCGGGGGCTCTTGTAGATAGAGCAAATGCGTTTCATCGGGTCTCTCCGGCGCCTGCCAGGCTGTCCAGCAGGGCCTGGCCCATGCGCTCACGGCGCCAGCCGCGCAGCGAATCGGGCAATTGATAGGGGCCATTGGGGTAGCCGCTCTTGAGCAGCGCTTCCAGGGCTTTCTTGCGCAGCATCAGCTCGGGGGCAATGCCCAGGCGCTCACCTTCGGCCTGGCCGATGGCACGCAGCTGCTTGAGGATGCCGGCAGCCTCGATCGGCAAAGGCTCGGGCAAGGCCTGTGGCCATTGCTCGGCTGGCAGGCTGGCGGCACGCTTGATCAGCTCGATGAGGAACTCACCGTCCTGACGAATGGTGCGCGGATGCATCTCGTCGATCTTGGCCAGCGCCGACAGGTTGCTCGGCTGGCTCTTGGCCATGGGCCACAGCGAGTGCTCCTTGAGAATGCGGTTGCGCGGCACGTCGCGGTTGCGCGCTTCACGCTCGCGCCAGGCGCACAGCTCACGCAGCACTGCCAGTTGCTGGGGGGCCAGCTTCCAGGCCAGCTTGACGTCGCGGTACAGGCTTTCGGGCTCGACTTCGCGGCGCAATGCGGCCACCAGTTCGGCGCCGTCCTCCAGCACCCAGGCGTACTTGTCGTCACTCAGGCGCGGGCGCAACACGGTGAACAACTCGGCCAGGTGCACGGCATCCTCGGCGGCATAGCTGACCTGGGTTTCCGAGAGCGGGCGCTGCAGCCAGTCGGAACGGGTTTCGCCCTTGGGCAAGTCGATACCCAGCACTTCCTGCACCAGGCGCGAATAACCCATGGAGAAGCCCAGGTTCAGGTAGCCGGCGGCCAGCTGGGTATCGAACAGCGGCTGTGGCAGCTTGCCGGTCAGGCGCAGCAGCACTTCGAGGTCTTCGCTGCAGGCGTGCAGCACCTTGACCACGCCGCTGTCATCCAGCAGTTCGGCCAGCGGTTGCCAGTTGCCGATCAGCAACGGGTCGATCAGGAAGGCACGCTGGCCATCGCCGATCTGGATCAGCCCGGCTTTCGGGTAGAAGGTGTCGACCCGCATGAATTCGGTGTCGACGGCGACGAAGGGCAGCTGGTGCCAGTCGCGGCAGTGTTCGGCCAGGCTCTGGTCGTCACGGATCCAGTGTATTTCGATGGCCACGAGGCTCTCCCACTAACATTGGCGCGCAGTATATACGGCGCGGGCACTGCTGGTGAAACCTGCGCCATCCTTGATATCGATCAGTGGTGCTGTTGTGCGTGTTCAGGCAGCAGCAACTCTCGTGCGCAAAATCCGCAAGCTTCGCGATCCCAGTGGGAGCGGGCATGCCCGCGAACACGGGCGAAGCCCGTGCCATCCACCGCGTCGCCTGCTTCGCGGGCATGCCCGCTCCCACAAAGACCGCGCAAGCTAGCGGTTTTTGAATGCGCTTTGCCTCAGCGCTTGGCTGCCAGCCACGGCCGGCAGCTGGCGAACATGTCCAGCGACTGCTGGTAGACCTCGGTGTGCACCTGCAACAGGCCGAGCATCGAGTGGAACAGGTTGTCTTGCGACAGCGGTGCATCGCTGAGCTTGGCCAGGCAGTCGGTGTCGACGCCGAAGTCTTCCTTGTAGCTGTCGGAGAACCAGGTCAGCAGCGGCACGTGCTTCTGCTGCTCGGGGGCAATGGCGTAGGGCGTGCCGTGCAAGAACAGGTTGTATTCACCCAGCGACTCGCCGTGGTCGGACAGGTAGATCATCGCCGTGTCGACCTTGTCCTGCTTGCTGCGCAGGGTGTCGATCAGCGACGCCAGCACCTTGTCGGTATAGGCCAGGGTGTTGTCGTAGCCGTTGACGATTTCCTGCTCGCTGCACTGGTCCAGCGCGTTGCTCTGGCACACCGGGGCAAAACGCTGGTCGGCGCCGGGGTAGCGCTTGAAGTACTCAGGCCCGTGGCTGCCCATCTGGTGCAGCACCAGCACGGTGTCCTTGTCGAGGTTGTCGATCAGCTCACCCAGGCCCTGCAGCAGGATCTGGTCATGGCATTCACCATCAGCGCACGACTGCGGGTCCTTGAGGTTGCTGACATCAATGAACTGCACACGGTCGCAGGTGCCCTTGCAGCCTGACTGGTTGTCACGCCACTGCACCGCCAGGCCGACACGCTGGAGGATGTCCAGCAACCCTTCGCGGTTCTTCGCCACCCGGGCATCGTAGTCCTTGCGCTTCATGCCAGAGAACATGCACGGCACCGAGACGGCGGTTTCCGTGCCGCAGGAGTGCACATCGGAGAACGCCAGCAGGCCCTGTTCCCTTGCAAGGTTCGGTGTGGTGTCGCGGTTGTAGCCAAGCACGCCGAAGTGGTCTGCCCGCGCACTTTCACCCACCACGAGCACGGTCAGCGACTTGCGTTCATGCTTTTGCCAGGCGGCATCTCGCTTGGCATCTTCGCCATAATGCTGGAAGGGGTGTGATGCGGTACCGACGCGCTCGCTGACATAACCGATGGAGGCACCCACGATATTGCTGGGGGTGAGCATCAGGCGCAGTTCGTGGTGGTTGCGAAACAGCGACGACAGGCCCTGGTAGTTGACCAGTGCCACCGAGCCCAGGGCCACCACGCAGGCACCGCCAACCACCAGCTTGCCGAGCAGTTCACGGTGCCAGGCGCGATAGGCGATCGGTGCCTTCCACAACAGCACCGAAGGCACTACACCGAGGCCCAGGATATACAAGGCAAACTTCAACGAAAGCAAGTCACGCACTTCTGCCGCGTTGGTTTCCGCGATATTACGGAACATGCCCGCATCAATAAGTACACCATACTGGTTCATGAAGTAAGCCACGCCCGCGCCACTCATGAACAACACGATGAGTATTGGCTTCAATACGTAACGGAAGGCGAACAACGTGAGGATCAGGTTAAATGCGAACAGCATCAATACGGCAAACGCCAGGCTCAGCCATAGCCCCGGCAAACCGGGCGGTACGACCTGTTCAAGATGCTGCCAGAGGAAGACATTGAAGCCGATCAGCAGGTAAAGGCTGGCCAGCAGCGTGACCCATTCAGTCCGCAGGGATTTGAAGTTGAGCATCAGCGTCCGCAATCAAGAGTGATTATCAGCCCGAGGGCCTGCGCGGCACCGGGGAAACTTGGCTGAACTCTAGAAAGCGTGCCATCAATATTTTGTGAAAAAGACGCCAACAAATTCGTGAGCAGGCGCCTTTTCTACATTAAAAGAAGTTCATTCAGCGCTTGTTCAGCGTGGCAGGCGTTCCTTGGCGTACGGCTCGCGGTCGATGTCCAGCACTTCCACGCACAGCTGGATGTCCAGCCCAGGCTGCTTGGGGATGGCCTCACGCAATACATCCAGCAGGCTGGCGGACAGTTGCTTCTTCACCTCGGGCGAGCGCCCGCTGAGGATGGCCAAGCGCACATGGGCAAAGGCACGCTCGCCGGGCGCGGTGCCCACGCGATAGTGCTTGAAGGCTTCGGCGCGGCTCTTGATGTCGGCCTCGTCGGCGAACTGGCCACTGCCGACCAGGGCATGGTTCAGGCGCAGCAGCAGGGTATCGACGTTCAGCTCGCGCAGGTTGTCGCTGTATTCCAGGTTCAGGTGAGGCATGGCGCAGTTCCGGGTCACGGGGGAGATGCGACAGCCTACCCCAGTCCCCTACCTGCGCAAAGACGACTATCCTCAAAGGTCAGAACCATCCGCCAACCCCCGACAGAGGTGAAGAAATGCCAGTTCCGCATGATCTGCTCGCTGACCTGCACGTTACCGCTGATGCATTCCAGGCGCTCATGGACAAGGACCAGACGCTGCACTCACTGCACAAGGAATACAACGCAAAAGACAAAGAGGTGGTGGCCGCCGAAGCCAACGGCACCAACGACGACGCCGTCAACCGTCTGCGCAAGGAACGGTTGCTGATCAAGGACAAGATCGAACGGATCATTCATCCGCCCAAATCCTGACAGGAATTCATTGAATCCACCGGCCTCTTCGCGGATGACCTCGCTCCCACAGGTACAGTGCCAGACCTGAAAGCAGCCGAGTTCCTGCGGGAGCGGGTTTACCCGCGAAGAGGCCAGCAGCCCTCACACAACAGCCGCAGCCTTCAACGCCCCATCCAGATCGTCGACCAGGTCACGGTAATCCTCGATCCCCACCGACAACCGCAGCAGGTTTTCGCTGATGCCCATCACGCCCTTCTGCTCCGGGCTCAGCGAGCAGTGCGACATGCTCCAGGAATGGTTGATCATGCTTTCCACCCCGCCCAGCGAATCGGCCAGCACGAAGATCTGCAGCGCTTCCACCAGCCGGTTGAGCGCGGCCCGGTCGCCCTTGACCTTCATCGCCACCACCGCCCCACCCGTGCGCATCTGCCGTTTGCACAGTTCGTGCTGTGGATGGCTTTCCAGCCCCGGGTAATACACCTGCTCGATCTGCGCGTGGCTTTCGAGGAAGCGCGCTACCTGCAGGGCATTGGCACACTGGCGCTCCATGCGCACATCCAGGGTCTTCAGACCGCGCAGGGCCAGGTAGCAGTCGAACGGCCCCTGCACCGCGCCGATTGCCATGCTGATGCGGCGCAGGCGCGCCAAAAGGGCATCATTGGCGGCTACCACCACGCCACCGGTGAGGTCGGAGTGGCCGCCGATGTACTTGCTGGCCGAGTGCATCACCAGGTCCACGCCCAAGGTGATCGGGCGCTGGTTCCACGGCGAGCAGAAGGTGTTGTCGATGCAGGTGAGAATGCCCCGCGCCTTGGCCAGGTCGCACACCGCCTTGATATCGACCAGGTGCAGCAGCGGGTTGGTCGGCGATTCGATCCAGATCAGCTGGGTTTCCGGCTTGATGGCGGCGGCCACTGCCTCGAGATCGTTGAGGTCGACGTAGGTGGTGGTCAGGCCCGAGGTACGGCTGCGGTAGTCTTCGAGGATGCGGAAGGTACCGCCATACACACCGTTCATCACCACCACATGCGCATCCTTGGGCAGCAGCTCCAGCACGGTGGCGGTGGCGTTCACACCCGAGGCGCAGGCCACTGCGCCAACTCCTTCTTCCAGGGCGGCGACACAGGTTTCGTAGGCATGCCGGGTGGGGTTGCCGACGCGGCTGTAGGAGTATTCCGGCTTGTCGTCCAGGCTGCGCTTGGTGAACGAGCTGGCGGTGACGATCGCCGGGAAGATAGCGTTATCGGCGACACTGAACTGTTCACCGGCGTGAATGGTGCGGGTGGCGAAATTGCGCGGCTTGTCGGACATGGTCAGGCCCATTGGCAGAATGAAAGTTGCCACTATCGCACAACCCAAATCTTCTGGCCTTGGGGTAATCTGTGAAAAATTTTCCTCCACGGCCCACACGCAATATGGACAGCTTCGACCAGCACATTCTCACCCTGCTTCAGCGCGACGCCTCGATCTCGCTCAAGGACCTGGCAGAGGCCGTCAACCTGTCCACCACGCCGTGCTGGAAGCGGGTCAGACGCCTGGAGGAGGACGGCTACATTGTCGGCCGCGTTGCCCTGCTGGACCCGCAACGGCTGGGGCTGGGGCTGACGGTGTTCGTCCAGCTCAAGACCCAGCGCCACGACAGCGCCTGGCTGGAGCAGTTTGCCGCGACCGTGACCGGGTTCGAGGAAGTGATGGAGTTCTACCGCATGTCGGGGGACTGGGATTACATGCTGCGGGTGGTGGTGGGGGATATTGCGGCGTATGACCGGTTCTACAAGAAGCTGATTACCAGTACTGATGGGCTGTCGAACATTACTTCCAGTTTTGCCATGGAGCAGATGAAGTACACCACGGCTTACCCGGTGCATCGTTCCTGATTCCTGTATGGCAGTACCGGCCCTATCGCCGGCAAGCCAGCTCCCACAGGCACACCACAGGCTTTGAAATCTGTGCGTTCCCTGTGGGAGCTGGCTTGCCGGGGACAGGGCCCTTGCAGGCTATCTGTCAATCCGCGGCCAGCACCGCCGCAATCCGGTTCCCCGCCTTGGCTTTCTCGACCTTGATCGCCACGAACTTCGAAGTCGGCGTATAGGTCCCCTCGCCATAACTTTCCAGCGGCACCAGCGGGTTGGTTTCCGGGTAATAGGCCGCCGCCTGCCCCTCGGGCACGTCATACGCCACCAGGCGGAAGCCAGACACCCGCCGCTCCACGCCATCCTCCCACAGCGACACTAGGTCCACGTGCTCGCCTGGCTCGAAGCCCATCCGGCGGATGTCGACCTCGTTGACGAACACCACTTCACGCAGGCCGAACACCCCGCGATAACGGTCGTCCAGGCCATACAGGGTGGTGTTGTACTGGTCGTGCGAACGCAGTGTCTGCAGGATCAGGTCAGGCTTGTCACCACGCGCCAGCACCTTGGCATTCACCAGTTGCTCCGGCAGCTGGCTCGGGCTGAAGCGCGCCTTGCCTGTGGCCGTGCGCCAGGTACGGTCGGCGGCATTGTTACCCAGGTGGAAGCCGCCCGGGTGCTGCAGGCGCTCGTTGAAATCGGCAAAGCCGGGGATCACATCGGCAATCATGCTGCGGATACGGCCGTAGTCGGCAACTGCGTATTCCCAGTCGATCGGCTGCTTGCCCAGGGTCGCCTGGGCCATGCCGGCGATGATCCACGGCTCCGAGCGCAGGTGTGGCGAGCGCGGGCGCAGTTGGCCGTGGGAGATGTGCACCATGCTGAAGGTGTCCTCCACGGTCACGCCTTGCGGCCCGCTGGCCTGCATGTCGATTTCGGTACGGCCCAGGCACGGCAGGATCAACGCATCGCGGCCGGTGACCAGGTGCGAGCGGTTGAGCTTGGTGGAAATCTGCACGGTCAATGCGCAATTGCGCATGGCCGCATGAGTGCGCGGCGTATCCGGCGTAGCCTGGGCAAAGTTGCCACCCAGGCCGATGAACACCTTGGCACGCCCCTCCTCCATGGCCTTGATCGCCAGCACCGCGTTGTGCCCGTGTGCACGCGGCACGCGGAACCGGAAGCGCTTTTCGATGGCATCGAGCAGCGCCGCCCCGGGCTTCTCGTCGATGCCCATGGTGCGGTCGCCCTGCACGTTGCTGTGGCCACGCACCGGTGACAGGCCGGCACCGGGCTTGCCAACGTTGCCGCGCAGCAGCTGCAGGTTGACGATTTCCTGAACGGTCGGCACCGAGTGGCGGTGCTGGGTGACGCCCATGGCCCAGCACATGATCACCCGTTCGGCCTTGCGGTACATGCGCGCGGCCAGTTCGATCTCGGCCTGGGTCAGGCCCGATTGCTCGACGATGTGCGCCCAGGGCGTGGCATCCACGGCTTCCAGGTATGCGTCGATACCACTGGTGTGTTCGGCGATGAAGGCATGGTCGAACACCGCCGGTTCGCCATTTGCCTGGGCTTCGCGTTCCCACTGCAGCAGGTACTTGGCAATGCCGCGCATCACTGCCATGTCGCCGCCCAGGGCCGGGCGGAAGTAGGCCGTGTTGGTTGGTTCGGAGCCATTGCTGAGCATCTCGAACGGGTGCTGCGGGTGCTGGAAGCGCTCCAGGCCGCGCTCCTTGAGCGGGTTGAAGCAGACCACCTGCGCACCACGCTTCACCGCTTCACGCAGCGGTTCGAGCATGCGCGGGTGGTTGGTGCCAGGGTTCTGGCCGATGACGAAAATGGCATCGGCCAGCTCCAGGTCGTGGAACACCACGGTGCCCTTGCCCACGCCCAGGGTTTCCGACATGCCCACGCCGCTGGCTTCATGGCACATGTTCGAGCAGTCGGGGAAATTGTTGGTGCCGTAGGCACGGACGAACAGCTGATAGAGGAACGCCGCCTCGTTGCTGGCCCGGCCCGAGGTGTAGAACTCGGCCTGGTCGGGCGATTCGAGTGCGCGCAAGTGTTGGGCAACCAGCGCAAAGGCTTCTTCCCAGCTGGTTTCTACATAGTGGTCGGTGGCCGCGTCATAGCGCATGGGGTGGGTCAGGCGGCCCTGGTACTCCAGCCAGTAGTCGGTCTGCTGGGCCAACGCACTGACGCTGTACTTGGCGAAGAACGCCGGGTCTACCGAGCGGCCGGTGGCTTCCCAGTTGACCGCCTTGGCGCCGTTCTCGCAGAACTTGACCATGTCGTTTTCCGGCGACTCGCCCCAGGCACAGCCGGGGCAGTCGAAGCCACCGTTCTGGTTGGTCTTGAGCATGGCCCGCAGGTTCTTGAACGCATTGTCGCTGCCCAGCCAGCTCTTGGTCACGCTCTTGAGCGCCCCCCAGCCAGCGGCGGCGCCCTTGTAGTCCCTGATGTGTTGGTCCTGGCTCATGCGATGAATCCTCACGCTTCGATGCTTTTTTTCAGCCTATGGAGCGTGAGGTAGAGCCGTCCAATCGAAAGATCTTACGGGGTGATAGGCGGTTTCGATCAAGGGTTGGAACCGCGTCACGGCCTTCTCGGGTGAACCCGCTCCCACAGGGCCCCACAGGTTTCGAGCCCTGCGCTTTACCTGTGGAAGCGCGTTTACCCGCGAATTGGGCGCCGCAATCAACACTTTGAAATACGTGGCCTGCAGCCATGATAGAGGCCATCGATCAAACGGTCGGACAAAGCAATTTGACGCCCCGGCGCCCAGGTTATAGCTTGAATCGAGTCCCAACCCATTCGAGCGCGAACGTGGAACAGAACAGCCGGGCCCTGATCGACGGCTTCAACCGGAAAATCGACTACCTGCGGATGTCGGTCACCGACCGCTGCGACTTCCGTTGTGTGTACTGCATGGCCGAAGACATGCAGTTCCTGCCGCGCCAGCAAATTCTCAGCCTCGAGGAGCTGTTCCAGGTGGCCGAGCGCTTCGTCGCCCTTGGCACCCGCAAGATCCGCCTGACCGGCGGCGAGCCGCTGGTGCGCCAAGGCATCGTCGACCTCTGCGGGCGCATCGCCGCCCTGCCCGGCCTGCGCGAATTGTGCCTGACCAGCAACGGCTCGCAACTTGGGCGCCTGGCCCAGCCGCTGTTCGACGCCGGTGTCACGCGCCTGAACATCAGCCTCGACAGCCTGGACGCCGAGCGCTTCAGGCAACTGACCCGCACCGGCGACCTGCACCAGGTGATCGCCGGCATCGGCGCCGCCCGCCAGGCCGGCTTCAAGCGCACCAAGCTCAACTGCGTGGTCCTCAAGGGCCGCAACGATCATGAACTGGTCGACCTGGTGCGCTTTGCCATCGACCGCGAGCTGGACATCACCTTCATCGAAGAAATGCCCTTGGGCGTGATCAGCGAACATGAGCGCGGCGAGTCGTTCTGCTCCAGCGATGAAGTACGTGCGCTGCTGGCCGAGCAGTACACTCTGGTCGAATCGACCGAGTCGTCCCAGGGCCCGGCCCGCTACTGGCGCCTGGCCGAAGCCGCCAACACTCGGGTCGGCTTCATTTCGCCACACAGCCACAACTTCTGCGCCACCTGCAACCGCGTGCGCCTCACTGTCGAAGGCCGCCTGCTGCTGTGCCTGGGCAATGAACACTCGGTGGACCTGAAGCAGGTGCTGCGCGCCCACCCCGGCAACCCCGAACGCCTGGAAAAGGCCATTCGTGACTCGCTGCACCTCAAGCCCTACCGCCATCATTTCGAAGTCGGTGGCGATGTGCAGATCCTGCGTTTCATGAACATGACCGGCGGCTAGCCAGCCGTCTCTGGATTGACATGATCGTCCACCCCACCCCCGATGTGCTGCGTGTGCTGTTCACCCTCAAGGGTTCGATCGTCAAACGCATTGCCCTGCGCTGCCTGACAATCACCCTGCTGGCCGCGCTGATCGTGTTGGTCGAGCGGCATTTCCCGGCGTTCTTCTACCCGGTCAGCGCCACCCCGTTCACCTTGCTGGGCCTGTCGCTGTCTATTTTCATGAGCTTTCGCAACAACGCCTGCTATGACCGCTGGTGGGAGGGGCGCAAGGCCTGGGGCAAGCTGATCATCGAAACCCGCTCGTTCGTGCGCGAAAGCCTGGTGATTACCGACGAAACCCTTCGTGCCGAACTGTTGCGCAGCCTGTGCGGCTTTGCCCATGCACTGAATGCACGGCTGCGCAACGAGGACGAACTGGCCGCCGCCCGGCCCTGGCTGGCACGGCCCGATGCGATCAGCGCGCACAACGTGTGCGACGCCATCCTGCGCGAAATGGGCGGGCACTGCTCGAGGTTGGCCGAACAGCAGCAGATCAGTGACTGGCGCTACAGCCTGCTTGAGCAGCGGCTGGTGGGCCTGACCGAAGTGCAGGCCACCTGCGAGCGGATCAAGGGCACGCCGTTGCCGTTCCCCTACACGCTGTTGCTGCACCGCACCATCTACATCTTCTGCCTGCTGCTGCCGTTTGCCCTGGCCGAGCCGCTGGGCTGGCTGGCGCCGCTGTTCACCACCATCGTGGGGTACACGTTCTTCGGGCTGGATGCGATTGGCAACGAACTGGAAGACCCGTTCGGGCGCGATGAGAACGACCTGCCGACCGATGCCATGGTGCGGACCGTGGAGCGTGATGTGCTGGCGGGGTTGGGGGAACAACAGCTACCGCCGGCG
>NZ_JBNRIJ010000016.1:64262-79171 GCF_053557675.1 Pseudomonas sp. XP1 | reverse complement strand
TGCGCGATACCTGTGGGAGCGGGTTTACCCGGGAAAGGGCCGGTACAGGAGAAAACTCAGCCCCGGCTTGCACAGGCCTCGATCGGTTTCAGGTGCTTGACGAAGTTGCATGGCCGGTGCCGCGCATCCAGCTGCTCCGCCAGGATACCCTCCCACGCCGTACGGCAGGCCCCGGTGGAGCCCGGCAGGCAGCACACCAACGTGCGGTTGGACAACCCGGCCAGCGCCCGGCTCTGCACGGTCGAGGTGCCGATATCGAGAATCGACAGGGCCCGGAACAGTTCGCCAAAGCCATCGATGCGCTTGTCCAGCAGGCACTCGACCGCTTCCGGCGTGCTGTCACGCCCGGTAAAACCGGTACCGCCGGTGATCAGCACCACCTGCACCTGCTCGTCGGCAATCCAGGTGGCGACCTGGGCGCGGATCTTGTACAGGTCGTCCTTGAGCAACGCCCGCGCCACCAGGCGGTGGCCGATCTCCACCGAGCGACTGGCCAGCAGCTCACCGGAGGTGTCGTTGTCGTAGGTACGGGTGTCGCTGACAGTCAGCACGGCGATGTTGAGCGGTACAAAGACCGCGTCGGATTGGACGCGCACGGTGGGGCTCCTCGAGTGGCATTGCCGCCACGCTAGAGGCATGGCCCGGGGGCGTCCAATCGATATGGCGTACCGACTGATCAATGACATCTATCGCAGACGTGGGGTAAGGTCTGCATAACCCGCTACCAGGCACTTCCATGGACATCAAGCAGCTCAAATTCCTCATCGCACTCGACCAGACCCGCCACTTCGGCCAGGCGGCGGCGCTGTGCCATATCACCCAGCCGACGCTGTCCATGCGCCTGCGCAACCTGGAGGACGAGCTGGACCTGGTGCTGGTCAAGCGCGGCCAACGCTTCGAAGGCTTCACCGAGGCCGGCGAGCGCATCCTGGCCTGGGCCCGTACGCTGCTCGCCGCCCACGACGGCCTGCAGGCCGAGGCCGCCAGCTGCCGTGGCCAAGTGGTAGGCAGCCTGCGCCTGGGCACGGTGCCGCTGGCCAGTTTCAACCCCATGCACCTGCTGCTGCCGCTGCGTGAAAAATACCCCGAACTGCACTTCCAGATCAGCTCGCTCAGCTCGGAACAGGTCATCGACGGGCTCAGCCGCAACCAGCTCGACCTGGGCATCTGCTACCTGGACCAGGTCAACACCAGCTTCTTCGAAGTGATCGAACTGGGCACCACCACCATGGGCCTGCTGCACGATACCCGGCACTTCCAGTTCGCCAGCGACACCTTGCGCTGGGACGAGCTGGGCGACATTCCGCTGGGCCTGCTGAGCAAGGGCATGCACTACCGCCAATCGCTGGACCTGAGTTTCCGCAGCCGTGGCCTGGAGCCGAATGCGGTACTGGAAAGCGACTCGAGCTTCCAGCTGATTCAGGCCATCAACACCGGTATGTGCTGCGCAGTCATGCCGCTGGGCTGCGGCCTGGAAGACCTGAGCGAGCACCTGCGCATCCTGCCGGTGGCCGACGCCGCCATCCACAGCCCGGTCGGCCTGCTGCTGCGCCGCAGCGAACCGCGTTCGGCAATTGCCGAGCAGTGCTTCGATGAGGCGCGGGCGCTGTTTCAGGCCGACTGATCGCTGGTGGCCTGGCGGTACTGGCGCGGCGTGAAGCCGGTCAGTTGCTTGAACTGGCGGCTGAAGGCGCTGTGGTCGGTATAGCCGCAGCGCATCGCCACATCAGTGATCGGCATTTCCGAGTGCAGCAAGCGGTGGGCGTGCTCCAGGCGCGCCTTGTGGATCATCTGCCGTGGTGTGAGGTGGAACACCCGCTTGCAGTAGCGCTCCAGCTGGGCCACGGAAATGCCGGCGATACGGGTCAGCTCGCCCATGCTGATCGGCTGGTGGAAATGTTGGCGGATATGCTCGTCCACCGCCGCCAGGCGCTGGTAGGCAGGGTGGGTATCGGCCGCTGACTGCAAATCGACCGAGATGCCGACCAGGCCGATGATCTCGCCGGCCTGGTTGTACAGCGGGCGCTTGTGGGTCAGGCACCAGCCAGGCTCGCGGCTGCCGTACAGGTGCAGCTCCAGCTGGTCTTCCAGCACCAGGCCCTCTTTGAGAACACGACGGTCCTGCTCGGTGTAGCCGGGGCCCAGCTGTGCCGGGAACACTTCGGCGCTGGTCTTGCCCAGCAGCGGCTGCAGGCGCTTGAGGCCACAACGCTGGACCAGGGTGTTGTTGGCCAGCACATAGCGGGCGGCCGGGTCCTTGATGAAGATCGCGGCGTTGGGGATGGCGTCGAGGATCGGCAGCAGCAGGGACACACCGGCCAGCAGGGCCTCTAGGTTGGCGGGGCGGTGCTGGTCAAGGGACTGGTACAGGGTTGCCAGGGGGGTGTCGGTCATCTGCTCTATCTCGGTTTGCTGTGCCGGCCCTTTCGCGGGCACGCCCGCTCCCACAGGTACCCCACAGAGTTCGAAGCCTGTGCTGTACCTGTGGGAGCGGGCGCGCCCGCGAAGAGGCCAACGATACCCACATACCTCTACAGCCCTTGCTCGGTATGGCTTACAGCCTATTCCACACCCCGGCACCTAGTCACTGCTTTTTTGAAACTGTGCCGATTTCGTCATCCCCCCTGCAGAAAACCATCAAGAACCGGCGCCCCGATCGGTCCACTCTATGCCCCACGCAAGCCGCCCCAAGTCCTACAAGAGCGCGGCCCAAAAAGCCGCATCTCGTGACATCAGACCTGCCTATCCAATAACCAACAAAAAGGCGAACCCATGTCAGGCAAATTCAAAAAACAGTTGTCATTGCTGGACCTCACCTTCATCGGCCTAGGCGCCATCTTCGGCTCCGGCTGGCTGTTCGCCGCCAGCCACGTCTCGGCCATCGCCGGCCCGGCCGGCATCCTGTCCTGGTTCCTTGGCGGCTTCGCCGTACTGTTGCTGGGCATCGTCTATTGCGAACTGGGCGCCGCCCTGCCGCGTGCCGGGGGCGTGGTGCGCTACCCGGTGTACTCCCACGGCCCGCTGCTGGGCTACTTGATGGGCTTCATTACCCTGATCGCCTTTTCCAGCCTGATCGCCATCGAAGTGGTCGCTTCGCGCCAATACGCCGCCGCCTGGTTCCCCGGGCTGACCAAGGCCGGCTCCAGCGACCCGACCGTGCTCGGCTGGCTGGTGCAGTTCGCCCTGCTGGGGCTGTTCTTCTTCCTCAACTACCGCAGCGTGAAAACCTTCGCCAAGGCCAACAACCTGGTCAGCGTGTTCAAGTTCATCGTGCCGCTGCTGGTGATCGGCGTGCTGTTCACTTTCTTCAAGCCGGAAAACTTCGAGGTCCAGGGCTTTGCCCCGTTCGGTCTGTCCGGCGTTGAAATGGCGGTATCGGCCGGTGGCATCATCTTCGCCTACCTGGGCCTGACGCCGATCATTTCGGTGGCCAGCGAAGTGAAGAACCCGCAGCGCACCATCCCCATCGCGCTGATCCTCTCGGTACTGCTGTCCACCGCGATCTACGCCCTGCTGCAACTGGCCTTCCTCGGCAGTGTGCCGACCGAAATGCTGAGCAACGGCTGGGCCGCCGTGACCAAGGAACTGGCCCTGCCCTATCGTGATATCGCCCTGGCCCTGGGTGTGGGCTGGCTGGCCTACCTGGTGGTGGCCGACGCGGTGATCTCGCCCAGCGGCTGCGGCAACATCTACATGAACGCCACCCCGCGCGTGGTCTATGGCTGGGCGCAGACCGGCACCTTCTTCAAGTACTTCACCCGCATCGACGCCGAGTCCGGCATCCCGCGCCCGGCGCTGTGGCTGACCTTTGGCCTGTCGGTGTTCTGGACCCTGCCGTTCCCGTCCTGGGAAGCGCTGATCAACGTGGTTTCCGCCGCTTTGGTACTGAGCTACGCCGTGGCCCCGGTCACCGTCGCCGCACTGCGCCGCAACGCCCCCGACATGCCGCGCCCGTTCCGGGTCAAGGGCATGGGCGTGCTCGGCCCGCTGTCGTTCATCATCGCCGCGCTGATCGTGTACTGGTCTGGCTGGAAGACCGTTTCGTGGCTGCTGGCCCTGCAGATCGTGATGTTCGTGCTGTACCTGCTGTGCGGCCGCTTCGTGCCGACCCAGCACCTGTCGCTGGCCCAGCAAGTGCGCTCGTCGGCATGGCTGATCGGCTTCTACGCGGTGACCATCCTGCTGTCGTGGCTGGGCAGCTTCGGCGGCCTGGGGGTGCTGGGCCACCCGTTCGACACCGTGGTCGTGGCCGCTTGTGCGCTGGGCATCTACTACTGGGGTGCTGCCACCGGCGTGCCTGCCCACCTGGTGCGCCTGGAAGGTGAGGATGAAAGCGAAGCCAGCCATGAACCTCTGGTAGGCCAGCGCCCGGCTGCACTGGCTCCGTAACGGCTACTGGCCCTATCGCCGGCAAGCCGGCTCCCACAGGGTCCGCGCTGACCCAGAGGCCGATGCAATACCTGTGGGAGCTGGCTTGCCGGCGATGAGGCCCGCACAAACAGCACAAGACTTGGCTGATCAAAGAATGGACAAGCTCATGAAACAGATTCACGTCATCGACTCGCACACCGGCGGGGAACCCACCCGCCTGGTGATGAAAGGCTTCCCGCAATTGCGTGGCCGCAGCATGGCCGAGCAGCGCGACGAGCTGCGCGAGCTGCACGACCAGTGGCGCCGCGCCTGCCTGCTGGAACCACGTGGTAACGATGTACTGGTCGGTGCGCTGTACTGCCCACCGGTATCGGCCGACGCCACCTGCGGGGTGATCTTCTTCAACAACGCTGGCTACCTGAACATGTGCGGCCACGGCACCATCGGCCTGGTCGCCTCGCTGCAGCATCTTGGCCTGATCGCACCGGGCGTGCACAAGATCGACACCCCGGTCGGCCAGGTGACCGCCACCCTGCATGAAGATGGCGCCATAACCGTTGGCAACGTGCCGTCCTACCGCTACCGCCAGCAGGTGCAGGTGGAGGTGCCCGGCCATGGCCTGGTGCGTGGCGACATCGCCTGGGGCGGCAACTGGTTTTTCCTCGTCTCCGAACACGGCCAGCGCATCGAACTGGCCAACCGCGAGGCGCTGACCGAATACACCTGGGCGATGCTCAAGGCCCTCGAAGCCCAAGGCATCACCGGTGAAAACGGTGCCCCCATCGACCACGTCGAACTGTTTGCCGACGATGCCAACGCCGACAGTCGCAACTTCGTGATGTGCCCCGGCAAGGCCTACGACCGCTCGCCCTGCGGCACGGGCACCAGCGCCAAGCTGGCCTGCCTGGCCGCCGACGGCAAGCTCGACGAAGGCCAGACCTGGGTACAGGCCAGTATCACCGGCAGCCAGTTCCAGGGCCGCTACGAGCGCGACGGCGACCGCATTCGCCCTTTCATCACCGGCCGCGCCTACATGACCGCCGACAGCACGCTGCTGATCGACGAACAGGACCCGTTCGCCTGGGGCATCTGACCCCGGCTTTTTCCAAAAAATCGAATATCGCGAGGAGTGACAACAATGACCAACAACATCTTCACCGGCACCATGCCCGCCCTGATGACCCCCTGCACCGCCGAGCGCAAGCCGGACTTCGATGCCCTGGTGCGCAAGGGCCGCGAGCTGATCGAGGCCGGCATGAGCGCCGTGGTGTATTGCGGCTCGATGGGCGACTGGCCGCTGCTGACCGAAGCCGAGCGCCAGGAAGGCGTGGCGCGCCTGGTGGCCGCCGGCATTCCGACCATCGTCGGTACCGGCGCGGTGAACACCCGTGAGGCGGTATCCCACGCCGCACACGCGGCCAAGGTTGGCGCCGCCGGCTTGATGGTCATCCCACGCGTGCTCAGCCGCGGCGCCTCGCTGATTGCCCAGAAGCACCACTTCTCGGCCATCCTTGCAGCCGCGCCGAAGCTGCCGGCGGTGATCTACAACAGCCCGTACTACGGCTTCGCCACCCGCGCCGACCTGTTCTTCGAACTGCGCAGCGAGTTCCCCAACCTGATCGGCTTCAAGGAGTTCGGCGGTGGCACCGACCTGCGCTACGCCGCCGAGCACATCACCTCTAAGGATGACGACGTGACCCTGATGGTCGGCGTCGACACCCAGGTGGTGCATGGCTTCGTCAACTGCAACGCCACCGGCGCGATCACCGGCATCGGCAACGCCCTGCCGCGTGAGGTGCTGCACCTGGTGAGCCTGAGCAAGCAGGCGGCCAAGGGTGATGCCAAGGCCCGCCGCCTGGCGCGTGAACTGGAAGCGGCGCTGGCGGTGCTGTCGTCGTTCGATGAAGGCTGTGACCTGGTGCTCTACTACAAGCACCTGATGGTGCTGAACGGTGACAGCGAATACAGCCTGCACTTCAACGAGACCGACGTGCTGACCGACGCCCAGCGCAATTATGCCGAGCAGCAGTACGCGCTGTTCCGCACCTGGTACGCCAGCTGGTCGGCTGAGCAGAACATCGCCTGATCGCCTGATTCACGCCCGAGCCGCAGCCCCTGTGGGAGCGGGTTCACCCGCGAACACCGGCGAAGCCGGTGCCAGGCACCGAGTCGCCTGCTTCGCGGGTAAACCCGCTCCCACAAGAGCTGCGGTCTCCCTTGTTACTGATTCCAAAGGAGGCTCCATGACCCTCACAGGCAACCTGCTGATCGGCCAGACGCCGATAACCGGCAGCCGCGAAGCCATCCGTGCCATCGACCCAGCCACCGGCCAGGCGCTGGAACCGGCCTACCTCGGCGGCACCAGCGAACACGTGGCCCAGGCATGCACCTTGGCCTGGGCGGCGTTCGATGCCTACCGCGAAACCTCGCTCGAGCAACGGGCACAATTCCTCGAAACCATCGCCACGCAGATCGAAGCGCTGGGCGATGCCCTGATCGACCGCGCCGTGGCTGAAAGTGGCCTGCCCAAGGCGCGCATCCAGGGCGAACGTGGCCGCACCTGCACCCAGCTGCGCACCTTCGCCCGCGTGGTACGGGCCGGCGAATGGCTGGACGTGCGGGTCGACAATGCCCTGCCCGAGCGCCAGCCCCTGCCGCGTGCCGACCTGCGCCAGCGCCAGGTGGCCCTGGGGCCGGTGGCGGTATTCGGCGCCAGCAATTTCCCGTTGGCCTTCTCGGTGGCCGGTGGCGACACCGCCTCGGCCCTGGCCGCCGGTTGCCCGGTGGTGGTCAAGGCCCACGGCGCTCACCCGGGCACCAGCGAGCTGGTCGGCCAGGCAGTGGCAAAGGCCGTGAAGCAGTGCGGCCTGCCGGCCGGTGTGTTTTCGCTGTTGTACGGCTCTGGTCGTGAAGTGGGCATTGCACTGGTCAGCGACCCGCGCATCAAGGCTGTTGGCTTTACCGGCTCGCGCAGTGGTGGCATTGCGCTCTGCCAGGCGGCCCAAGCCCGCCCCGAGCCGATCCCGGTGTACGCCGAAATGAGCTCGATCAACCCGGTATTCCTGTTCGACACCGCCCTGCAGACCCGCGCCGAGGCACTGGCACAAGGCTTCGTCGCCTCGCTGACCCAGGGTGCCGGCCAGTTCTGCACCAACCCCGGCCTGGTGATTGCCCGCCAGGGGCCGGCGTTGCAGCGTTTCATCGCCGCCGCCAGCGAACACGTGCGCCAGGCTGCGGCGCAGACCATGCTCACTCCGGGCATCTTCAGTGCCTACCAGGCCGGTGTCGGCGCCCTCGCCGTAAACGCCAATGCACAGGCCGCCGCCAGTGGCCAGGCCGGGCAAGGCCCCAACCAGTGCCAGGCGCAACTGTTCGTGACCCAGGCCGAAGCGTTCCTCGCCGACCCGGCGTTGCAGGCCGAAGTCTTCGGCGCGGCGTCGCTGGTGGTGGCCTGCGCCAACGATGAGCAAGTCCGCCAGGTGGCCGAGCAACTGGAAGGCCAACTGACCGCCACCCTGCAACTGGACGACGCCGACATCGACGGCGCCCGAGCGCTGCTGCCGACCCTTGAACGCAAGGCTGGCCGCATCCTGGTCAATGGCTGGCCGACCGGTGTAGAGGTATGCGACGCGATGGTCCACGGCGGGCCGTTCCCGGCCACCTCCGATGCCCGCAGCACCTCGGTGGGCACGGCGGCGATCCTGCGCTTCCTGCGCCCGGTGTGCTACCAGGACTTCCCCGATGCCCTGCTGCCGCAGGCGCTGAAGCACGGCAACCCGCTGCAACTGCGGCGCCTGCTCGACGGTAAACGGGAAGGCTGAGCATGGTCGAAACCGCTGAAACCGATATCGCCGTGGTCGGCGCCGGCATTGTCGGCGTCGCCTGTGCCCTGCAACTGGCCCGCCAAGGCCGCCGGGTAACCCTGGTCGACCGCCAGGCACCCGGCCAGGGCGCGTCCTACGGCAACGCCGGGCACCTGGCCACCGAGCAGGTATTTCCGATTGCAGACCTGTCGATTCTCAAACGCCTGCCGCGCATGCTGCTGGACCCGATGGGCCCGCTGCGCCTGGACTGGAAGTACCTGCCCAAGGCCATGCCATGGTTCACCCGCTTGCTGCTCAACCTGCGCCCGGGCCCGTTTCAGCGCAGCGTCGCCGGCATCCGCACGTTGAACGAAGGCAGCCTGGGTGCCTGGCAGCGGCTGCTGGGTTCGATCGGGCGCAGCGAGCTGTTCCAGGAAGATGGCTCGTTGCTGGTTTTCGAGCGCCCGGAGTCGCGCCAGGCCCTGGAGGCCTTGCGCACACGCATGCTGCAGCAGGCGGTGCCGGTGGACTTCTGGTCAGCCGACACCGTGCGCGAAGCGGCGCCGCAACTGAGCCCGTCGTTGCTGGGTGGGCTGTTCTTCCCGCGTACCGGGCACTTCATCGACCCGTACCGGGTGGTGTGCGAACTGTTCGAAGCAGCCAAGGCCAGTGGCGTGCGCTTTGTTCAGGCGCAGGTCGATGGCGGACGTCTGCACGGCGGCGGGGTCAGCCTGGCCAGCGACCAGGGCTCGCTCGATGCCCGCCAGGTACTGATCAGTTGTGGCGCGCATTCTGCGCGGTTGACCGCCGCGCTGACCGGCAAGCAGGTGCCACTGGACACCGAGCGCGGCTACCACCTGATGTTGCCTGGCGAGCATCAGCGTTTGCCCTTTGCAGTCACATCGCTGGAGCGCAAGTTCATCATGACGCCCATGGCCGAGGGCTTGCGCCTGGCCGGCACGGTGGAATTCGCCGGGCTGGACGCGCCGCCGAGCATGCAACGGGCGTGGCAGTTGCACAGGTTGAGCAAGGGGTTGTTCCAGCGGGACTTGAGTGTGGAGGGAGCAACGCCGTGGATGGGCTTGCGTCCTTCGTTGCCGGATTCGTTGCCGGTGATCGACCGGGTGTGTGATGGGCGAGTGCTGTTGGCATTCGGGCATCAGCACCTGGGGTTGACCCAGGCAGCAGTGACGGCGGAATGGGTGGGACGGTTGGCTGAGATGGCCGGTGGACCGGAGATGGCGGCTTACCGGTTGGATCGGTTTTAGCCTGTGCTGGCCTCTTCGCGGGTGAACCCGCTCCCACAGGGATCGCACAGGCCTTGAGGGCAGTGGAGATCCTGTGGGAGCGGGTTTACCCGCGAATGGGCTGTGCACAGCAGCCCCCTTCTGAACTCAGCGATAACGCTCGAGCCAGTGCGCATACGGTGCAGGCAAGGTCCAGGAGGCTTTCTCCACACCCAACTCCTTGGCCGCAAAGTAAGCCCAGTGCGGGTCGGCCAGGTGCGCACGCCCTACCGATACCAGGTCCAGCTGGTTGGCCTGCAGCGCTGCTTCCGCCAGTTGCGGCGTACCAAACCCCCACGCAGAGGTAACCGGCAGCTTCGCCTCACGGCGCACGCGCTCGGCAATCGGCCCCATGAACGCCGGGCCCCACGGGATCTTGGTATCGGGAATGGTGAAGCCGACACTCACGCTCAGCAGGTCGAGGCCACCAGTCTTGAAGCGGCGTGCCAGTTCGATCGACTCTTCCAGGGTCTGCTCATCGCGACCGTCGTATTCCAGCACACCAAAACGCGCGGTCAGTGGCAGGTTCTCTGGCCATACCTCACGCACCGCTGCCAAAGTTTCCAGCAGGAAGCGGCTGCGGTTGTCGAAGCTGCCACCGTAGGCATCGGTACGCTTGTTGGAGTGTTCGGAGAAGAAGCTCTGGCCCAGGTAACCATGGGCAAAGTGCAGCTCGATCCATTCGAAACCGGCATCGCGCGCACGGCGGGCGGCATCGACGAAGTCCTGCTTGACCCGGGCGATGTCGTCCAGAGTCATCTCGCGCGGCACTTTTGGCAGATGCGCGCCAAAGGCGATGGCGGACGGGGCGATGGTTTCCCAACCACGGGCGTCGTCGGCAGCAATGTGGTCGTCACCTTCCCACGGGCGGTTGGCGCTGGCCTTGCGCCCGGCGTGGGCAATCTGGATACCCGGCACGGAACCGGCGGCCTTGATTGCCTGCACCACCGGCACGAAAGCCTGGGCGTGGGCATCGCTCCAGATACCGGCGCAACCGGGGGTGATGCGCCCTTCCGGTGCCACGGCAGTGGCCTCGACCACCAGCAGGCCGGCTCCGCCACGGGCCAGGCCGGCCAGATGCACGTGATGCCAGTCGTTGATCATGCCGTCCTCGGCCATGTACTGGCACATCGGAGGAATGGCAATGCGGTTGCGCAGGGTGACGTCCTTGAGGGTATAGGGTTCGAACAAGGCGGACATGGGCAAGCTCCAGAGCTGTTTGATTACGATAGTTCGATCATAATCGAACTATGGCAATTAATGATAGCCCCGTTATCATGACGACCATGCGAGCCTATCAACATCCCAATTCTGAAGACCTTACCCTGGAACGCCTGCTCTACGCCCTGAGCGACCCGGTGCGCCTGGGTATCGTGCGTCACCTGGCGGGCGTGGCCGAAGCCAGCTGTGGCGAGCTGGACGGCGGCCGGCCGAAGTCAAGCATGTCCCACCATTTTCGCGTGCTGCGTGATGCGGGGTTGGTGCATACCCGCAATGTGGGGACTACCCATATGAATTCGTTGCGTAGCGAGATGCTGGCGGAGCGGTTTCCCGGGTTGCTGGACTGCATTCTGCGGCAGCAGTGATTTACCTGTGCCGGCCTTTTCGCGGGTAAACCCGCTCCCACAGGGATAGCGCTGGCCACAGGCTTGGCGCAATCCCTGTGGGAGCGGGTTTACCCGCGAAAGGGCCGGTACAGGCAACAAAAAAGCCACGAGGTCTCCCCCGTGGCTTCTTTCAAAACAATGGCCGATTACAGCGCCATGTCATTCTCAGGCTTGCTCTCGACCGGCTGGCTCGGTGCAGCCGTGGTGCCGACACTCTCGTCGATCACCGGTGGCTTCTCGAGCTGCAGCACTTCAGCGGTGTAGTTCCACTCTTTCTGGGTGGCCGCCGCCGAGTCGTTCAGCTTGGTGCCGTAGCTCGGCACGATCTGCTTGATCTTGGCCTGCCACTCAGGGGTGGCGACCTTCTCCTTGAACACGGTTTCCAGCACGTTCAGCATGATCGGTGCAGCAGTCGAAGCACCTGGCGATGCCCCCAGCAGGCCGGCGATGGTGCGGTCTTCGGAAGCGACCACTTCGGTGCCCAGCTTCAGCACGCCGCCCTTCTCGGCATCACGCTTGATGATCTGCACGCGCTGGCCGGCCTGCCACAGGCGCCAGTCTTCCTTCTTGGCGTTCGGGAAGTAGGTGCGCAGGGCTTCGAAGCGGTCGTCGTCAGACAGCATCAACTGGCCAGCGAGGTATTCCACCAGCGGGTACTGATCGATGCCGACCTTGGTCATCGGCCACACGTTGTGGGTGGTGGTGCTACTCAGCAGGTCCAGGTACGAGCCGTTCTTCAGGAACTTGGTCGAGAAGGTGGCGAATGGACCAAACAGGATCACGCGCTTGCCGTCAAGCACGCGGGTGTCCAGGTGCGGAACCGACATGGGTGGCGCGCCGGTCGAGGCGATACCGTAGGCCTTGGCCATGTGCTGCATGGCCACGGTCGGGTTCTCGGTCACCAGGAACGAGCCGCCCACCGGGAAGCCCGCGTATTCCTTGGCTTCAGGAATGCCCGACTTCTGCAGCAGCTTCAGCGCGCCGCCGCCGGCACCGATGAACAGGAACTTGGCGTCGGTGGCCGATTCGCTACCGTCCTTCAGGTTCTTGTACTCGACGTGCCACGAGCCGTCCTTGTTGCGAGTGATGTCCTGCACTTCGCTGGACAGCTTCAGGTCGAAGTTTTCCTGGGTTTTCAGGTGGCCGACGAACTGTCGGGTGATCTCGCCGAAGTTGACATCGGTACCAATAGGCGTCCAGGTCACGGCCAGCTTCTGGTTCGGGTCGCGGCCTTCCATCATCAGCGGGACCCACTTGGCGATCTGCGCGTGGTCCTCGGAGTACTGCATCGGGCGGAACAGCGGGCTGGCCTGCAGCGCGTCATAACGCTTTTTCAGGAACTTGATGTTGTCATCGCCCCACACGAAGCTCATGTGCGGCGTGGTGTTGATGAACGAATGCGGGTTCTTCAACACGCCCTGGCGGACCTGCCACGACCAGAACTGGCGGGAGATCTGGAAGGCCTCGTTGATTTCGATGGCCTTGGTGATGTTGACGTTGCCGTCCTTGTCTTCCGGGGTGTAGTTCAGCTCGGCCAGCGCGGAGTGGCCGGTACCGGCGTTGTTCCAGCCGTTGGAGCTTTCTTCGGCCACACCATCCAGGCGCTCGACCATTTCCATCGACCAGCTTGGCTCCAGCTCGTGCAGCCAAACGGCCAGGGTAGAGCTCATGATGCCGCCGCCGACCAGCAGCACATCTACTTTCTTGGTTTCTGCGGCGTGCGCTTGCATGACGCTTGCAGCGACAGCCAGACCCAGCAAGGTCTTGCCAGCTTTCTTGAACATTGATCGATTCCAGTCAGGAGAACAGAGGGCGGGCCTGTGGCTGGCCCAGGTAAAGCGTGTTCTGCAGCGCAGGCTTGTTGTTGATCATTGTTCAGCAGCCAGAGAACCAGAAAACGACTCGGCCTTTTGTCGAATTGACCGACACGGCTGAATCGTTTTTCCGATTGTAGCTTAAATGCCAGCACAAACAAATTGCCACCCGGAGCGTCAAGGCGACGGGTTGCCTCAGTGGCAGATTGTCACGCGGAAAAACAAAAACCCCCGATCACGGAAATGACCGGGGGCCTTGGATCACGCTGCAAGCGTCGCGATCAGGGTACCGCCAAGATTACTGCTGCTGAGGCAGTTTATCGATCGGGCCGCAGCCACCGATGATCTTGGAGATGGAAACCGAAGGGTGGAACAGGTAGTCGTAGCTGCAGTTTTTCGGCTGGTTGTAAACCTGGCCGGTGCAACCCGACAGCAGGGCAACACCCGAAACGACAGCAACGGCAACGGTAGCCTTGAACAGCTTTTTCATACTAAGTCCTTTAAATGAATCATCTAAGGCCATCATTCTGATGGCGGCGGGATGATACAGAACCCAAGCATTGGATCCAAGCTTCAAGGTGCAGTTGTTGGTTGCACGTGTGCAACAACTAGTTGCCGTTGTAGGAAATGTCCCGCACTTCTGAAATTTGAGCGCCTGTTTTCAATTTTCGGGCAGATGGTTGAAAAGCGGACCGGTGGCGACGATAGTCTTGAACTCTGCCTACGCACCACCAACAGGAGTTCTCCATGCTCGGCGTCACCGACTACGGCGCGTTCGTCATCGCCTTCATCATCGTCCTGGCCATCCCCGGGCCAGGCAACTTCGCCCTGATCACCGCCACCGGCAAGGGCGGGATCAAGGCAGGCATGGCCGCGACCTGTGGGGTTATCCTGGGTGACCAGGTGCTGCTGTGGCTGGCGGTGGCTGGCGTTGCCACCCTGCTGACGGCCTACCCTGCCGCCTTCCACGTGGTGCAATGGGCCGGTGCTGCGTACCTGGCCTACCTGGGCCTGCGCATGCTGCTGAGCAAACCCGGTGGCGCGCCGCGGGCCAGCCGTATGGACAACGGCCAGTACCTGCGCCAGACCATGATGATCACCCTGCTCAACCCCAAGGCGATCATGTTCTACATGGCATTTTTCCCGTTGTTCGTCGACCCGGTGAAGCATCAGGGGCTGGTGACTTTCGGCTTCCTCGCGGCGACGGTGGCGGTGGTGACCTTCCTGTACGGGTTGATTGCGGTGGTGCTGACGCACCAGTTGGCCGAACGCATGCGCGCCAACCCACGGATTGCCAATATGTTCGAGCGGTTGGCGGGGGCTTGCCTGGTGGGGTTCGGCATCAAACTGGCGGCAATGCGCTGAAGGCCCTGGGGGGCGCTTTGCGCCCCTTTCGCGACGCAAGACCGCTCCTACAAGCGATCGCACCAGGCTGGACCTGTGCGCAATCCCCTGTAGGAGCGGCCTTGTGTCGCGATGGGCCGCAAAGCGGCCCCCAGTCCTACAGCTGAAACTCAGAATAATCCCCTTCCCTGTAGGCCATTTCCCAAACATACTGCCAACCCGCTCAAACTGTTGCGACGGATTGGGTCGCGCTCTAGTCTCGGCTTGTCGTTTCGAAATCAACGACCGGCTTTGACAGGCCGACGATTTCCCGCACACGTGCACTGTTTATGGCGGCTGTACGTGGGGCACCTCGTGTGCGCCGAGTTACTCCGGGATCCTCGGTCTGTCAACCCATGTACAGCTGCCACCCTCTTGTTTGACAGCAAGCTTGCGGCAGCTCCAATGATCCTGGAGATGTGTATGCGCAAGATGGTCCCCGATCCACCCCACTCCCTCGATTCCACCCAGGCTCTGCAAGACGCCCTGGTCCAGTCCTCAGAGTACGTACTCTGCGCCCTGTTCGTGGCCCGCCAATCCGTGCAACTCAAACCCACGGCCCCAAGTTCGATCGTGATGCAGGCCGTGATCCATGAAATGGAAGCGGTACAGGGCCTGGTCGAGTCGGCATTGATGCAATTGCAG
>NZ_JBNRIJ010000016.1:8896-64109 GCF_053557675.1 Pseudomonas sp. XP1 | reverse complement strand
GGGCGCGCCCGCGAAGAGGCCGGCACAGACACCCAAGATTCCAGGGAGAAAAACAATGCCCACCGACGACACAAAGCAACCCACCACAGTCGGCAAGACCTGCTTTTACCAAGGCGAAAACAACACCCACCCACTGTTCCGCATCGAACCCGGCATCCCCTGCCAGGACGCCCGCGAACAGGCATCCGAACTGATGGGCTACGTCCGCGACCTGATCATCACCGGTTTGATGGATGGCGACCAGAAGCTGATCTGGGCCTCGCATTACCTGAGTGCGATGGCCAAGGCGCTGCTGGATGATGCTGAATTGGGGATGATGAAAAGATGAACGTCGATATGCCAATTCTCGACTTGGATTTGAGCAACACCAAGCGTTTCGAGGCTTCCCGGTTTCTCGATAGTCCCGAAACGATCAAAGCGTTTCTGCAAGAAGCCATGAAGACCAACGATGCTCTGGTTCTGAAGCAAGCGTTGAGAGAAGTATCAAAGACAACAAGCGCGAAGTAGCCGATAACTACCTGCTCCACAACGAAATAGCCCCTACAGGCCCACACCTGCGGGGGATATTAATCCCAAACGCTGCACGTGGAAGACCGCCTGTGCGGGAGACCTGCGATGAAAAATCCATTTCCCAAAAACAAGAAGGCCCGAACGTAATGCCAGACCAAACCAGCACCAGAGGATCGGACGCGATTGAAGATCAATACTGCCGGATACATCAGTAAGCGCCAAGCCCATTTCCGGCAGCGTCCCCGCCAGCGAGCGTCCCGGCTTCCCGAAGCTGCTTGAGCGGATGGAATCAGGTGATGTGCTGATCGTCACAAAGCTGGACCGCCTTGGACGCAACGCTATGGATGTACGGCAGACGGTCGAGCAACTGGCAGCAACCGGCATCCGTGTTCACTGCCTCGCCCTTGGTGGCGTAGACCTGACCAGTGCAGCGGGCAAGATGACCATGCAGGTGCTTGGCGCTGTCGCAGAGTTTGAACGTGACCTGCTGATCGAGCGTACCCAGTCCGGCCTGAAACGTGCCAAGGCTGAAGGTAAGAAGTTGGGACGCCCTGAAGCGATTGATACCACCAAGACGGTGCGGAAAGCCAAGCCCAAGAACATGACACAGGCGGAAGTGGCAGCCGAACTCAACATCGGTATCGCCACAGTCAAACGGCACTGGAACAAGGTGACCTGATCACTACCATGCTCTGTCCTTCGACTGGATAATGCCGTCGGCAACCTTGGTCCACGTTATGTAAGCAAAGAAGACTTCGATGACATCCACCGCTTCGCAAACAAGGTCGCTGGCGGCATAGCCATTCAGGCCGCGAGATTTCGCTTCAGCAATGGCCTTTTCTTCAGTCTCTTTTTGAAGAATCTGCTTAACAACCATCTGAACGCTCCCGATCAACGCGACTATCTGCTTGCCTCGTTCTGCCGCCCTAGGAATTTGATTGGGCCGTGGCTACCGTGACGATCATAGGCGCCATGGTAACGCAGCAACTTATTAATATGTTCAACGCGAACCATGTGCTTTTTAGCCATCAAGTCATCAGCATTTCTGGTCTTTGGATATTTCAGATGAGCTACAATAACCGAATCCGAATCAACCGAAGTTACAGCCTTTATTCTTTCAATTCCTTTATACCCCGCTAGCGACGCGCCGTAGTAAGCAATTTTTAGATAGCAAGACGCCAATTCTTCTTTATCGAACTTCGCATTCAGCATCACCGCAAGAAGCTGCTCTCTGATTTTGCGTCGAGGTGTCTTTTCATAACGACCGGTGATTGTTCTAACTAACTGTTGCTCTATCGTGCTGGCACCTTGTCGCCTACCTTGAAATATCCGAACTTTGATAGTTCGCAAAATTGCCAGCGGGTCCACACCATAGTGAACGGCATTTCGATGATCTTCTGCAACAACTAGGGTTTTGATCAAAGACCCTGTCACATGGGCATCGTGGCAACCTCGATAACCGACTATTAGGCTACAGCACTTTTCATAATCTTCCAGTACTGACTTGTAGCAAAGCCGGCTTATGATGAAGATCCCGAAGTAGATTGGTACTGTACATAACCTGTAGGATGCTCTTTGAACTCTATTCTTCCACAAAGGACACTCCCTTTTGAATTAGCCGCCGTCGAGTAGAAAGTCCCTGTAAATAGCCCCCACACAAATCTGTAACGACTAATTTTAATAGACATGTAGGTTGTATACTCTCGGTCCCGCCCTTGCTCTACGATGTGGATATTCATGACGCTAGAGCGTAAATAGTTCCGCTCTATCATTCCATTAACAACACCACGCTTTCTTTTCGTACCCACATATTCCATCGAATGCTCTATGCACTTCTCACCTGTTTTCTCAGAGGTTCCAGAAACAACATGACCGTCAGAATATACGACCACGGTATAGTAAACATCCATACCCCGGTACGGATTTCGGGCAGTCTCTTCCACCGTAGTCTTCACGTAGAACGTCCCTGAGAATGTGGCCGCCCTATTGAAAGACTCTCGAATTATAAACAGTATTGCCGCAGCGATTAATGCCGCAACTAGAGAACCATAGTTCGTAGAGCTGCTACCAAAATGGTGTACATAATCAATTGCCGCCATCGCCATCCCCTTCAACGCAGAAAGGGCAGCGATCACTGTATCGCAAAGGGACATGTAGCCTCGCTGGATTCATCTAGAAAGCAGAAGATGGCACATTACCATCATCCTGGATCGATACCTAGATGGACTTTCAGCGGTTACGGTTGAAAAGGCACCCGTCACAGCGGCATACGTGAAGGTTGGCTACGTACAAACTCTACGTACAACCCAGAAACGAAAAAGCCCCGCAGACCTTGATCTGCGGGGCTTCACGTATAATGGCGGAGAGATAGGGATTTGAACCCTAGGTACTGTTGCCAGTACAACGGATTTCGAATCCGTCCCGTTCGACCACTCCGGCATCTCTCCAATGCCGCGCATCATACCAGCGTTCTTTTAAAACGCAAACCTTTTTTTAAAAAAAATCGCGTGGTATCAGGCGCTTGCGTGAACGTGCCGCTTACAGCGGCACACCCAGGCGCTTGGCAACTTCTTCGTAGGCTTCGATCACATCGCCCAGGCCCTGGCGGAAGCGGTCCTTGTCCATCTTCTTGCGGGTCTCTTTGTCCCACAGGCGGCAGCCGTCCGGGCTGAACTCGTCGCCCAGCACGATCTGGCCGTGGAATACGCCGAATTCCAGCTTGAAGTCGACCAGCAGCAGGCCGGCGTCATCGAACAGCTTGCTCAGCACTTCGTTGACCTTCAGCGACAGCTTTTTCATTTCGGCCAGCTGCTCGGCGGTGCCCCAGCCGAACGCGACAACGTGAGATTCGTTGATGAAGGGGTCGCCCTTCTCGTCGTTCTTCAGGAACAGCTCGAAGGTGGACGGCTCCAGCTTGATGCCCTCCTCCACGCCCAGGCGCTTGACCAGGCTGCCGGCTGCGTAGTTGCGCACCACGCACTCGACCGGGATCATGTCCAGCTTCTTCACCAGGCACTCGTTGTCGCCCAGCAGCTTGTCGAACTGGGTCGGCACGCCGGCTTCTTCCAGTTTCTGCATGATGAAGGCGTTGAACTTGTTGTTCACCATGCCTTTGCGGTCGAGCTGTTCGATACGCTTGCCGTCGAACGCCGAAGTGTCGTTACGGAACAGCAGGATCAAGCGGTCGGCGTCGTCGGTCTTGTAAACCGATTTGGCCTTGCCGCGGTAGAGTTCGTCGCGTTTTTCCATGATTGGGCTCCGCTTGCTTGAGGTGTTGGGCTAGGCGATTTCGCGCCAGTCGAGCCCGTGTTCCTGATTCGCCACCTGGAGCCAGTCCGGGTCGCACCCAAGGGTGTCGACGAAGCACTGGCGAGCCAACTGTGGCAGGTTGTTCTTGCTGCTGAGGTGGGCCAGCACCAGGTGTTGCAAGTTGCTCCAGCCCAACTCGTGCACCAGGCGCGCGGCCTGGTGATTGTTCAAATGCCCTTGCATGCCACCCACCCGCTGCTTCAGGAAGGCCGGGTAGTGACCGCGTGCCAGCAGGTCGCGGCAGTGGTTGGCCTCGATCAACAGTGCATCCAGGCCCTGATAACGCTCCAGCAGCAGCGCGTCGTACGAGCCAAGGTCGGTCAGCATGCCGAAGCGCCGCTGGCCGTCGCTGACCACGTACTGCAGCGGCTCGTAGGCGTCGTGCTCGACCCGCGCCGCGGTCACTTCCAGGCTGCCGATACGCAGGCTTTCGCCACAAGCGAGAAAACCGGCCACCTCCACCGGCTTGCGCATGCCGCGCAAGGTCCCCTGGCTGAGGTAGACCGGTACATTGTAGCGCCGTGACAGCAAGCCGACCCCATGTACGTGGTCGGCATGTTCGTGGGTAACCAGTACCGCACTGAGCTGGGCCGCCGATACGCCGAGCAGCGCCAGGCGCCGCTCGGTCTCGCGCAGGGAAAACCCGCAATCGACCAGGATGAACGTGTCACCACTGGCGATCAGCGTGCCGTTTCCCTGGCTGCCGCTTCCGAGTACCGCGAAGCGCACTTAGCCCAGGTGGTCCTGAATGGCGCTCAGCACGCGGCGGGCGACATCGGCCGGGGCCACGGTGTTGATGTTCTTCTCGACCGTGACCTGCACGCTCTCACCTACCTTGCTCAGACGAACCTGGTAGCGTTCGGCACGGGCTTCACGCTCTTCCTTGGTCGGCTCGCTGCCGAACATGCGGCCAAAGAAGCCAGGCTGGTTCTGCTTGTCTTCAGGCTTTTCAGACAGGTTGATGTAGTACAGGCCCAGGCTGCGGTTGATGTCCTCGACACGCCACTCGCCACCCTGCTCCAGGGCACGGCCCACGCTGGACCAGGCGCGGTCCAGGTCGGCGCCCAGGTACAGCACCGGGTTGCCGCTGCCGTCTTCGCTCAGGCTGACGCGGCTTGGCGCGTCGAAATCGCGCGCGGCCAGCAGCGATACCGAACCGCCCTTCTCGGCGCTGCGGTTCATGCTGGCAAGCATTTCGTCGACCAGCAGGGCATCGGCACCGGTGTTGCTGGAGGTGGACGGGAAATCGGGTTCGGCAGTGCTGCCAGCCGGGCGCTCGACGCTGACCACATACACCTCGGAGGTGTTGCGCTGCACACCAGGCTCCATGCGCACACGCACGCGCACTTCGCTGTCAGCGCTGCTCGCAGTGCTGGCCAGGCGCTGGCCGAGCGAAGCCGAAAGTTCGTCGAAACGCTGCCAGGTGGTGTTGAATTCGCCGGTCTGCGGGCGCTCTTCGGCGATGCGGAAGCCGTTGTCTTCGAAGAACTGGCGAGCCACAGGCCATACTTCGGCCGGCGAATGCTGGGCCAGCACCCAACGGCTGCTGCCGCTGCGCTGCAGGCTGTAGTCGGTAACCTGGGCGGCGCCACCGGTCATCGGTTGCGGGCGCGGCACCTCGAACTCGCCGGTGGCGCTGTCGTCGGCGACGTTGCGCGGGATCGGCAGCAACGGGTCAAGGCGCTTGACGTTGCTGGCGTCCGGCGGCAGCTGCATCGGCGCAGTCGGGCGCGCCTGCAGGTAATCGCTGCCGCGGTCGCGGAAATAGCCATCCTCGCCCCACAGCCAGCCACACCCACTGGTGCTGGAGATGATCAGGGCAAGGGCGGAAAGACCAGCCAGTCGCTTCATGCGGTGTACTTCCTCTTAAACCAGTACGCCGGACTGGCGCAAGGCAGTACGGACTTTTTCGTGGCAGCCTTCGCTCAGCCAGGTCAGCGGCAGGCGAATGCCTTTTTGCATCAGGCCCATCTCGACGAGCGCCCATTTCACCGGGATCGGGTTGGCTTCGCAGAACAGGTCCTTGTGCAGCGGCATGAGTTTTTCGTTGATTGCGCGGGCCTTCTCGGCATTGCCCTCAAGGGCGGCCTCGCACAGGTCGGCCATTTCGCGCGGGGCGACGTTGGCGGTGACGGAGATGTTGCCTTTGCCGCCCATCAGGATCAGCTCGACGGCGGTCGGGTCATCGCCGGACAGGACGATGAAGTCCTTGTCGACGCCATCCAGGATGGCCTTGGCACGGGCCAGGTCGCCGGTGGCTTCCTTGATGCCGATGATGTTCTTGACCTTCGACAGGCGGATCACGGTATCGGCCTGCATGTCGCAGGAGGTGCGGCCGGGTACGTTGTAGAGAATCTGCGGGATGTCGACGGCTTCGGCGATGTGCTTGAAGTGCTGGTACAGGCCTTCTTGCGTCGGCTTGTTGTAGTACGGTACCACCAGCAGGCAGGCGTCGGCGCCGGCATTCTTGGCGTTCTGGGTCAGGTGCACGGCTTCAGCAGTGGCGTTGGCACCGGTGCCGGCGATGACCGGGATCGGTTTGTTGCTGCGCTTGACGCGCTCGACCACGTGCTTGATGACCAGGATGTGTTCTTCGACATCCAACGTGGCGGACTCACCGGTTGTGCCGACAGCGACAATCGCGTGGGTGCCGTTTTCCAGGTGGAAGTCTACAAGTTTGTCGAGGCTGCCCCAGTCCACACGCCCTTGTGCATCCATGGGTGTGACCAATGCCACCATACTGCCCGCAATCATGTAACTGCTCCTGCCGGAAAAAGAGAGCGGTAATGGTACTGGGGGCATCGGCCTTGCACAAGCGAAGCAGGCGGGCGGAGCATTCCCCTCGGCGCCTTATTTCGCTACCCTTGATGCTTTGATCGGTGCAGCGCGGCCCGCCGGGCCGTCGACCTTGCTCCCCGCCAGCGTCCACGACCTCGCATGCGAGCCCCGGGCCCTGCCGACAGGAGGCTTTCGCCCGTCCTGTGCCGACCGCTCATCGCTTTAGGAATGCTGCATGTCCACCCCCACCGTCCGCGAACAATTCCTTGTCATCAGTGCCCTGGGCCCCAACCCCATGGAGCTGGCCAACGTCCTCAGCCGCGCTGCCTTCGAAAACCGCTGCGCGGTGGTCACCTCGCGCCTGAGCCGCCACGGCGAGACCAGCGCCCTGGTACTGCAGGTAGGCGGTAGCTGGGACGCCCTGGCGCGCCTCGAAGCCATGCTGCCTGGCCTGGGCAAGAAGCACGGCCTGACCCTGGACGTGGTGCGCAGCGCCGACCAGGAAGTGCGCCCGCAGGCCCTGCCCTACGTGGCCTACGTCAGCGCCGCCTACCGGCCGGACATCATCAACGAGCTGTGCCAGTTCTTCCTCGACCACCGCGTCGAGCTGGAAGCCATGACCTGCGATACCTACCTGGCGCCGCAGACCGGCAGCAGCATGCTCAATGCCCAGTTCACCGTGATTCTGCCGGCCGGCACCCAGATCAGCTGGCTGCGTGACCAGTTCCTGGACTTTGCCGATGCCCTGAACCTCGATGCGCTGATCGAGCCATGGCGTCCACAGAACCCAATGTAAGGAAACCGAACATGGCTGTAGCACTCGACCAACCCGTTGCCGACTTCCAGGCCCAGGCTACCAGCGGGCAGACCGTCAGCCTGGCCGAGCTCAAGGGCCGGCAGTTGGTGGTGTATTTCTACCCGAAGGACAGCACCCCGGGCTGCACCACCGAAGGCCAGGGCTTCCGTGACCAGCACGATGCCTTTGCCGCGGCCAACACCGTGGTGTTCGGCGTGTCGCGCGATGGCATCAAGTCGCACGAAAACTTCAAGGCCAAGCAAGGCTTCCCGTTCGAGCTGATCAGCGACAAGGACGAAGCCCTGTGTCAGCTGTTCGACGTGATCAAGCTGAAGAAGCTGTATGGCAAGGAATACATGGGCGTTGACCGCAGCACCTTCCTGATCGACAAGGACGGTGTACTGCGCCAGGAATGGCGCGGGGTGAAGGTACCCGGGCATGTGGATGCAGTACTGGCTGCTGCCCAGGCCCTGAACAAGGCTTGAAGTCGTTGGGGGCGCTTTGCGCCCCTTTCGCGACACAAGGCCGCTCCCACAAGGTCCCGAATGGGCCGCAAAGCGGCCCCATTTGCATTCAGAGCATCGGCGAAACGCTAGGCTCCTGCCGCGGCCAGGCATCCAGCACAGCCTTGATCAGCGTCGCCAGCGGGATGGCGAAGAAGATCCCCCAGAACCCCCACAACCCGCCAAACAGCAGCACTGCGCAAATGATCGCCACCGGGTGCAGGCTCACCGCCTCGGAGAACAGCAGCGGCACCAGCACGTTGCCGTCCAGCGCCTGGATGATCGCGTACACCGTCATCAGGTAGATGAACTGGTCACCCCAGCCCCACTGGAACAGTGCGATCAACGTCACCGGCACGGTCACCACCACCGCGCCCACGTAAGGCACCACCACCGACAGCCCTACCAGCAGCGCCAGCAACGCGGCGTAGTTGAGCCCCAGGCTGATGAAGGCGATATAGGTGGCGATGCCGCAGATCAGGATCTCGATGCCCTTGCCGCGGATGTAGTTGGCGATCTGCCGGTTCATCTCGCTGCCCACCCGGTTCAGCAGGCTGCGCTGGCGTGGCAGGTAGCCGCTGACCCAACGGCCGATCAGTTCGCGGTCCTTGAGAAAGAAAAATACCAGGATCGGCACCAGTACCAGGTAGATCATGGCGTTGACCAGCAACGGCAGGCTCGATAGCGAGAAGGTGAGCGCCCACTGGCCGAACTTGCCGATCTCCCCGCGCACCGACTCGATGGCATGCAGCACCTGCTCGTCCGACACCAGGTGCGGGTAGCGCTCGGGCAACAGCAACAACAGCGACTGCCACTTGCCGAGCATGCCCGGCAGTTCGTTGAACAGGGTGATCAGCTGGTGCCACAGCAGCGGCACCAGCACCAGCATGAACACCGCCAGCGCGCCCATGAACAGGGCGAACACCAGCATCACCGCCAACCGGGTGGGTACCCGCAAGCGCTCCAGGGCATTGACCAACCCCTGCATCAGAAACGCCAGCACCATGCCCGCCAGCACCGGCGCAAGCATGCCACCCAGGGTGAGTACCGCGGTAAAAGCAAGGAACAGCAGGACCGCCAGCACCACCGCTTCCTCATCGGAAAAGTAGCGCTGCATCCAGTCGCGAAGCACTTTGAACATTGACGATCCTTGGAAAGACTCAGGCCTTGCGCAGCCAGTAAGTGTAGGTGCCGGCCTCGGCCGTTTCCCGCAGCAGGGTATGACCTGCCAACTGGGCGAAAGTGCGGAAGTCACGCTGGGAGCCGGCGTCGGTGGCGATTACCTTGAGCACCGCGCCGCTGGCCAGGCGGTTGAGCTCCATCTTGGCCTTCAGCAGCGGTAAAGGGCAATTCAGCCCGCTGGCGTCCAGTTCGGCGTCACAAGTCAGGGTTTCACTCATTGCGGGGCTCTCCAACGGTATTGCCAGGCGGTATCTGGATTTGGCCGGCTAGGATAGCGCCACTGGTCGCCAACGTGTGAGCCCGCTACAGTAGGTATCTTTGACCGACGCGAGCTTCATGCATGAATCTACTGCGCCCTACCCTGCTGACGCTGGCCTGCCTGTTGGCCCTTCCCGGCCATGCTGACGACCTGCCATCACTGGGCGACGCCAGTTCCGCGATCGTCTCGCCACAGCAGGAGCACCAGCTCGGCCGTGCCTGGCTGAGCCTGCTGCGCGGCCAGGTCAACCAGCTCAACGACCCGCAGCTGAAGGACTACGTCGAAACCAGCGTGTACCGCCTGGCCGAAACCAGCCAACTGCAGGACCGCCGCCTGGAATTCATCCTCATCGATAGCCGCGAGCTCAATGCCTTTGCCGCCCCGGGCGGTATCGTGGGGGTCAACGGCGGGCTGTTCCTCAACGCCCAGACCGAAGGCGAGTACGCCTCGGTACTGGCCCACGAACTGGCGCACTTGTCGCAGCGCCACTTCGCCCGCGGCGTCGAGGCCCAGCAGCGCATGCAGCTACCGATGATGGCGGCGCTGCTGGCCGGTATCGTGCTGGCGGCCGGTGGCGGCGGTGATGCCGGTATCGGTGTGATCGCCGGTACCCAGGCGGCAGCGATCCAGGAACAGCGGCGCTTCTCGCGGCAGAACGAACAGGAAGCCGACCGCATCGGCATCCAGAACCTGGAAAAGGCCGGCTACGACCCGCGCAACATGCCGACCATGTTCGAGCGCCTGGCCCGGCAGTACCGTTACGATGCCAAGCCGCCGGAATTCCTGCTGACCCACCCGGTAACCGAGTCGCGTATCGCCGACACCCGCAACCGCGCCGAGCAGGCTCCCAAGGGCGGCGTCGAGGACAGCATGCGCTACCAGCTGATCCGTGCCCGGGTGGCGCTGACCTACGAAGGCACCCCTGGGCTGGCGGCCAAACGCTTCCGCGCCCAGCTGGACGAAGACCCCAAGCTGGACGCCGCGCGTTACGGCCTGGCCCTCGCGCAGATCAAGGGCGGCCAGCTGAACGAGGCGCGCGAACTGCTCAAGCCGCTGCTGGCCAAGGCGCCCAACGACATTACCTACAACCTGGCGCAGATCGACCTGGACATCACCAACAACCGCCTGGCCGACGCGCAGCAGCGCGCCGAACGCATGCAGGGGTTGTACCCGGGCAACTACCCGCTGAAGCAGGTGCGTGCCGATCTGCTGGTGAAGCTGAACAAGCCCGCCGAGGCGGAAAAGGTGCTGAACGAACTGGTGAAGAGCCGGCCGGATGACCCGGACGTGTGGTACGACATGGCCGAAGTGCGGGGCCTTTCGGGCAATACCATTGGCTTGCACCGGGCGCGGGCCGAGTACTTCACCCTGGTGGGCGATTTCGACCAGGCGATCCAGCAGCTGGATTACGCCAAGCGCCGGTCGGGTGGGAACTTCCCGTTGGCAGCACAGATTGACCAGCGCCAGCGCGAGATCATGGAGCAACAGCGCATGGTTCAGGAAATGATGGGGCGTTGACGGCCCTTTCGCGGGTAAACCCGCTCCCACAGGGTCCGCACCGCCCGTGAGCGCTGTGCTGTACCTGTGGGAGCGGGTTTACCCGCGAAGAAAGCGACGCGGTCTGGCGTCAGGCGTTACCGGACAACTTCAGGCGCGCTGCCTGGGTAAAGTCCAGCATCCGGTTCAGCGGCTTGATTGCCTTCGGCACCAGCGCCGGGTCGACGAAGATCTCGTTCGTGCCATTACGCAGGCAATCCAGCACCCGCTCCAGGGTATTCATCGCCATCCACGGGCAATGCGCGCAGCTGCGGCACGCCGCGCCATTACCGGCGGTGGGGGCTTCGACGAACTCCTTGTCCGGGCACAGCTGCTGCATCTTGTAGAAGATGCCGCGGTCGGTGGCGACGATGAAGGTCTTGTTCGGCAGGGTCTGGGCAGCCTTGATCAGCTGGCTGGTGGAGCCCACCGCATCGGCCAGCTCGATCACCGCTTCCGGCGACTCGGGGTGCACCAGAATCGCCGCATCCGGGTACAGCGCCTTCATGTCGGCCAACTGGCGCGACTTGAACTCTTCGTGAACGATGCAGGCACCGTCCCACAGCAGCATGTCGGCACCGGTTTGCTTCTGGATGTAACGCCCCAGGTGCTGGTCCGGGCCCCAGATGATGGTCTCGCCGTTGTCCATCAGGCTTTCGACGATTTCCAGCGCGCAGCTCGAGGTCACCACCCAGTCGGCACGGGCCTTCACGGCAGCGGAAGTGTTGGCGTAGACAACCACGGTACGTTCGGGATGCTGGTCGCAGAAGGCCGAAAACTCTTCTACCGGGCAACCCAGGTCGAGCGAGCAGGTAGCCTCCAGGGTCGGCATCAGCACGCGCTTTTCCGGGGTGAGGATTTTCGCCGTCTCGCCCATGAAGCGCACACCGGCGACGATCACGGTTTCGGCCGGGTGGTTTTTGCCGAAGCGGGCCATTTCCAGCGAGTCGGACACGCAGCCGCCGGTTTCTTCGGCCAGCGCCTGGATGACCGGGTCGCAGTAATAGTGGGCGACCAGCACGGCGTTCTGGGCCTTGAGCTCGGCAGCGATGGCCGCACGGTATTCGGCCTCCTGCTCGGCTGTCAGCGGGTTGGGCTGCTTGGCGTCGAGGTGGGCCTGAACCAACAGGCGTTCGGAAATCTGGGTCATGATCGCTGGACCTGCAGGCGCGTGCGCGCGTCGAATCGAGTGTATCACCCGGCCCTGACAGATCGGCTAAGGGTGCCGGACGGCACGAAGGCCGCCACGGCCCTCTGCGGGCGCGGATTATTATCGGAGGCCGAAGGCTACAGACAATCCAGCGAATTCTAAAGTGGTTTTTGTGTTGCCTGTGCTGGCCTCTTCGCGGGCACGCCTGCTCCCACCGTTACAGCGCTGCCCTCAGGGGCAAGGAGTAACCTGTGGAAGCGGACGCGCCCGCGAAAAGGCCGGAACAGGAGAAACGTCAGCCCTGCGGCGACAGGGCCGCCAGGTGCGAGGCCATGAGCATCGCGAACTCTTCCACGGTCATCTTCTTGCCGTTGAAGTCGACCATGCCATCGGCATAGTGCAGGCTGCTTACCACATCGTTGCCCTGCACGGTGGCCATGCCACTCTGCAGCGCCATCATGCCGACCATTTCCCCGGCCTGGCTCGATTGCATGGCAATGGCTTGGGCGTCGGTCTGGCCATCCAGCAGTGCCTGCAAGGTTGCCAGGTCGCCGATCATAGGCTTGGACAACGACAGCTTGCTCTTCACCTCGGTGATCAGTTGCTTGCTCAATTGATCAGGCGGCAGGTCGAAGCTGGCCGGGGCGGCGAAGCCCATCGACAGGTCAAAGCGGCTTTCGCCATTGGCGGTCCTGAACGACAGGTTTTCCACTGCCACCCGGGGCTTGGCAGCCAGCAACTTCTGCAGCTCGCCCTGGAACCTGGCCTTCTCCTCATCGTCCATCTGGATTTCCGGCACCGGCTGGCCAGCGGCAGCTGCGGCCTCGAATTCCGGCAGGTGCGCCTGGTACCACGTCGACAGCGCCTGTAGCGCCGGCGCGTTGACCGACGTGATGCTCACTGCCATCTGCGCCTTGCCCACCGCACGGCCATCCCAGGTGATATCCCCGACCTTGTACTCCACGCGGCCACCCACGGTATCCGGGCCCTCAAGGGCTTGCAGGGCGTTCTGCTCCAGCCCCTTGACCACCAGCACCTGCTGTTTCGGCCCCAGAGTGACCTTGGTTTCGGCCAGCGCCAGGTCGACATTGCCTACATAGATGGCCTCGTGCGCGGTGGCCGCCAGCTGGCCGCCGACCTTAAGGCCGTTGAGCTCGAAAGTGGCAGGCGGCTGGTCATCGCGTACCAGTTTCATCACGAACCGATCGGCCTGGCCGTGGAAGCTCGAGGCCTTGCCTTCCTGGTCACCACTGACTTGCAGTTGCATGCCCGAGAAGTCGAGGCTGTTGCCGTCCGCTTCGTCGAGCTTGACTGGCGCCAGCTGGACCTGGCTGACAACATTGCCATCGTAGCCCAGGCTGGTCTGGGCACTGACCGGGGCCTGCTCGCCCGCTGCGGCAAACCACGGTGCGGTGGCGTCGTCCTTCTGCAGCGTGCTGTTGCTGACTGCCAGCACCGGCATCAGCTTAAGCGCCTTTACCCGCGACCAGGGGAACGGGCCGTGCTCGATCTGGTCGGTAACGCCCACGTCGAAATTCACAACTTCGCCTTCGCCCAGGTTGATATCGCGGGCCTTGAGCCGGTACTGGGCGGTACTGCTGAAGAAATGCTGCTCCAGCGACACCCGTTCGATGCTCATGCTGCCACCGGTACTCACCAGGGCCTTCTTGAGTTCTGCGTTGCTGCGGACCAGGGCGTTGTCCAGCTCCGCAGGCAGCTGCTTGCCGGTGTACCAGGCGCCAGCGGTGGTTACGACGGCAATGGCGATAGCCAGGCCGGAAAGGATGCCAACTGATTTCTTCATGAATAGAACCGATTGCTGTCCATATGGGCTTCGTAGGCGGCCAAGGGCCACACAGGACGCCAAGAGTACCACTGCAGCCCAGCCCTGGCGCTGGCCAGTCTCGAGAAATCCCGTTTTTGGGAAACGCCTGACATACCTTCCAAGTGCGACCGGCCTTCGTTAATTTTTGCGAACACCAAAATTGATCATAACCGCAAAAAAACGCGCAAAAACCGAACAAAACCCCACTTTAATCGATAAATATTTCAATCCAGCAACATCTTGTCATGTTTAACTTGACACCAAGCTACCCATCGTTTTTTATTTTCACCACTTTGCGCGCTCCCCCGCGTCCCCGCTGCTCCAACAATAAAGGTGAACAACATGGAGCCCACCCGCTCGCCCTTGCCGCATGCGCAGTACACCGTGCCCGCCGTTTACGCCCAGCCGCAGGAGCCATGCCAGCATGCAGCCTGATCACAGCGCTTCCGGCAACGGCCAACTCCGTAAAACCCTGCGCCTCTGGCACGTGATCATCATCGGCCTGGCCTACCTGACCCCGATGACCGTGTTCGACACCTTCGGCATCGTTTCCGGGATTACTGCCGGCCACGTACCCAGCGCCTACATCCTGGCGCTGGCCGGGATCCTGTTCACCGCCGTGAGCTACGGCACCCTGGTAAGGCGCTTCCCACAGTCGGGCTCGGCCTATACCTACACCCAGCGCGCGATCAACCCGCACGTCGGCTTCCTGGTCGGCTGGTCGTCGTTGCTCGACTACCTGCTGTTGCCAATGGTCAACGCCTTGCTGGCCAAGCTGTACCTTTCGGCCATGTTCCCGGAAGTACCGGAGTGGATGTGGGTAGCCGGCTTCGTCACCCTGATCAGCCTGATCAACATGCGCAGCGTGAACCTGGTGGCGCACTTCAACCTGCTGTTCGTGGCCGTGCAGGTGGCGATCATCGCCGTGTTCATCTACCTGTGCGTGCGTGGCCTGGACCAGGGTGAAGGGCTGGGTACCGCCTGGAGCCTGCTGCCGTTCGCCGACGACAAGACCCAGCTCAGCGCCCTGGCCGCCGGTGCGACCATCCTGTGCTTCTCGTTCCTCGGCTTCGACGCGGTCACCTGCCTGTCCGAAGAAACCCGCGACCCGGGCAAGACCATCCCTCGCGCGATCTTCCTCACCGCCCTGATTGGCGGCCTGGTGTTCATCACCGTGTCGTACTTCATCCAGGCTTACTTCCCGACCATGTCCCGCTTCCACGACCAGGAAGCGGCACTGCCGGAAATCGCCCTGTACGTCGGCGGCAAGCTGTTCCAGTCGATCTTCATCGCCTGCACCGTGATCAACACCATCGCCTCGGGCCTGGCCTCACAGACCAGCGTGTCGCGCCTGCTGTACGTGATGGGCCGCGACAACGTGATCCCGGCCAGCCTGTTCGCCCGGCTGCACTCGCGCTACAAGACGCCGGTGCTGAACATCGCGGTGGTGGGCCTGATTTCGCTGTCGGCGATCTTCTTCGACCTGGTCACCGCCACCTCGATCATCAACTTCGGTGCGCTGGTCGCGTTCAGCTTCGTCAACCTGTCGGTGATCAACCACTGCTACCTGCGCGAAGGCAAGCGCCAGGGCCTGGCCAATCAGCTGACGTACCTGGTGGCGCCCACCATCGGCTTCTGCATAATCGTCTCGCTGTGGCTGGACCTGAACGCCCACTCGCTGCTGTTCGGTGGTGTCTGGGCACTGCTCGGCCTGCTGTACCTGGCCTGGCTGACCAAAGCCTTCAGGGACTCCCCACCCAACTACATCGCTGAATGACCCATGCTGTCGACAACGCCCGCGCCTGATCGCGGGCGTTGCATTTGATCGAAAAGGAAAGCCCTCATGCCGCTGCGTCGCCTCTCCATCCAGTGGAAGATCACCCTCCTCGCCGGCCTGTGCCTGCTGGCCATCGTTGCCCTGCTGGTAACCACATCGCTGGCCCAGGCGCGGCGCAGTGCGGCATTGGTCAACCAGGCCAACACTGAAATGCTCGACAGCAGCGCACGCCTGCGCCTGCAGGCCCATGCCGAAACCCAGGCCCTGCGCATCCAGCGCTATTTCATGGACGCCTACCAGTACGGCAATGGCTTTGCCCGCCTGGTGCAGGTGCTCAAGGCCCGTGGCGGCAACGACCTGCGCGCCGAACTGACGCGCCAGGCCCGCGCCAGCCTGGCCGGCAACCCGGATGTGATCGGCCTGTACCTGGTGTTCCAGCCCAACGCCCTGGACCCGGACAGCCAGTACCTCGGCCAGGATGCCATGGGCAGCAATGAGCGCGGGCGCTTCTCGCTGTACTGGTCACAACCCCGCCCCGGCACCCTGGAGCTTGAAGCCATGCCGGAATCGATGCTCGGTGACGCCAGCATCGGCAGCAACGGTGTGGCGAAGAACCGCTGGCTGACCTGTCCGCAGGACACCGCCAGAACCTGCATGCTCGAGCCATACCTCGACGAAGTGAATGGCCGCGAGGTGCTGATGACCAGCATCGCCCTGCCGCTGCTGGAGCACGGCAAGGTGGTCGGCGTGGTCGGCCTGGACATCGGTCTGGCCAACCTGCAGCAGCTGAGCCTGGACGGCCGCCGGGAACTGTTCGACGGCCAGGGCCAGGTCAGTATCGCCAGCGCGGCTGGCCTGCTGGCCGGCAACAGCCGCGACGACAGCAAACTCGGCGAGCCCATGGACAAGGCGGTAGCCGACGGCCTGCTGCGTGTTGCCCACCCGTTCACGCCAATCCCTGATGCCGCCCCTTGGCAGGTATTGCTGGAACTGCCGGAAAGCGTACTGCAGGCGCCTGCGGTCGCCCTCAACCAGCGCCTGGATGCGCACAACCACAGCGCCAACCTCACCAGCCTGCTGGTTGGCCTGGGCGCGGCGGTAGTCGGTTTGCTGCTGGTGTGGCTGACCGCGCGCGGCGTGACCCGGCCAATCCTGGCCGTGGCCGCGCGCCTGGAAGACATCGCCAGCGGCGAAGGCGACCTCACCCGCCGCCTGGACTACGCCCGCCAGGACGAACTGGGCCAGCTTACCGGTTGGTTCAACCGCTTTCTCGACAAGCTGCAGCCGGTCATAGCCCAGGTCAAAGGCTCGCTGCAGGAAGCCCGAGGCACCGCCGACCAGTCGGCAGCCATCGCCAGCCAGACCAGCAGCGGCATGCAGCAACAGCACCGCGAAATCGAACAGGTGGCCACCGCCGCCAATGAAATGAGCGCCACCGCTCTTGATGTCGCCCATAACGCTTCGCAGGCGGCCCAGGCCGCACGCGCTGCCGACCAGGCCAGCCGCGAGGGCCTGCAACTGATCGACAGCACCCGCCAGGGCATCGACCGCCTGGCCGCCGGCATGAACAGCGCCATGGACGAAGCACGCGCACTGGAAGGCCGCAGTGGGCAGATCGGTTCGGTGCTGGAAGTGATCCGCACTATTGCCGAGCAAACCAACCTGCTGGCGCTCAACGCGGCCATCGAAGCCGCCCGTGCAGGCGAAGCCGGGCGTGGTTTTGCCGTGGTGGCCGATGAAGTGCGCGGTCTGGCCCAACGTACCCAGGTGTCGGTGGAGGAAATTCGCCAGGTCATCGAAGGCTTGCAGCAAGGCACCCAGGATGTGGTGGGCGCCATGCACGAAGGCCAGCGCCAGGCCCAGGACAGCGCTGCGCGGATGGAACAGGCGCTGCCGGCGCTACAACGTATTGGCGAGGCAGTGGCGGTGATCAGCGACATGAACCTGCAGATTGCCTCGGCGGCTGAAGAGCAGAGCGCGGTGGCCGAGGAAGTAAACCGCAATGTTGCCGGCATTCGCGATGTGACCGAATCGCTGGCAGGCCAGGCCGATGAATCAGCGCGGATCAGCCAGGCCCTGAACCGGCTGGCCAACCAGCAGCAGGCGCTGATGGAGCAGTTCCGCGTCTAACCTGTCAGGGCCGGTGCGCCTTCTACGCGGGTGAACCCGCTCCCACAGGGTTTTGCGCCGATCTCGAAGGCGACGCCAGCCTGTGGGAGCGCGTTCACCCGCGAAGAGGCCCTGACAGGCAATTCAGCATCATCGTTTCTTCTAGAGCACAATTTATGCAAAACCCAACCAGATCCACCTTCTTCGACATCACCAGCGAACAGGGCCTGTTACGCACCTCGATCGCCGTCACCCTGTTCATTGCCATCATCGGCATCGCCTTCGGCCTGGCCTCCGGCTCGTTCTCCATCGTGTTCGACGGCGTCTATTCGCTGGTCGATGCCAGCATGAGCGGGCTGTCGCTGGTGGTGGTCAGGCTGATTACCGCGCACACCACCAGCGTGCAGATGTCACGCAAGTTGCGAGAGCGCTTCACCATGGGCTTCTGGCACCTGGAGCCGATGGTGCTGGCGCTCAACGGCATCCTGCTCAGCGGCGTGGCCATCTATGCGCTGATCAACGCCGTCAGCAGCCTGCTGCAAGGCGGGCGTCACCTGGAGTTCGGCATCGCCATGGTCTACGCGGTGCTGACCGTGATCGCCTGCGTGACCATCGCGATCGTCGAGGCCCGCGCCAACCGCAAGCTGGGCTCGGATTTCGTGCGCATGGACGTCAAGGGCTGGGTGATGTCGGCCAGCATCACCGCCGCGCTGCTGATCGCGTTCTGCTTTGGCTATGCAGTGCAGGGTACATCGCTGGAGTGGGTGTCGCCGTATATCGACCCGGCGGTGCTGGCGCTGGTCTGCCTGGTGATCGTGCCACTGCCGATGTCGGTGGTGCGCCAGGCCCTTTCGGAAATTTTCCTGGTGACCCCAGGCGACCTCAAGCTGCACGTGGATGAAGTCGCCAAGGCCTTCGTTGCTCGCCACGGGCTGCAGTCATACCGCGCCTATGTGGCCAAGGTCGGGCGCTCGCGGGAGATCGAACTGTATTTCATCGTGCCGAAGGCAATGGCCGCGAAAACCATCGATGAATGGGATGCGTGGCGCAACGAGATCGGTGATGCCGTGGGCGGTGAAGGGCCGGACCGTTGGCTGACGGTGGTGTTTACAGGGGATCCGGAGTGGGCTGAGTAAGCTGGGGGGCGCTTTGCGCCTCTTTCGCCAGCAAGCCAGCCCCCACCTCGACCGCATCAGCCCCGAGTCATGCGCAAGCCCTGTGGGAGCTGGCTTGCCGGCGATGGGCCAGTACAAGCAGCCGAAAACGAAAAAGCCCGCGACCGTTGCCGGTAGCGGGCTTTGACGTACTGCATATGGTGGGTCGTGTAGGATTCGAACCTACGACCAATTGGTTAAAAGCCAACTGCTCTACCAACTGAGCTAACGACCCGTTGGATGGCGCGTATAATACTGATTTCTAACGGGAAATCAACACCCCATCAAACTTTTTTCAAAAGTATCGCGTCGGGTCTTCGACTCCGGCGGCCTTGAAGCCGTCGGCACGCAGGCGGCAGCTGTCGCATTTGCCGCAGGCACGGCCGTCATCATCGGCCTGGTAGCAGGAAACGGTCAGGCTGTAATCCACGCCGCGAGCCATACCGGCCTGCACGATCTGCGCCTTGCTCATGTTCTGCAGCGGTGCCTGTATACGGAAGCCCTGCCCTTCGACACCGGCCTTGGTCGCAAGGTTGGCCATGCGCTCGAAGGCTTCGACAAACTCGGGGCGGCAATCGGGGTAGCCGGAGTAATCCACGGCATTCACACCAATGAAGATGTCACGGGCTTCAAGCACCTCTGCCCAGCCCAGGGCCAGGGACAGGAATACGGTGTTGCGCGCCGGCACGTAGGTGACCGGGATGCCTTCACCCGGGGTTTCCGGAACGTCGATGCTGCTGTCGGTCAATGCCGAGCCGCCGATGCCGTCCAGGTTCAGGCCAATCACCTTGTGTTCGACCACACCCAGGTTGCGGGCAACGCGGGCCGCGGCGTTCAGTTCCGCGCGGTGGCGCTGGCCATAGTCGAAACTCATGGTGTAGCAGCTGTAGCCTTCGGCCTTGGCCATGGCGACCACGGTGGCCGAGTCCAGGCCGCCGGACAACAGGATTACTGCGCGTTTTTCGGTCATCTGTGCTTGCTCCTCAATCAACGTCCGGGTTCGTCGTTCCACAGCAGCTTGTGCAGCTGCAGCTGGAAGCGTACGGGCAGGTTGTCGGCGACGATCCAGTCCGCCAGCTCGCTGGCGTTTACCTGGTGGTGGCTGGGCGAGAACAACACCTCGCCGGCACGCTCTGCCAGGTTGTACTGGATCAGCTTGGAGACCGCCCAGTCGTAGTCCTCGCGGGAACAGATAACGAACTTGACCTGGTCGTTGCGGGTCAGCTGTTCGATGTTCTCGTAGCGGTTACGGTGCGACTCTTCGGAGCCAGGGGTCTTCAAGTCGACCACGCGGCTGACGCGGGTGTCGGTGCCGGCAATATCCAGCGCACCGCTGGTTTCCAGCGACACCTCGTAACCGGCGTCACACAGGCGCTGCAACAGCGGCAAGGCGTTGGGCTGGGCCAGTGGCTCGCCACCGGTGACACAGACGTAGCGCGGCTTGAAGCCGGCGACCTGCTCAAGGATCGAATCGAGGGTGCGAACGGTACCGCCACTGAAGGCATAGGCACTGTCACAGTACTGGCAGCGCAGGGGGCAACCGGTGAGGCGCACGAAAACCGTGGGCAACCCAGCCGTTCGCGTTTCACCCTGCAAGGAGTAAAAGACTTCGGTGATGCGTAATGTGTCTTGCATGCTCGCCACGGGCGTGACAGCTAAACAGGCTGTCCGCCTCCGTCAGGCACTGTCGCGGACTCGACATAGCGTTATCCGCAGCAGCGTGTTTACGAAAAAAGGGCAGTGATTCTAACGAAAAAACCCGCGACAGGCGCGGGTTTCTTTCAAACGGTACGGCTTAGAGCTTCTGCAGGTCACGCTGGGCCAGTTGCGCGGCCGAGGTGCCAGGGTACTGGGTAATGACCTGCTGCAGGATACCCTTGACCTTGTCGGTGTTGCCCATGCGGCGCTCGACGTCGGCCAGCTTGTACAGCGAGTCCGGCACCTTGCTGTGCTTCGGATACTTCTGACTGACCTGGGCGAACGCCTGGCTGGCAGCAGGCAGGTCGCCCTTGGCCAGGTTAACTTCACCCAACCAGTACTGGGCATTGCCGGCGTACTGGCTGTTGGGGTACTTGCGCAGGAAGGCGCTGAACGCCTGGCTGGCCTTGTCGAAGTCTTTCTGCTTGATCAGGTCGAAAGCGGCATCGTAGTAGAGCTTTTCTTTCGCCGGATCACCCGGCTCGCTACTGGCGGCCGGTTGTTGCGCAGCAGCACCTGCTGCTGCATCGGGGGCGGCATTGGAGGCACCACCACCGGAGGAATTGTCAGGGGTCGCGGCAGGCGCGGCGCCACTGTTGATGCGACGGTCCAGGTCCTGGTAACGCTCCAGGTTTTCCTGCTTCATGCGCGACACATCGTTCTGCAGCTCTTCGATGATGCCTTGCTGGCGGGAAAGCTGATCCTGCATCTGTTGCAGCTGCATGAACAGCTGGCCCTGTGCAGAGGCAGGGGCCGAAGCCCCTGACCCGGCATAGGCGCCGCTCGTGCCATAACCCGCAGGCGGATAACTGCCTGCGTTGTCATCAACTACAGGGACCTCAGCCCAGGCCGCGAGCGGCAGGCTGAGTGCGAGGACGGTTACTACACGGCGGCACATACGCATGAGAACTTACTTACGCAGTTCTACGCGACGGTTCTGAGCCCAGGACTGCTCGTCGTTGCCAGTGGCAACCGGACGCTCTTCACCGTAGGAGACCAGTTCCAGCTGAGCAGGGGAAACGCCCTGCAGAACCAGGTAGCGCTGAACGGCCTTGGCACGACGCTCACCCAGAGCCATGTTGTACTCGCGGGTGCCGCGCTCGTCGGTGTTGCCTTCCAGAACAACGCGGTTGCCGTTGGCTTTCAGGTCCTTGGCGTGAACGTCCAGAGCGCGCATGGCTTCTGGCTTCAGGTCCGAGCTGTCGTATTCGAAGTAGAAGGTGGTGATTGCGCGCAGGGCAGCTTCTTCGCTCAGGGAGCCGTCAACAGCGCCAGTGTTGGCACCGTAGCCAGCGTTCGGATCTACAGCAGCGCCTTCGCCTGCGTTGTCACCGCCCTTCGAGGAGCAACCTACAGCTACGGCCATGGCCAGAGCCAGCGCAGCAAATTTACCAAACTTCAGCATTTCCATCGTGAAACTCCTAATGAAACCCCAGTGTGTTAAGCAAAAGTATTACGCCGCAATCAGTTCAGGTAAGGGGACCAGGACGGTTCTCTGACTTCGCCTTGAGCGGTAGGAAGTGGGAGCCTCACGCGGCCATTAAGCGACACGAGCATCAAGACTCCCCGGCCCTGCTGGCGGGTGGCGTAGATTAGCATGGTGCCGTTTGGCGCAACAGTGGGTGACTCATCAAGACTCGTTTCCGAGAGAATCTTTACACTTCCGCGCTGCAAATCCTGGGCTGCAACTTTGAAGTTGGTGAAGCCCTGCTGGCGATGGATCATCACCAGGGTCTTTTCGTCCGCCGACAGTTTCGGGTTGGCGTTGTAGTTACCCACGAAAGTTACACGTTCGGCACCACCGCCACTGACCGACTGCTTGTAGATCTGTGGCTTGCCGCCGCGGTCGGAGGTGAAGTACAGGGTGTTGCCATCCTTGCCCCAGAACGGCTCGGTGTTGATGCCCGGGCCGGCAGTGACACGGCTGATCTGGCGCGAAGCCACGTTCATAACGTAGATGTCCGGGTTGCCGTCCTTCGACAGCACGAACGCCAGGCGCGTGCCGTCCGGCGACCAGGCTGGCGCACCGTTCAGGCCTTCGAAGTTGGTGACCTGCTCGCGGCGACCGGTATCGATGTGCTGGACGAAGATGCGCGGGCGCTTCTGCTCGAACGAAACATAGGCGATGCGCTTGCCATCCGGAGCAAAGCGCGGCGACAGGATGGGCTCGCGCGATTGCAGCAGGGTAACCGCACGTGCACCGTCGTAGTCCGAACGCTGCAGGGTATAGCGGGTGTTGTTGGTGGAGAAGCGCTCGGCCGTCACGTACAGCATGCGGGTGGAGAACGCACCCTTGATGCCGGTGAGCTTCTCGAACGACTGGTCGGCGATGTAGTGCGCCATGTCGCGCAGCTGGTCGACGCTGCCCGCGACGCTACCGGTGAGCACTTGCTGCTCGGTGGCGACGTTGAACAGTGCGTACTGCACCTGCAGGCGACCGCCGGACGGCACGATGCTGCCGACCATCACGTACTGTGCGCCCAGCGCTTTCCAGTCACGGAAGATCACTTCGCTGGCCTGCGACGGCTGGCTGATCATGTTCTGCCGCGGAATCGGCGAGTAGTAGCCGGAGTTGCGCAGGTCGTTGCCGATGATGTCGGCCATGTCTTCCGGCAGCACGCTGCCGCCCTGCAGACCGAACGGCACTACCGCGATGGGCGTGGCCCGGTCGCTGCCGCTGGTGACCAGGATGTTCTTTTCCTCTGCCACGGCCATGCCTGCCACGCAGCACAGCATGACCAGCAGTCCTCTCAGACGTTTAATCACAACGCTAGATCCTCAGGTGTAAATGTCATCTTGAACGAACGATATTGGTTGAAATCGCTCGGCTTCATACCCTGCATCTCGGTCAGTCGACCGATGTTCTTCACTGCTGCCACCGCCGAGCTGTCGTACGGGCCGTCACCACTGGACCGGGCCACGCTGACGCTGGTGATGGTACCGTCCGGCAACATGTTGATCTGCAGGACCACCGTCATGCCCTTGCGCGCGGAAGGCGGACGTGCCCAGCCCTCGGCCGCGCGCATGCGGATCAGGTCGTCGAAGTCGCCGGCCACCTGGTCACCCTGCTCGTCGGCCAGCGCCTGCTGCCGTTCGGTGGTATCGGACAACAGCTCGGCCAGGGCCTGGGCTTTCTTGTCTTCCGCCGCCTTGCGGGCCGCTTCCTGTGCCTTTTTCTTCTGGGCATCTGCAGCAGCCTTTTTCTTGGCCTCTTCAGCTGCCTTCTTCTTCGCTTCCTCGGCCGCCGCTTTCTTCTTGGCGTCCTCGGCTGCTTTCTTCTTGGCCTCTTCGGCCGCCTTTTTCTTGGCGTCCTCGGCGGCTTTTTTCTTCGCCTCTTCAGCGGCCTCTTTCTTGGCCTCTTCCTCGGCTTTTTTCTTTTCTTCCTCGGCCTTCTTCTTGGCGATGTCGGCCTGCTGCTTCTCGGCAGCCTTCTTCGCCTCTTCGGCCTTCTTGGCTTCTGCGGCTTTCTTGGCCTCTGCGGCTTCGGCAGCTGCCTCGGCTTTCTTGGCTTCGGCGGCCTCGCGAGCCTCTTCGGCCTTTTGAGCGGCGTCGGCTTTCTTTTGTTCCGCGGCCTTCACGGCCTCCTGCTCGACCTTCTTCTGTTCCAGCTGCTCGACCTCGGTCTGGCGCGAAGCGGTTTTCTTCGCTTCCCCGGCAATCTTCTGATTGGTCTGGGTGGTCGCCTGGCTCTTGGACTTGAGCTGGTACAGGGTAGCCTGGACGATCGGCTTGGATGGCGGCAGCTCAGGCGTCATGGCAAAACTGACGAACAGCAGGGCGAACACCAGCACATGCAGGCCGATGGCCCAGATACTGGGCCAGAAGTAGCTTTCCGAGGCGGATGGCTCTCGCTGTTGCATCAGGGCGCCTCGGTAATCAGGCCAACGTTACCGACACCGGCCTTCTGCAACCCGCCCATGGCACCCATGACCGCGCCATAGTCGACAGCCTTGTCGCCACGAATGAACACCTGGGTCTGCTTGCCCTGGTCACGGCCGGCGGCAATGATCTTGGTCACCGCGTCGGTCATGGCAGGCAAGGTCATGGCCTTGTCCATCTGCTTGTCGGTATCGACTTCGCTGCCAAGGTTCCAGTAGTAGGTCTTGTCGGCCCTGATGGAGATGGTGAGGATCTGGACGTTGTTGTCCTGCGGCAAGGCTTCACTGGATACCTTGGGCAGGTCTACCTTCACGCCCTGGTTGAGCATGGGCGCCGTCACCATGAAGATGACCAGCAGTACCAGCATCACGTCGATGTAGGGCACCACGTTCATCTCGGCGACGGGCTTGCGTTTGTGGCGAACTCGGGCCATGGGCTTCTACCTGATTACTCTTCGCTGGTGTGCACTTTGCGGTGCAGGATCGCCTGGAACTCGTCGGCGAAGGTGTAGTAACGGCCGATCAGCACTTCGCTGCGGGCAGAGAAGCGGTTGTAGGCGATAACCGCCGGGATTGCCGCGAACAGGCCGATGGCGGTGGCGATCAGCGCTTCGGCGATACCCGGGGCAACCGTGGCCAGGGTGGCCTGCTGGGCGCTGGCCAGGCCGCGGAAGGAGTTCATGATGCCCCATACGGTACCGAACAGGCCGATGTACGGGCTGGTCGAACCGACGGTGGCCAGGAATGGCAGGCTCTGCTCGAGCTTTTCTTCCTCGCGCGAGATGGCTACGCGCATGGCACGGGCAACACCCTCCATGACCGCGTCCGGGTCGACGCCCGGCTGCTGGCGCAGGCGCGAGAATTCCTTGAAGCCGGCACGGAAGACCTGCTCGACACCGGAATCCGGGTCTGGGTTGCTGCCTGCCTGGCGGTACAGCTTGGACAGGTCGATGCCCGACCAGAAGCGCTCCTCGAAGGCATCCAGCGCACGACGACCGGCGCGCAGCATGGTGCTGCGCTGGAAGATCATGACCCATGAGGTGACCGAGGCGGCCACCAGGGTCAGCATTACCAGCTGTACCAACACGCTGGCATTGCTGACCAGACTCCACATGGAGGTATGGTCGACGACGTTAGCTTCCACGCTTATTCTCCTGCATTCGATTGAGTACCCGAGCCGTCCGCCGCAAAGGCGTCACGCAGCTCCGGGGGTATGGCTCGGGGTTTGAAAGTGTCGGCGCGCACGGCGGCCACCAGGAACTGCCCTTCGCAGAGCAGCGTTTCATCTTTTTCCCGCCAGACCTGCTGCACGAAGCGCAGGCTGGCGCGATTGAGTTCAAGTACTTGCGCGGTGACCCGCAGCTCGTCGTCCAGCCGCGCCGGCGCGTGATAGCGCGCTTCGCTGGAGTGGACCACGAACAGCAGGTTGTCTTCAGCCAGCTGCGCCTGTGAAAAACCCAGGTGCCGCAGCCGCTCGGTACGCGCGCGCTCCATGAATTTCAGGTAATTGACGTAATACACCACGCCACCGGCATCGGTATCTTCGTAATAGACGCGACAACGGTGTGCGAAAGGTTCCAGGCCATTTTGCGCGCGCATACTCTAGTGCTTACTCCTCAGCTTGCCAATCCGCTGTGGCAACTGTTTTTTCTTCATTAATGTCTTATTGCCAGCGCACCCTCGGCATGCCAGCGGTAGGACCACGAAAAGCCGTTTTCGATCTGTCACTCATCGCCCATTTCGGAAAAATCCCCACCCTCCCCCAGGCGCCCGGGTACGTTCAGGCCAAAGTGCAGGTAGGCATGCCGGGTGACCACGCGGCCGCGCGGCGTGCGCATGATGTAGCCTTGCTGGATCAGGTACGGTTCGAGCACGTCCTCGATGGTGTGGCGCTCTTCACTGATGGCCGCGGCCAGGTTGTCCACGCCGACCGGGCCACCGTCGAACTTCTCGATCATGGTCAGCAGCAAGCGGCGGTCGGAGTGGTCGAAACCGCGCTCGTCGACGTCCAGCAGGTTGAGCGCCATGTCGGCCACGGCCTTGGTGATCTGCCCCTTGCCGCGCACTTCGGCGTAGTCGCGCACGCGGCGCAGCAGGCGGTTGGCGATACGTGGCGTGCCACGAGCCCGGCGGGCGATCTCATAGGCACCCTGGTCTTCGATGGCCAGGCCAAGGATGCCGGCCGAACGGCTGACGATGGTGGCCAGGTCCTTGTCGCTGTAGAACTCCAGGCGCTGGACGATACCGAAACGGTCCCGCAGCGGGTTGGTGAGCATGCCGGCACGGGTGGTGGCGCCAACCAGGGTGAACGGCGGCAGGTCGAGCTTGATCGAACGGGCCGCTGGCCCTTCGCCGATCATGATGTCGAGCTGGAAGTCCTCCATCGCCGGGTACAGCACCTCCTCGACGACCGGTGACAACCGGTGGATCTCGTCGATGAACAGCACATCGTGCGGTTCGAGGTTGGTCAGCATCGCAGCGAGGTCACCCGGGCGCTCGAGGATCGGCCCCGAAGTACTCTTGACCGACACGCCCATTTCCTGGGCGATGATGTTGGCCAGGGTAGTCTTGCCCAGGCCGGGTGGGCCGAAGATCAGCGTGTGGTCGAGCGACTCGCTGCGGCCACGGGCGGCCTGGATGAACAGCGCCATCTGCTCGCGCACCACCGGCTGGCCGATGTACTCGTCCAGCCGCAGCGGGCGGATCGCACGGTCCTGGACTTCTTCACGGTCGCGGCCACTGGCGGCGATCAAACGGTCGGCTTCGATCACTTGGTAATCATCCCTTTCAGGCTGCGGCGGATCAGTTCCTCACTGCTCAGGCCGGCCTTGTCCTTGATCGCGGCGATCGCCTTGCTGGCTTCCTGCGGCTTGTAGCCCAGCGAAACCAGGGCGCTGACGGCATCGGCTTCGGCTGTGGATGCACTGGCGACCGGCAGCGGCCCATCAGAGACCAGGGTGAACATGGCCGGGGAAGTTTCCCAAGCCTTGAAGCGATCCTTGAGCTCGACCAGCAGGCGTTCGGCGGTTTTTTTGCCGACACCAGGCACGCGCACCAGGGCCGAGGTGTCCTGGGCCTGCACGCAGCGCACCAGTTCGTCCACTTCCAGCCCGGACATCAACGCCAGGGCCAGCTTCGGCCCTACGCCATTCAGGCGGATGAGCTCGCGGAACAGCTCGCGCTCGCGCTTTTCGGCAAAACCGTAGAGCAGGTGAGCATCCTCGCGCACCACCAGGTGGGTGTGCACGGTGACGGGTTCGCCCACCTTGGGCAGACGGTACAGCGTGGTCATGGGAACTTCCAGTTCATAACCCACGCCGTTGACGTCGATAATCAGGTGCGGCGGCTGTTTTTCCGCCAGGGTGCCGCGCAAACGTCCAATCACGTTCCGATCCTTCCTCTCGGGGAGCCGGTCAAAGACCGCTCAACCCTATCAGCAAATGCAGCGGGTGAACGCATCACCCGAACAAAATGTGTATCAGCGCATGAAGCGCCTACAGACGCAAGCGCCCGCCGCGTCGCCGTGCCGTGGCCAGGCCATGCGGCACCAGGCTGGAGCGGGTATGCGCGTGGCACAGGGCGATGGCCAGGGCGTCGGAGGCGTCGATCTGCGGTTTCTGCGTCAGTTTCAGCAGGTGCATGACCATCATCATCACCTGCTCCTTGTTGGCCCCACCAGTACCGGCTACCGCCTGCTTGACCTGGGTGGCGCTGTATTCGGCGATTTCCAGGCCGGCTTCGGCGGCGGCGACGATGGCCGCACCACGGGCCTGGCCGAGCTTGAGCGCCGAATCGGCGTTACGGGCCATGAATACCCGCTCGATGCCCATGGTGACCGGGCCGTGCTGGGCGATGATTTCACCCACGCCACGAAAAACGATCTGCAAACGTTCGTGCAGCTCGCCGCTGCCGGTGCGAATGCAGCCCGACGCCACGTACTCGCAACCACGGGCGGTCTGGCGTACCACGCCATAGCCGGTGATGCGCGAGCCGGGGTCGATACCAAGAATCAGAGTCATAGTGCCTGTCGAAAAGTTGATGCATCTCTGCAAACTGTACCGGCCCTTTCGCGGGTAAACCCGCTCCCACAGGTACTGCACCGCTCTTGAAGCTGGTGCAGTACCTGTGGGAGCGGGTTTACCCGCGAAAGGGCCGGTACAGGCGCTGACAAACTTGAAGAACTGGCCTGGATCGCCAGGATACCTTAGCCGAGGTTTTCCATGATCTCGTCGGAAATCTGGGCATTGGAGTAGACGTTCTGCACGTCATCGAGGTCTTCGAGCATGTCGATCAGCTTGAGCACCTTTTCGGCACCCTCCTGGTCGAGTTCGGCGCTGGTGGTCGGCTGCATGACGATTTCCGCGTCAGCGGCCTTGAAGCCCGCCTCTTCCAGCGCGTTGCGCACGGCATAGAAGCTGTTGAACGAGGTGAACACGTCGAACGAGCCGTCGTCGTTGGCCACCACGTCATCGGCATCGGCTTCCATCGCCGCTTCCATCAGCGCATCTTCTTCAACGCCCGGGGCAAAGCTGATCTGCCCCTTGCGCTCGAACAGGTAGGCCACCGAACCGTCGGTACCCAGGTTGCCACCACACTTGGTGAAGGCATGACGCACGGCAGCGGCGGTACGGTTGCGGTTGTCGGTCATGGCCTCGACCATGATCGCCACGCCACCCGGGCCGTAACCTTCGTAGCTGAGCTCTTCGACGTTGTCGCTTTCGTTGGTGCCGGCACCACGGGCCACGGCACGATCGATGATGTCGCGGCTCATGTTGGCGCCCAGTGCCTTGTCCAGCGCCAGGCGCAGGCGCGGGTTGGATGCCGGGTCAGCACCACCCTGCTTGGCAGCGACCGTCAGTTCGCGGATCCACTTGGTGAAGATCTTGCCTCTCTTGGCATCCTGGCGCTCTTTGCGGTGCTTGATGTTCGCCCACTTGGAATGACCAGCCATAACGACTCCGAATCCTTTGAATCACAAACAGCCCCGCCCCAGTAAGGGGCGGGGCGGGAAATTGCCTGCGCCGAAACGCAAAGGCGCATCCATGTGGATGCGCCCGGGGACTGCTTACTCGACCTTGGTCTGTTCGCGCAGTCGGATGTGCAGCTCGCGCAGGGCCTTGGCGTCGACCATGCCAGGGGCCTGGGTCATGACGCAAGCGGCGCTCTGGGTTTTCGGGAAGGCGATCACTTCACGGATCGACTGGGCGCCAGTCATCAGCATGACCAGGCGGTCCAGGCCGAAGGCCAGGCCACCGTGAGGCGGCGCACCGAACTTAAGGGCGTCGAGCAGGAAGCCGAACTTCTCTTCTTGTTCTGCCGCCTCGATGCCCAGCAGGCGGAACACGGCCTGCTGCATCTCTTTACGGTGGATACGGATCGAACCGCCACCCAGTTCGGTACCGTTCAGGACCATGTCGTAGGCACGGGACAGGGCCACGGCCGGGTTGGCCTCGAGCTCTTCCGGGGTGCACTTCGGCGCGGTGAACGGATGGTGCAGCGCGGTGAAGCTGCCATCCTCGTTCTCTTCGAACATCGGGAAGTCGACCACCCACATCGGTGCCCATTCGCAGGTCAGCAGCTCGAAGTCGTGACCCAGGCGGATACGCAGCGCGCCCAGGGCTTCGCTGACCACCTTGAACTTGTCGGCACCGAAGAACACGATGTCGCCGTCAACGGCGCCAACGCGGTCGAGGATGGTGTTGAGGTTGGCCTCGGGGATGTTCTTGACGATCGGCGACTGCAGGCCTTCGACGCCCTTGGCGCGCTCGTTGACCTTGATGTAGGCCAGGCCCTTGGCACCGTAGATGCCGACGAACTTGGTGTACTCGTCGATCTTGCTGCGCGGCATGCTGGCGCCGCCTGGCAGGCGCAGGGCGGTGACGCGGCACTTGGGATCGTTGGCCGGGCCGGCGAACACCTTGAAGTCGACATCCTTGAGCTGGTCGGCGACGTCGACCAGTTCCAGCGGAATACGCAGGTCCGGCTTGTCGGAGCCGTAGCGGCGCATGGCTTCTTCGAAGGTCATGTGCGGGAATTCGCCGAATTCCAGGCCCAGCACTTCCTTGAACAGCTTGCGGATCATGCTTTCGGTCAGGCCCATGATCTCGCTTTCATCGAGGAAGCTGGTCTCGATGTCGATCTGGGTGAATTCCGGCTGGCGGTCGGCACGCAGGTCTTCGTCACGGAAGCACTTGGCGATCTGGTAGTAGCGGTCGAAGCCGGCGACCATCAGCAACTGCTTGAACAGCTGCGGCGACTGCGGCAGGGCGAAGAAGCTGCCGGCGTGGGTACGGCTAGGCACCAGGTAGTCACGTGCGCCTTCCGGGGTGGCACGAGTCAGGATCGGCGTCTCGACGTCGAGGAAGCCGTTCTCGTCGAGGAAGCGACGGATGCTGCTGGTGATGCGCGAACGCAGGCGCAGCTTGTCGGCCATTTCCGGGCGACGCAGGTCGATGAAACGGTAACGCAGGCGGGTTTCCTCGCCGACGTCGGAGTATTCGTTCAGCGGGAACGGCGGGGTTTCCGCTTCGTTGAGCACGTTCAGCTGGTAGCCGAGGATCTCGATGGCGCCGGAAGCCATGTTGGCATTCACCGCACCTTCAGGGCGCTTGCGGACCTTGCCGGTGATCTGCACGACGTATTCGCTGCGCACGCGGTCGGCAGCGGCGAAGGTTTCGGCGCGATCCGGGTCGAACACGACCTGGGCCATGCCTTCGCGGTCACGGATGTCGAGGAAGATCACCCCGCCGTGGTCGCGGCGACGATGGACCCAGCCGCAAAGGGTGACTTCCTGGCCGTCCAGGCTCTCGTTCAGTTGGCCGCAATAATGGCTGCGCATCATGATGGTGGTTTCGCTTCTCGTGATTCGTGTATTCGGTGGAGGCCTTGGCCGCCCGGAGAGGGCTAATACTGCAAGACCCGGTCACAGCATTCAACTCAGTCGGCCTTGTCGCCGCCTGCCAGATTCTTTTTCGCCCCGGTCTTGAAGTCGGTTTCGTACCAACCGTTACCGCTCAGGCGGAAGCCGGGCACCGACAACAGCTTCTTCAGCGCCGGCGCCTGGCAGGCCGGGCAATCGGTCAGCGGCGCGGCGCTGATCTTCTGCAGCACTTCCATGCGGTGCTCGCAGGATGCACATTGATAGTCATAAAGGGGCATGGGTGTCTCTCGTCAACCACAACGCTGGCTGCCGGGGCAGCAAAAAGCGGGATTATATATGGTTAGCAAGCACTGCGCAGCCCGCCAGGCGATCAGCGCACACTTGGCGGGTCCAGCAGCCAGGCGACGCAGATCACCCTGATCAGCCCGCTGAAGTTGCGCACCCCACCCTGGCGCAGGTGTACCTCGCGATCGACGTAGGACAGCACCGCGCTAACCGAGCAGCGGTTGGCCGCGGCGATGCGCTCCAGGATACCCCAGTAGACGGCCTCCAGCCGCAGGCAGGTGGAAAAACCGTTGAGCCGCACCGAGCGTGACACCGGCTGGGTCTGCAACATGTCGAAATCCGCCTTGAACGGGTCGATGCACTGTTTACCTGGCCAACGCCCCTGGCCAGCCACACGTTTGCTTGCTTGCATCATGCGCCACACTTCCTCGTCACAGGTACCAGGTGGCCTATGAAGCGCTGATGGGCGAGCTTAAAGCAGTGGCAAAATCTTCCTGCACAAAATTGCGCAGAACCTGTAGGAGCAGCCCATCGCGACACAAGGCCGCTCCTACGGGCCGGTACAGCGCAGGGTATCTACTTGCCGTCGAGCAGCACCCGCAGCATCCAGGCGGTTTTTTCGTGCACCTGCATGCGCTGCGTGAGCAGGTCGGCGGTCGGCTCGTCACTGACTTTGTCCACCACAGGGAAGATGCTGCGCGCGGTACGCACCACGGCTTCCTGGCCCTGGACCAGCTGGCGGATCATCTCGTCGGCAGGCGGCACCCCTTCTTCCTCCTTGATCGAGGAGTGCCGCGCATAGAATGCATAGGCTCCCGGTGCCGGGAAGCCCAGGGCGCGGATGCGCTCGGCGATCGAGTCGACCGCCAGTGCCAGTTCGTTGTACTGCTCTTCGAACATCAGGTGCAGGGTGCGGAACGACGGACCGGTGACGTTCCAGTGGAAGTTATGGGTTTTCAGATACAGCACGTAGGTATCCGACAACAGGCGGGACAGCCCATCGACGATGGACTTGCGATCTTCTTCACTGATACCGATATCGATTGCCATGAAGTTCCCCTTTCCATAAGGCTTGAGACCCAAGCGGGTGCCGACCACTTTAGCAACACTTGGCACACGCCGCATGTGACATGGCGCAACACATCGCCCGTCGCGGCCTGCGGTTTGAGTAGCCTGCGGCTTTACTGTTAAATAGGCAGGGTGCCACCCGTGCGGCTTGTCATTGCCGGGTGCATAGGCTGGCTACCGCGTGTTCGCGCTCTACACCTCATGCGCACCGTGCTGCCAGCTCTTCCTGTGATCGGCCTTATCAACTGTGAGCCAACCCATGTTCAAGATCGTCCATCTGGTGACGGGCGTGGCAGCCTTGCTGCTATCGCTCATACCCAGCCTGAAAACCGATGCTTCACCCTTCCTGCAACAACCCGACGCGGTGTACCTGAGCCTGCTCGGCCTGCTCAACCTGGTGCTGGCCCCGGTCGTGCCACTGTACTACCGCGGCGCGCGGCAGCAGTTGCAGCATTTGGCCTGCGCCCTGCTGGTAGTGGCGGTGGTGCTGCAGACCCTGACATTGCTGGCCCGCCCGGAAATGGGCAACCTGGCCGCACTGGTCTGCGCGGCGCTGGCCGTGGCCGTGCACCTGGCCGTGGGCTTCGCCCGCAGCCCGCGCAAGGCCCGCGCCAGCCAACATGCTGCGCAGGATACCGGCAATCGTGATACCGGTACCGTGAAGTGGTTCAACACATCCAAGGGCTTCGGCTTCATCTCCCGCGACTCGGGCGATGATATCTTCGTGCACTTTCGCGCCATTCGCGGCGAAGGCCACCGCATCTTGGTGGAAGGCCAGCGCGTGGAGTTTTCCGTTATGCACCGCGACAAAGGCCTACAGGCCGAGGATGTGGTTGCGGTAACCCGCCGCTGATCTGACTGCAGAAACCATCCCCTGCAGGAGCGGGCATTCCCGCTCCTGCAGGGTTTCAGGTATCAATAATGAGGCGGTGGCGCCTCGTCCCCTTCGCTGCCGTACTGACCAACCATCTCTTCGTAACGCTTGATCAGCTCGGCCATCTGCAACTGCAGCCGCTCGATCACCCGCCCTTGCTCGACCACCACGTCATTCAGCGCCTGGATGGTGTCATCCTGGAACGCCTGGCGGGTTTCCAGTTCGACCACTCGCGATTCAAGCGACATGTCAGGCCTCCTGGTAGCCGGCGAGCTGCAGCCCGCGCAAGCGCTGGCGAATCGCTTGCACCTGATCGTCGGTGTAGGCCACTGCCGGGCACTTGCCCCACACCGGTGCCGGCCAGGCCGCGTCGTCGCGCTGGCGCACGATCACGTGCATGTGCAACTGGCTGACCACATTGCCCAAGGTGGCCACGTTCATCTTGTCGGCGCTGTAGCTGGCTTTCAGCGCTTCGGCCAGGTTGGTGGTTTCCTGCCACAACTGCTGCTGCTCCGCAGCATCGAGCTCGAACAGTTCGCTGATGCCGGCGCGCTTGGGCACCAGGATGAACCATGGGTAGTTGGCATCCTTGCTCAGCAGCAACTGGCACAACGCAAATTCCCCCAGCACCAGCGAATCCTGCTGCAAACGCGAATCGAGGACGAACACGGCAAATCTCCTTCAGGCAGAACCAACCCGCGTCACGCGGAAAACAGACCTGCAAGGATACCGTGCACGCTCCCGGTAACACAGCGCTACTTTTCGCACCAAAATGAGGCTGCCGGCACACCTCGCACCACACTTGCCACCCCACAGGTGACGCTGCATGAACAAGTTGCGGTAACACATTGACTTTCATGACAGCTTTTCAAATTTTAATGATTCTTGACTGTAATACCCCGCCAGGCGGCTCTCGCCCCGTGTTTACGGCACTTTCCGACCCCCGGTAGCAGGTTTTGTGAAAATTTCATGAAGCGTTGCGAATTTTGAGCACGCTTGTTGCATTCCTTTCACGCCAAGTCGGCACGACATCTGCATCGGCAGGTGTACGCGACAAATAACAACAGCGGCATTGGTTACCAGGGAGTTTCCGCAACCGGAATCGGTAGTTACAGCTTCGTTACGGTGAAAGAAACAGCGCTGGAGTTGTACGGCCCTTAAACCGGGGCGTGATTTGCGACATGGAAATACCTAAAAGCGACATGGTGAAAAAGTTCCGAAAAGGATGTTTATACCCATATCGCCAACAACAGTCTGCGTGCTATACATTTTCGCCGACATAACAAGAAAGAGCTGCCCCATATAACTAGAAAACTTGGACGCAGCGGTACTCTTCCTAAAAACCAAAGGAGCAAATCACGATGCGCGTGATGAAGTGGAGCATGATCGCCCTGGCCGTTGCGGCAGGGACCTCGCAGTTGGCAGTGGCCTCTTCCCAGGACGAGTCCAAAGGTTTCATCGAAGACAGCAAGCTGAACGTCAAGACCCGCATGCTGTACTTCAGCCGTGACTTCCGTAACAACGAAGGCGGCCAGAGCCGTCGCGAAGAAACCGGCCTGGGCTTCCTCGGCACCTTCGAGTCCGGCTTCACCCAGGGCACCGTGGGTGTGGGTGTCGATGCCATCGGCATGCTCGGCCTGAAACTGGACAGCGGCAAGGGCCGCGCCGGTACCGGCCTGTTCCCGACCGGCTCCGACGGCCGTTCGCAGGATGACTACTCCAAGGGCGGTGGTGCGGTTAAGTTCCGTATCTCCGACACCGTGCTGAAAGTGGGTGACCAGTTCACCGCACTGCCGGTCTTCGCTACCGACGACAGCCGCCTGCTGCCAGAAATCGCTCAGGGCACCCTGATCACCAGCAACGAGATCGAGGGCCTGACCCTGCATGCTGGTCACTTCACCAGCCTGACCGCCCAGGAGCAGACCAACCGCGACAGCTTCGGCCTGAAGGAAGCCAACGTGGTCGGTGGTACCTACGCCTTCACCGACAACCTCAGCACCAGCCTGTACTACTCGAAGGTCGAAGACTACTGGCGCAAGTACTACGCCAACGTCAACTGGGCACTGCCGATCTCGGACAAACAAGGCCTGGTGTTCGACTTCAACATCTATGACACCAAGAGCGAAGGCTCGGCCGATTACCTCGCATTCGATGGCGACAAGCTGGACAACCGCGCGTTCAGCCTGTCGGGCGCCTACAACATCGGCGCTCACACCTTCACCCTGGCCTACCAGAAAGTCACCGGCGACGGCGACTATGGCTATGGCATCGACGGTGGCGGCACCATCTTCCTGGCCAACTCCGTGGCCCGTTCCGACTTCAACGCCGAAGACGAGAAATCCTGGCAGGCTCGCTACGACCTGAACTTCGCCGAATACGGCATCCCGGGCCTGACCTTCATGACCCGTTATGTACGCGGTACCGACGCCAACGTCGCCGGCACCAGCAACGGCAAGGAATGGGAACGCGACGTCGATATCAAGTACGTACTGCAGAGCGGCCCGGCGAAAGACCTGAGCTTCCGCGTACGTCAGGCCACCTACCGCTCTTCCGATGGCGTTTACTACGATTCCCCATCGATCGACGAACTGCGCCTGATCGTGGAGTACCCGCTGAGCATCCTGTAAGCCTGGCTTGCAGTGCCCCGCACCTGAAAAAGCCCGGCGATCACGCCGGGCTTTTTCTTGGCTGACAAGTGTCACGCCCTGGGGCATCCTGTACGCCTTCGTTTCGCCCCCGTACAATGCGGGGTCATTTCAATGTCTTAGGCAATCGACACGGCTCACCATGCGCACCAGTCAATATTTGCTCGCCACCCAGAAAGAAACCCCTGCCGACGCAGTGGTCATCAGCCATCAGCTCATGCTGCGTGCCGGCATGATCCGCAAACTGGCCTCCGGCCTGTACACCTGGCTGCCGATGGGCTTGCGGGTGATGCGCAAGGTCGAGGCCGTGGTGCGTGAGGAAATGAACGCTGCCGGCGCCCTGGAAGTGCTGATGCCCAGCATCCAGCCCGCCGAGCTGTGGCAGGAATCCGGCCGCTGGGAACAGTACGGCCCCGAGCTGCTGCGCCTGAAGGACCGCCACCAGCGCGACTTCTGCGTTGGCCCGACCCACGAAGAAGTCATCACCGACCTGGCCCGCAACGAGCTGTCCAGCTATAAACAGCTGCCGCTCAACATGTACCAGATCCAGACCAAGTTCCGTGACGAGATCCGCCCGCGCTTCGGCCTGATGCGCGGCCGCGAGTTCATCATGAAGGACGCCTACTCGTTCCATGCCGACCAGGCTTCCCTGCAGGAAACCTACGACCGCATGCACCAGGCGTACAGCAACGTGTTCACCCGCCTGGGCCTGGACTTCCGCCCAGTGCAAGCCGACACCGGTTCCATCGGTGGCAGCTATTCGCACGAATTCCACGTACTGGCCGAGTCCGGCGAAGACGACGTGATCTTCAGCGACAGCTCCGACTACGCCGCCAACATCGAGAAGGCCGAGGCCATCCCGCGTGAAACCGTGCGCCCGGCTCCTACCGAGGAGCTGCGCCTGGTCGACACCCCGAACGCCAAGACCATCGCCCAACTGGTGGAAAACTTCGGCCTGCCGATCGAGAAAACCGTCAAGACCCTGATCGTGCGCGGTGCCGAGGAAGGCAAGCTGGTCGCCCTGATCGTACGGGGCGACCACGAACTGAACGAAATCAAGGCGGCCAAGCTGGAACAGGTTGCCGACCCGCTGGTCATGGCTACCGATGCCGAACTGCGCGAGGCCATCGGTGCCGGCGCCGGCTCGCTCGGCCCGCTGAACCTGCCGCTGGAAATCGTCATTGACCGCTCGGTTGCCCTGATGAGCGACTTCGGCATTGGCGCCAACATCGACGACAAGCACTACTTCGGCGTGAACTGGGAGCGCGACCTGCCGGTTCCACAGGTCGCCGACCTGCGAAACGTGGTCGAAGGCGACCCGAGCCCGGACGGCCAGGGCACCCTGGTGATCAAGCGCGGTATCGAAGTAGGCCACATCTTCCAGCTCGGCACCAAGTACAGCGAGGCACTGAAGTGCCAGGTACTGGGCGAGAACGGCAAACCGGTAACCCTTTCCATGGGCTGCTACGGCATCGGTGTGTCCCGCGTGGTCGCCGCTGCCATCGAGCAGAGCTATGACGACAAGGGCATCATCTGGAACGACGCCCTGGCCCCGTTCCAGATCGCCCTGGTACCGCTGCGCTACGAAACCGAGGTGGTTCGCGAGGCGACCGACAAGCTGTACGCCGAGCTGACTGCTGCCGGTTACGAAGTGCTGCTGGACGACCGTGACAAGAAGACCAGCCCAGGCATCAAGTTTGCCGACATGGAGCTGATCGGCATCCCGCACCGCATCGTTGTCAGCGATCGCGGCCTGGCCGAAGGCAACCTGGAGTACAAGCACCGCACCGAGCAGGACGCCCAGGCGTTGCCGCTCAATGAAGTGCTGACCTTCCTGCAGGCCCGCGTTCGCCGCTGATAACCAATGCACGAGTGATCATGTTCAAGCGAAGTACCTTTCCCCTGGGGGGCGCCGCACTGTGCGGCGCCCTGCTCGTCAGCGGCTGCGCCAACCAGATGTCCCAGCGCAGCGACCATGAGGAGCGCGTCGAGCGCAAACTGCTCGAGCACACCCTGCAGATCGATGTCGGCGAGCCGAAGGTGATGGAGCTTCCGCAACGACGTGTGCGCGTGCATGAGCAGAAACGCTTCGAAGTCACCGAGTACGAAGTCACCCGCAGCTATGACCGCTACACGCCTTACCAACCCTGGCGGGAGATCTACGAGATCCCGCTGGGTGCGGTGGCCGTGGTGGCGGGCGTGGGTGCCAACGTGGTCAATGTCTTCGCCCTGGGCAACCTGCCGGAAAGCATCACCCACGACTGGCTCAGCTACGGCGTGGACGGGCTCAACCCGTTCATGAACGTGCCGTCCAACGGCCGTGCCCAGCAGAACCTGGCCGGGATCAGCGAAGTGCAGAAAGGCAAGCGCGAGGAATCTACCAGCGTGCCCTGGAGCGAGCGCCTGGTCGAGGTCAAGGCCGGCAAGATGACTCACGAGCTGACCACCGACAGGAACGGCGTGCTGCGCCTGAACCTGCTCGACAGCCCGTTCTCCGAGCAGAACCTCAACCACATCGGTACCCTGCATCTGCAGGTGCTGGACGAGGACAACGCGGTACGTGGCAATGCCAGCCTGCTGGTCAGTGCCACCCTGCGCAGCAAGCTGCTCGAAGCCCATGAACTGATCTTCGATGACCTCGAAGATGACGATGTCGGCCAATGGGTACACCGGGTCAAGCGCTTGTCCGAACTGGGCCTGGAAGAGGAAGCCAGTGAAATGGAACAGAGCCTGATCGAACTGACGCGCAACGACCCGGAGTTGCAGCAGGAGTTTCTGCAGTCGCTGACCAAGGCCACTGGCCGGCTGGTGGCCGACCCAGGCGCGCAGTAACACGTTGGGGCTGCTTTGCGGCCCCTTTCATTTAGGCGGGAACAGCTCCAGCTGCTCATGCGCCCCGCGCAAGTCGCGCAACCTCACGCCTACACCCAGCAAGCGCACCGGCTTGCCACCACGGGCAAACGCCTGCCCCAGCAATTGTCGATAACTCTCCAGGTCCCTGCCCGCCCCCGCCTGCTCCATGGTGGTCTGGCTGAAGTCATGGAACTTGACCTTGACGAAGGGTTTTTCCGGCCGGTAACTGCTGTCCATGCGGGCGATACGCTCGTTCAGGCTTTCCAGCAGCTCGGGCAGCCGTGCCAGGCAACTGGCCAGGTCCGGCAGGTCGGTGTCGTAGGTGTTTTCCACGCTGACCGACTGCCGGCGGCTATCATTGTGCACCGCACGCTCATCGATACCCCGCGCCAGCCCCCACAAACGCTCGCCAAAGCTGCCGAACTCGCGCACCAGCGCCAGGCGCGACCATTCGCGCAGGTCCAGGCAGGTCTCGATACCCAACCGCGCCAGCTTGTCTGCCGTTACCTTGCCCACCCCATGCAACCTGGCTACCGGAAGGGCGGCGACGAATGCCTCCACGTCGCCCGGGGTAATCACGAACAGGCCATTGGGCTTGCGCCAGTCACTGGCGATCTTGGCCAGGAACTTGTTCGGCGCCACACCGGCCGAGACAGTGATATGCAGGGTGCGTGCGACCCGGCGACGGATATCCTCGGCAATGCGCGTGGCGCTGCCCGAGTACCACTGGCTGTCGCTCACATCCAGGTAGGCCTCGTCCAGCGACAGCGGCTCGATCAGCTCGGTGTAGTCGCGGAAGATCGTGTGGATTTCCCGCGAGGCCTCACGGTAGGCCTCGAAGCGCGGCTTGACGATAAGCAGGTCCGGGCACAGTTTCAGCGCGTGCCGCGACGACATGGCCGAACGCACGCCATAGGCACGCGCTTCATAGTTGCAGGTGGCGATCACCCCACGGTGGTCGGCCGAGCCCCCCACCGCCATGGGCCGCCCGGCCAGGCGCGGGTCGTCGCGCATCTCGATCGCGGCATAAAAGCAATCGCAGTCGACGTGGATGATCTTGCGCAAGGACATGAATGACCGTCAGCACTGTAAATTCATACAGATAGTATCGCATGCGCCTTCGGGGTATGCAGCCTGTGCGCGGCACTGGTCGATAATCGGCCTGAAAGCCCCGTCGCGCCTGAGCTGCGCGCCATATTCAAACGCTAAGAGTTTGAACAGGAAAGGTTTTTTCAGAAAAAAGCTTGACACTCACGGGTAAATCCGTAGAATTCGATCTCACAGGCGCGGGATGGAGCAGCCTGGTAGCTCGTCGGGCTCATAACCCGAAGGTCGTCGGTTCAAATCCGGCTCCCGCAACCAGATTCGAGAAAAGGCCACTGTTCACACAGTGGCCTTTTTCTTTTGCATCAAATAATGCGCTGAAAGAAATTTCAAAAAAATCAACGACTAGCGCTTGACATCCATTCTGGAAACTGTAGAATTCGCCCCACTGACGCGGGATGGAGCAGCCTGGTAGCTCGTCGGGCTCATAACCCGAAGGTCGTCGGTTCAAATCCGGCTCCCGCAACCATATTCGTCAGAACGAACCCCGCCTGTGTAACAGCAGCGCGGGGTTTGTTGCTTTTCCCCTCCCGACTTACGTCGTCCCCATTTCTCCGCCTTTAAGCCAACCTACAGGCTTGAAAGGTCGCTCCCAGGATGAACTATCTTTAACCCTGCCAAGTGGCTGAAAACGCTTGAGGCCGGAGTAACATTGGATACGTTCACCTAAGGGACTTTCACTTGGCCACACTTTTCCCTCACCTCGCGCTGCAAGGCCGGGGCAATCCATGACTTCCCACAACCCCGAACCACCGGTGCCGCTTGCCTCGGCGCTGCCCGGTGCTGTGCAACGCCTGCCCTTGCTGGAACGCTTGAGCCGCTACCGCCAGCCGATCGGCCTGGTAGTGACCCTGGTGTTGTTCACCATGGCCTTGATCGCCTGCCGCCACCTGTTGAGTGAATTGGACATCTATGCCTTGCACGATGCCATGCTCAGCGTACCGACCCAGTCGTTACTTGGCGCCTTGCTGGCTACCGTGCTCGGTTTCGTTGTCCTGCTGGGCTACGAGTGGTCGGCCAGCCGCTATGCCGGCGTGAAGCTGCCGGTGAGCAGCCTGGTGCTGGGCGGCTTCAGCGCCTTTGCCATCGGCAACGCCATCGGCCTGTCGATGCTTTCGGGCGGTTCGGTGCGCTATCGCCTGTATGCACGCCAGGGGGTTGGCGCAGGTGAAGTTGCACGGATGACCGTTTTTGCCAGCCTGTCATTGGGCTGCGCGCTGCCGCCCCTGGCCGCCTTGGCGACCTTGAGCGACCTGCCGGCGGCGTCTGCCGCACTGGGTTTGGCGCCTGGCTTGCTGGCGGGTGCCTCAATAGCCGTGCTGCTGGCATGCAGCGTGCTGGTGTTCGGGTTGTACCGCCGACGCTTGGCTGAGCAACCACTGGCCAACAGCCTGCTGGTACAACTGGGCCGCCGCACGCTTCGCCTGCCGGGCGCACGCCTGGCCGCCCTGCAATTGCTGATCACCGCACTGGATGTCGCCGCTGCCGCCACCGTGCTGTATCTGCTGCTGCCCGAAGCACCACCGTTCGGTGCCTTTGTCCTGGTGTACCTGCTGGCCTTGGCTGCAGGTGTGCTCAGCCACGTACCGGGCGGCGTCGGGGTATTCGAAGCGATCCTGCTGGCGGCTTTTGCCGACCAACTCGGCGCGGCACCACTGGCAGCGGCCCTGCTGCTGTATCGGCTGATCTACGTGGTGCTGCCGCTGCTGCTGGCCTGCGTGCTGCTGCTGGCCAACGAGGCCCGACGGCTGCTGTTCGCGCAACAGGCAATCAAGGCCGCTTCCGGGCTGGCCGCGCCGATCCTGTCGATCCTGGTGTTCCTGTCCGGGGTGGTGCTGCTGTTCTCCGGGGCCACGCCCGAGATCGACACCCGCCTGGAGCACATGGGGTTCCTGGTGCCGCACCGCCTTATCGATGCCTCGCATTTCGGCGCCAGCCTGATCGGCGTGCTTTGCCTGCTGCTGGCCCAGGGCCTGCGCCGGCGCCTGTCCGCCGCCTGGCTGCTGACCACCGTGCTGTTGCTGGTCGGCGCCCTGCTGTCGCTGCTCAAGGGCTTCGATTGGGAAGAGGCCTGCCTGCTGACTTTCACTGCCGCCCTGCTCGCTCTGTTCCGCCGTTCCTTCTACCGCCCCAGCCGTTTGCTCGAGTTGCCGTTCTCGCCGGTGTTTCTGGTGGCCAGCGCCTGTGTGGTCGGCGCATCGGTTTGGTTGTTGCTGTTCGCCTACCAGGATGTGCCCTACAGCCATCAGCTGTGGTGGCAGTTCACCCTCGACGCCGATGCCCCACGGGGCCTGCGCGCCGCCATGGGCAGCGCAGTGCTGCTGGCGGCCGTGGCCCTGACCTGGCTGCTGCGCACCGCACCACCGGTGATCCACCTGCCAGACGAAGAGGAGTTGCTGCGTGCCAACCGTATTCTGCTGGCCTCCGACCAGCCCGATGGCGGCCTGGCCCTGACCGGCGACAAGGCGCTGCTGTTCCACCCTCGCGACAACGCATTCCTGATGTACGCCCGTCGCGGTCGCAGCCTGGTAGCCCTGTACGACCCGATCGGCCCGGCCCAGGAGCGTGCCGAGATGATCTGGCAGTTCCGCGACCTGTGCGACCTGCACCATGCCCGCCCGGTGTTCTATCAGGTGCGGGCCGAGAACCTACCGTTCTACATGGACATCGGCCTGACCGCACTGAAGCTGGGCGAAGAAGCCCGGGTCGACTTGCGCCGTTTCGACCTCGAAGCCAAGGGCAAGGAAATGAAGGACCTGCGCTACACCTGGAACCGCGGCGGCCGTGACGGCCTGAGCCTGGAAATTCACGAACCCGGGCATGCCCCGCTGGCAGAGCTGAAGGAAATCTCCGACGCCTGGCTTGGCGGCAAGAATGTGCGCGAGAAAGGCTTCTCGCTGGGGCGCTTCAGCCCTGAATATCTGCAGCACTTCCGCATTGCCCTGATCCGCTTCCAGGGCCGCCCGGTGGCTTTCGCCAACCTGCTGGAAACCCATGGCAACGAACTGGCCAGCCTCGACCTGATGCGTGCACACCCCGAGGCGCCGAAGCTGACCATGGAGTTCATGATGATCGGCCTGATCCTGCACTACAAAAGCCATGACTACGCCCGCTTCAGCCTGGGCATGGTGCCGCTTTCCGGCCTGCAGCCGCGGCGTGGCGCGCCCTTGACTCAGCGCCTTGGCTCGATGGTGTTCCGCCGTGGCGAGCAGTTGTACAACTTCCAGGGGCTTCGACGCTTCAAGGACAAGTTCCAACCGGACTGGGAACCCCGCTACATGGCCGTGCCGGCCGGGCTCGACCCGCTGGTGGCACTGGCCGACACCGCCGCCCTGATCGCAGGCGGCCTGACTGGATTGGTGAAACGTTGATGACCCGACGCTTTTGGCTGTACCTGCTGGTGCCCCTGCTTTTATCCGCCCTGGGAGGCGCGCTGGCGTTCTGGCTATGGACGCGCCCGGCACCCGAGGCGCACCTGGAACAATTGAGCATCAATGACACCCACATCACCCGTGTGACCCCTGGGGTACACCCCAAGGTTCGAGTGGCCATCGGTGTACCCCAGGACCAGGCGCTGACCGACAGGCAACTGCTGGACCTGGCCCAGGCTGGCGAAGCGCAACTGGTGCAGGTGATCCTGCCGCCCAACGACTGCAGCAAGCAACAACAGGCCATGGACCAGGCCATGGGCCAGTTGCCAGAGAAACCGACCCTGGTCGCCGGTATCGGCCCTGGTGCCGCCCAGGCCTGGCGCTGGCTGGCCAGCCAGAACAACGACAAGGCGCGGGCAATTTCCGTGGACTTCAGCCTGGAACAACCCGGCTGCCAGGCAGCGCTGCCGAAGTCGGCCGCGCACGGCCACTGGAACGTCGCCTGGAACGACAACCCGGATGACGCCAGCGCCGCCTTCGTACGCGACCAGGCCAATGCCGAAACCAGTATCAGCGACTATGACATCCACCTGCCACAAGTGCTCAAGGCCCAGCTGACCCAGGCCCTGGTCGGCCACGACGGCAACGCCCTCGCCATCCCGGTGGTCGAGGTACCAGCCGGGCAGACCACCGACACGGTCACCCTGTTCCTTTCCGGTGACGGCGGCTGGCGAGACCTGGACCGCGACGTGGCCGGTGAAATGGCCAAGCTTGGCTACCCGGTGGTCGGCATTGATACGCTGCGCTACTACTGGCAGCACAAGACCCCGGAACAAAGCGCCGCCGACCTGTCCGAGCTGATGCAGCACTACCGGCAGAAGTGGGGCACCAAGCGCTTCGTGCTGACCGGCTATTCATTCGGTGCCGACGTGCTGCCGGCGATCTACAACCGTCTGCCGGCCGAGGACCAGCAACGTATCGACGCGGTGATGTTGCTGGCCTTTGCCCGCAGCGGCAGCTTCGAGATCGAAGTCGAAGGCTGGCTGGGCAAGGAAGGCCAGGAAGCGCCAACCGGGCCGGAAATGGCCAGGCTGCCTGCTTCCAAGGTGGTGTGCGTGTATGGTGTGGAAGAAACCGACGAGAGCGGTTGCACCGACAAGACTGCGGTGGGTGAACGCCTGAAGCTGCCGGGGGGGCACCACTTCGACGAAAACTACCCGGCACTGGCCAAGCGCTTGATTGGCGAGATCGAGACGCGCCAGGGCAAGTCGAGTGTGGCGGCACAGAACTGATAGCCTTGGGTAAACCCGCTCCTACAGGCTACGCGATCGATGTAGGAGCGGCCTTGGCGCAGGTTCAAATCTCGACCTGGGTCCCCAGCTCGATTACCCGGTTCAGCGGCAGGTTGAAGAAGCGCAAATTGCCGTTGGCATTCTTCAGCAGAAACGCGAACAGGTTGCCCCGCCAGCGCGACATGCCCTCCAGCCGTGAGGCGATCACGGTCTCGCGGCTGAGGAAGAAGGTGGTGCGCATCGGGCTGAAGTCCAGGTCTTCCAGGTGACACAGCTTCAACGCCGCCGGCACGTCCGGTTCGTCCATGAAGCCGAAGTGCAGCAACACGCGGAAGAACCCGTCGCCATAGGCCTCCACTTCAAAGCGTTCCTGCTCCGGTACCCGTGGCCGGTCCTCGCTGACCACCGTCAACAGCACCACCTGGCTGTGCAGCACCTGGTTATGCAGCATGTTGTGCAACAGCGCATGGGGCACCGCATCGGAGCGCGCCGTCAGAAACACCGCAGTGCCTTCGACCCGGTGCGGCGGCTGAATGCGGATACTGCTGATGAACAGCTGCAGCGGCAGCGCGCCTTCGTCGATGCGCTCCATCAGGATCTGCTTGCCGCGCTTCCAGGTGCTCATCAACAGGAACAGCACAGCGCCGGCCAAGACCGGGAAGGCCCCGCCCTGGATGATCTTCGGCACGTTGGCGGCAAAGAACAGCCCATCCACAAACAGGAAACCCAGCAGGATCGGCACCGCCAGCACCGGTGGCCACTTCCACAGCAGCAACATCACCGCCGAGACCAGGAGGGTGGTCATCAGCATGGTACCGGTCACCGCCACGCCGTAGGCTGCCGCCAGGGCGCCGGACGACCCGAAGCCGATCACCAGCAGCACCACGCCAACCATCAGCGCCCAGTTCACCGCACCGATGTAGATCTGCCCCTGCTCGTCGCTTGAGGTGTGCTGGATCTGCATGCGTGGTATGTAGCCCAGCTGGATGGCCTGGCGGGTCAGGGAGAAGGCCCCCGAGATCACCGCCTGCGAGGCGATCACTGTGGCCATGGTGGCCAACGCGACCAACGGCAGCAGTGCCCAGCCCGGCGCCAGCAGGTAGAAGGGGTTACGTGCCGCCTCCGGGTTCTGCAGCAGTATCGCGCCCTGGCCAAAGTAGTTGAGCACCAGCGCCGGCAGCACCAGAAGGAACCAGGCGCGGGCGATCGGCTTGCGGCCAAAGTGGCCCATGTCGGCGTAAAGCGCCTCGGCACCGGTCAGCGCCAGCACCACCGCGCCGAGGATGGCCACGCCCATGCCGGGGTGAACCACGAAGAAGTTCACCGCCCAGACCGGGTTGAATGCCTTGAGTACCTCCGGGCTCTGCGAGATGCCATGCACACCCAGCACGCCCAGCGCCACGAACCAGGTGACCATGATCGGGCCGAACAGCTTGCCGATCTTCTCGGTGCCGTGCTTCTGCACCAGGAACAGCGCCACCAGCACCACCAGCGAAATCGGCACCACCCAGTGATCGATGCCTTCGAAGGCCAGCCCCATGCCCTCCACCGCCGACAGCACCGACACCGCCGGGGTGATCATGCTGTCGCCATAGAACAGCGAAGCGCCGATCAACCCGCACACCACCATCAGCGTACGCAACCTCGGATAGGCCGCCGTCGCCCGCCGCGCCAGTGCAGTCAGTGCCATGGTGCCGCCCTCGCCCTGGTTGTCGGCGCGCAGGATGAACATCACGTACTTGAACGACACCACCCACAACAACGACCACAGGATCAGCGACAGGATCCCCAGCACGCCGTCATGGTTGACCGGTACTCCGTACCCGCCGCTGAAGACCTCCTTGAGGGTATACAACGGGCTGGTGCCGATATCGCCATAAACCACCCCGACCGCCGCCACGAGCAGGCTCACCGACCGCGTCGCGCCCTGCTTCCCCTCGTGCCCGCCCTCGGCGTGACTGCTTGCCTGAACCATCGACCACTCCCGCAGACGGCCTTGCAAGGCCAGTAGAATTCCCCATGCGCCAGGTGATACTGGTACCCCCGACACAATGGCGCGAAGCATAGCGCAGCGTTCGTCGCATTTCTGCTGGTCAAGCGACCCTGCGCTCGCTAGAATTGCGCACTTTTTGATCAGAGGCGCCAAAAGCGCCCGTCAAGATCGCCCCCGATTCCGGTCGGGCGACCTGCATTCAATACCGAGGTTAGTCATGTCCACCACGCCCGCCACCCCCAAGGTAGGTTTCGTAAGCCTGGGTTGCCCAAAAGCCCTGGTCGATTCCGAGCGCATCCTGACCCAGCTGCGCATGGAAGGCTATGAAGTCGTGCCCACCTACGAGGACGCCGACGTGGTGGTGGTCAACACCTGCGGCTTCATCGACAGCGCCAAGGCCGAGTCGCTGGAAGTGATCGGCGAAGCGATCAAGGAAAACGGCAAGGTCATCGTCACCGGCTGCATGGGTGTCGAGGAAGGCAGCATTCGTGACGTGCACCCGAGCGTGCTGTCGGTGACCGGCCCGCAGCAGTACGAGCAGGTGGTCAATGCCGTGCACGAAGTAGTGCCGCCACGCCAGGACCACAACCCGCTGATCGACCTGGTGCCGCCGCAAGGCGTCAAGCTGACCCCGCGCCACTATGCGTACCTGAAGATTTCCGAAGGCTGCAACCACAGCTGCAGCTTCTGCATCATCCCGTCGATGCGCGGCAAGCTGGTCAGCCGCCCGGTCGGCGAAGTGCTGAGCGAGGCCGAGCGCCTGGTCAAGGCCGGGGTCAAGGAAATCCTGGTGATTTCCCAGGACACCAGCGCCTACGGCGTCGACGTCAAGTACAAGACCGACTTCTGGAACGGCCGCCCGGTCAAGACCCGCATGCTCGAGCTGTGCGAAGCACTGAGCAGCCTGGGTGCCTGGGTACGCCTGCACTACGTGTACCCGTACCCGAACGTCGACGACGTGATCCCGCTGATGGCCGCCGGCAAGATCCTGCCGTACCTGGACATCCCGTTCCAGCACGCCAGCCCGAAAGTGCTCAAGGCCATGAAGCGCCCGGCCTTCGAAGACCGCACCCTGGCACGTATCAAGAACTGGCGCGAGCAGTGCCCGGAGCTGGTGATTCGCTCCACCTTCATCGTCGGCTTCCCGGGCGAGACCGAAGAAGACTTCCAGTACCTGCTGGACTGGCTGACCGAAGCCCAGCTGGACCGCGTGGGCTGCTTCCAGTACTCGCCGGTGGAAGGCGCCCCGGCCAACGACCTGGGCCTGGAAGAAGTGCCGGACGACGTCAAGCAGGATCGCTGGGACCGCTTCATGGCCCACCAGCAGGCCATCAGCGCCGCCCGCCTGCAGCTGCGCATCGGCAAGGAAATCGACGTGCTGATCGATGAAGTGGAAGAGCAAGGTTCGGTTGGCCGCAGCTTCTTCGATGCCCCGGAAATCGACGGCAGCGTGTTCATCGATGGCGACCACGGCTTCAAGCCGGGTGACAAGGTGCGTTGCCGCGTGGTGGATGCCGACGAATACGACATGTGGGCTGAACCCATCTAAGGCAGCTGCATACTGAAAAGCCCCTGCCCCGCCACTCCCCACAAGGAACTGCCGGGCCAGGGGCTTTTTCGTCAGAACGCGTGAAAAAGCATCAGGCCGCCTTCTGCATCCGGGCTGGCATCCGAGAAGCCTTTGACTGCATAGAGTTGCACTTTCCACTGCTGGTTGAGCTTGTGTGTCAGGAACAGGGTAAGTTCCTTGATCTGCGCGCCCGTCGAGACGACCTTCTGCCGCCAGTCATAGGAGGCACCCGCGGAAGTGCCTGCAGCCACGGGCATGGCGAAGCCGAGACTGGCAAATATTGGGTCGTCGAAATCGCTGTCGGGCGGATCGCCGAACTTCTTCCAGCCCAGGGTCGCGAAGCCGGTCACCGGGCCAAGGGCCTTGGCGATGTCTACCTGGCCGGTGTAGTCGTATTCACCGGTGCCCAGGCACTGGTCTTCATCGGCAGTGGGGAATTTGACCTTGCCGATCAGGTCCAGCATCAGGCCGCCGTCACTGCCATCGAGCAGGGCATAACCGGCGCTGGCAACCGTGTCTCCCAGCCCGCTTTCCACATCCCGGCAGCCACCGGGCAAGGGGTCACCATTCGGGCCCACTTCAGGGTTGGTGATGCGCAGCCAGGGCACTGTGACCTTGTAGGTCATTGGGCCGGTTTCATACTTGCCGACCACGGGGATGTACCAGATTTCCGAGGTTGTACCCGTGCCATAGTCGCCACTTGAATAGTCCATGCCCATGGCGGCGCTGAAGGTATCGCCCAGCACCGACGCGCTGGCGCAACACAGCAAACAGGCAAAAAGAGGGAGCGTGGGTTTCATCTGCACCTCGATATCCCCGGACGGGAAAGGTGATGGCACCTACCCAGCCTAGTTGCCTAATGCCCGGATCGCTCTGGATGCTCCACTTTTTCGACTTTCTCTACTGTCTCAGGCCTTTCGACCTTCTCGACTTTTTCTACTTTTTCGATTTTCTCAGGCTTTTCGATCTTCTCAACCTTTTCGGGCCTCTCGGTTTTCTCGATCTTCTCGATCTTCTCGACCTTTTCGGGCTTTTCGGACTTCTCGACTTTTTCTACTTTCTCTACCTTTTCAAGCTTCTCTGCTTTTTCAATCTTTTCCACCTTTTCAAGCTCGACCTTCTCTACCCGGTCAGAGCTTCCACTATTGCTGCTCTCGGGTTGCTCCACGGTGTCGACATGCTCCGACTTTCCGGACTTGTCCACGCTTTCAGCACTGTCCCGACCACTGGAATCGTCAACACCGCCGTGTCCGCTGTGATCATCGCTGCTTTCGATGCGATCACTGGTCGCATCGCGGCCGCCATGCCCGCTATCGCCGGAACCCTCAGCGTCACGGGTACCGTGTTCGCTGCCACGCCCCGAACGCCCTCTGTCCGGGTTGTCGGCACGGTCGTCGTGGAACTCCACGCGGGTTGCCCGCAGCTCGTGCTTGCCACTGAACACCCCGCTCACCCGCACACGTTGATCGAGCGCCAATGCCGCGGGCTGCTTGCCGACGATCACGGTGCCCTGCCCCAGCGTCACCTTGATACCTGCCACCACCAGTTGCTGAGCGTGGCTGCGCTGCACCAGCCCCTCGATCACCGCCGCCTGCACACGGCCAGCAAAAGGCAGGCTCGGGTCTGGGCGGGTTTGCGCCACTTCCAGCTGGCGTCCGGTCCACTGGCCACGTACCAGCACTTCCCGTGCGGGTGCCACACGGGTCCCCAGCTTCAGCCCCTGTAGGCTGCCGGCACGGTCAACCGCACCGATGGCACTGGCTTCCCTGAGCCCCGGCGCCCGTTCGATACGGCTGGCTACCACTTCGCCCCTGGCATCGCGCAGGCCACTGACCCTGACCGGCTCGCCCGGGCGCAACCCTTCAGCCACCCGCGCCCCTGCAGCAAGCCGCACAGGTTGGCCCATGACCCGCAGAGGGGCCGAAGCATTGGGCAGTGCCGTCAGCGGCCCTTCGTAAACGTTGAGGATCGAGATGCGCCCTGCTTGCAGGCCGCGTTTGCCGGCAAATGCCTCCACCGCGACAACCTGGCCGATTGCCAGGTGAGCGCTACTGGCAGGCGCACCGTTTTCACTCACCGGCACGTCCTTGCCAAAGTGCACTTCCAGGCCATTGACGCAGATCGAGGCGAACCCGGTAATGGTGCCGACAATGCCGGTACCACCGGTACCGCCCGGGCGCAGGATCGGTGCACCGGTACCGCCTGCCCCGCCGTGATCGATGAAGGTGCCGTCCACACCGTCGGCCACCGCGCCGGTCCCGCCCGTGCCGCCGGGACGCTGCGGCAGCGGCGCACCGGTGCCACCCACTCCGCCGTTTTCGCTGCGTACGCCGGTACCACCGACACCGCCCGTCCTGGCCCCGGTACCACCAATACCGCCTGGGAACTGCAAGCCCGCCGCCCCCGCCATACCCACTTCGTCACGGCTGACACATACCGGTGCTGCGGCCACTTCAGCAGGCGCCACCAGGTTCAACCCGAAACCCAGGACCAGTGTGACGACACTGAGGCAGCGTGCGAGGGAAGTCATGGGTCTGGAGTCTTCGACAAACCGGGGTCGGTAGTTTCAGTGTAGAAATAAAGCCCGACCGTGATGCGCTGACGTTCCTCGGCGCTGGGCACATCGGCATCTTCCAGCTCTGCTGCGAGCCGGCTGAAGGCAAGCAGCATCTGCATGCCGTCCTTGTCCACCGTTGCACGCAAATGGTCGACGCTGGCCGGGCTCAAGGCGTCATAGTGCACACTGCGCTCAAAGAACGGCTGGCCGCCCCCACTCAGGTTGTGCACTGCTGCGCAGGCATGGTCATGCAGGTTGTGGCCAAAGTAAGCGGCCTTTTCGTCGAAGCCTTTCTGCGGCACGAATGCCTGGGCCTGCAGGTGAACACAGTCCTGGTCGTCGAGCCGGACGATACCCAGGCGCAACCACTCATCCAGCACAACCCGCCCGCGGATGTCGGTGCTGATCTTCGCCACCAGGGCATCGAAGGAACAATCGCCGCCAACGCTCGCCAGGCGCGGCAACGGCAGCGCCTGGCCAGGCGCCGAGCAGAACGGCTTGCCGGTGGTCCACATATTGACCAACTGTGCACCTAACGTGATGTTTTCCGGCAGTGCTGCGAGCGATGTGCCCCCTTCGCTGCGCAAACGCCGGACATCCTTGCGATGCACGCCTGTGAGCAGGCTGATGCGGCTGTCGGTCGGTACCGTACCGTCCAGGCGAAACTCGCGGTGGGCCACATCGACGAACACTTCCTTGAGCAGGTCGGCGAACATCGTGTAGGTGACCCCTTTGCGCAGCATCAGGCGCACCAGAGGACGCATGACACGCCGCAGTGCGCTTAACATCGAAGGGGGGATGGTAGGCGATTGCATTGAGCGCATTCCTTGACAGATGAACCCAGTATACGACGCGGGAAAAGATCCCACACCAACTGTGACCATATCCCGGACGAGATGAGGGATAGTCGTCGGCGCTCATTGCATTCGCGTTGAGTGGGGCTGCCGTTCAGCGCCAGTCAGCTCCTGCTGTTGTCATCACCCGGTTCGCCTGCGGCATGCTCACCGCGGTCATCACCCGGTTCGCCACCCAGATGATCGCCACGATCATCACCAGGTTCACCACCAACGTGATTGCCGTGGTCATCGCCAGGCTCACCGCCAACATGATTGCCATGATCGTCCCCGGCCTCACCGCCAACGTGATTGCCATGATCGTCACCGGGCTCGCCGCCAACGTGATTGCCGTGATCGTCCCCAGGCTCACCGCCAACGTGATTGCCATGATCATCACCCGCCTCAGCGTGGTTGCCGCTGCGCCCAGAGTTCGAGGAGCCGTCATGGCCGCGCCCACTGTTGCCGGCATGGCCATCTCCATCTCCGCCAGCGCCGTGGCCACCGCCTTCACCGCCATGGCCACCACCGCTACCACCGTGACCACCGCCGCCACCGCCATGGCCACCACCGCCGCCACCGTGACCACCGCCACCACCATGGCCACCACCGCCGCCACCGTGACCACCGCCACCGCCATGGCCACCACCGCCGCCACCGTGACCACCACCGCCACCATGGCCTCCGCCACCGCCTCCGTGACCACCTCCGCCGCCACCATCCTTGGCATAGGCGCTGGAACCACTGGATATCGAGTCTGGGATCAGAACAATGGAAGTCGATAGCACGCCAGCAACGGCAACCGCCAATAGCGCCTTTTTGAACAGCACATGGATTTGCATATTTCGTCTCCAGGTCGTCGCCATGAGAAACGCCAGATCGAACCGGAATCTTGTGTTCGGTTCCTGCTTTTTCTTCTGTGGGAATTTTTCCCACGACAAAGTAATAGACTGCGGCCCCCCGACGTTCAAGCAACGCCCGGAGAAGCCGACCGGCGGTTGCCCTGCTATGTTTGCCTTACCGTCATGGAGGAACACCGGCATGCATTCGGTACTGACGCTGCAAACCCCGCGCTTTAGTGACTACGGCGAACTGGTACAGGTGTGGGAGGACTCGGTACGCGCCACCCACGACTTCCTGCCGGATTGCTACATCGTCTTGCTGCGCGACCAGGTGCTGCGTCGCTACCTTGATGCAGTGATGTTGATCTGCTGCAAGGACCGCCAGCGCATCTGCGGCTTCGCCGGGGTCGCCAACGGGCGCGTGGACATGCTGTTCGTCGCACCGGATTACCGTGGCAAAGGGGTCGGCAAGCGCCTGCTGCACTATGCGATCGACGAACTCAATGCCGAGCGCCTGGACGTCAATGAACAGAACCAACAAGCCTTGGGCTTCTATTTGCATGAAGGCTTCGAGGTGATCGGCCGTTCGGAAACCGACGGCCTGGGGCAACCCTACCCGCTGCTGCACCTGCGCCTGCGCAAAACGGCGTAAATGGAACAGATTCCCAGCCCCTCTGCCGCGCGGGCAGGTACAATGCAGGTCTTTCCCTGCCTTTGCGAATCGCCGTCATGTCCGAACCCGTCCGCCTGTCCAAACGCCTTATCGAGCAGCTTGGCTGCTCCCGCCGCGAGGCCGAGTTGTACATTGAAGGCGGCTGGGTCACGGTCGATGGCGTGGTGGTCGAGCAACCGCAGTTCAAGGTCGAGCAGCAGCGCGTCGAACTGCTACCTGGTGCCCGTGCCGAAACGCTGGAACCGGTAACCCTGCTGCTGAACCAGCCGGCCAGCCTGGACAGCGAAACCGCCCGCGCAAGCATGAACATGGGCAGCCTCAGCGAAGCCCACCGCGAAGGTGTTCGCGCACTGCACGGGCATTTTGCCCGGCAGGCTTGCGTGGCGCCGCTGGAGCGCGGTGCCAGCGGCCTGCAGGTATTCACCCAGGACTGGCGGGTAACCCGCAAGATCGACGCCGACCTGCGCCGCCTGGAACAGGAATTCATCGTTGAAGTACGCGGCGAGACCACGCCCCAGGCGCTGGAACGCCTGGCGCGCGGTGCCACCCGCAATGACCGCGAGCTGCCCAAAGCCAAGGCCAGCTGGCAGAACGAGACCCACCTGCGCATGGCCCTGAAAAATCCGCAGCCAGGGCAGATCGCCGAGCTGTGCGCCTATCTGCGCCTGGAGCTGGTGGGCATGCGCCGCATTCGCCTGGGTGGCGTGTCGATGGGCAAGTTGCCCCTGGGCCAGTGGCGCTACCTGGCCGCTACCGAACGTTTCTAAGCAATACGCCGCGCCGCAGGTGCGGCACCTGAACAGGATTCTGCAACAATGAACCACAACGACGTCCTGCGCAGCCTGCGCTACATGCTCAAGGTGAATGACGCCAAGATGGCCGAAATCATCGGGCTATCCGGCCTCGACGTGCATCCCCTGGTGCTGGCCACCTACCTGAAGAAGGAAGACGAGGAAGGCTTCGTGCGTTGCCCTGAACGGGTCATGGCGCACTTTCTCGACGGCCTGGTGATCCACCGTCGCGGCAAGGATGACAGCCGCCCGCCGCAGCCGATCGAGCTGCCGGTGACCAACAACCTCATCCTCAAGAAGCTGCGGGTAGCCTTCGAGCTCAAGGAAGACGACCTGCATGCGATCCTCAAGTCGGTCAACTTCCCGGTCAGCAAGCCCGAGCTCAGCGCGCTGTTCCGCAAGGCCGGCCATGACAACTACCGCCCGTGCGGCGACCAGCTGCTGCGCAACTTCCTCAAGGGCCTGACCCTGCGCGTGCGCGGCTGATTGGCCATGCAGCATACGGTTACCCCGGTCGGCATCATCCGCTCCTGTTTCAAGGAGAAGTTCGCCATCCCGCGCCAGCCGCAACTGGCGCCCGCTGCACGCGGCGTGCTCGAGCTGCTGCCGCCGTTCGACCAGGGCGATGCGGTCGAAGGGCTGGAGCAGGTCAGCCATGTCTGGCTGCTGTTCCTGTTCCACCAGGCACTGGAAGACAAACCCCGCCTGAAGGTGCGGCCACCACGCCTGGGGGGCAACAAGAGCATGGGGGTGTTCGCCACCCGCGCTACTCACCGGCCCAATGGCATCGGCCAGTCAGTGGTACGCCTGGAAGGCGTCGAGCCAGGGCGCCTGCTGTTGTCTGGCATCGACCTGCTCGACGGTACGCCGGTGCTGGACATCAAGCCGTATGTGCCGTACGCCGACAGCATCGCTGGCGCCAGCAACCAGATGGCCAACCAAGCACCTGCCGCGATCGCCGTGCAGTGGGGCGACAACGCCCTGCCCCAGGCCCGCGAACATGCACTGCGCCTGGGTGAACCGCTGGTCGAACTGATCGAGCAATGCCTGGCGCAGGACCCACGGCCGGCCTACCAGGTGCCGCCGGCCGAGCGGGTGTATGGGGTGAAGTTCTGGGA
>NZ_JBNRIJ010000016.1:4855-8720 GCF_053557675.1 Pseudomonas sp. XP1 | reverse complement strand
CCGGCGATAGGGCCGGGCCTGAAAGCACAATAATCACCCACAAAAAAGGCGACCCTGAGGTCGCCTTTTTCTTTTCACTATCCCGCGATCAGCGAGCCGGGCCTTCAGCCACGCCCAGGTCGTCGGTCGGACGGGTATCGACCAGCGGCGCACCACCGGAGGCCAGCTCCGATGCCAGCTTGTCGTTGTCCATTTCCTTCACCCACTTGGCTACAACCACGGTGGCAACGGCGTTGCCAACCAGGTTGGTCAGGGCGCGGGCTTCGGACATGAAGCGGTCGATGCCAAGGATCAGCGCCAGGCCGGCAACCGGCAGGTGGCCAACGGCCGACAAGGTGGCAGCCAGGACGATGAAGCCCGAACCGGTAACACCGGCAGCGCCCTTGGAAGCCACCAGCAGCACCAGCAGCAAGGTGATCTGGTGAGTGATGTCCATGGTGGTGTCGGTGGCTTGTGCGATGAACACCGCAGCCATGGTCAGGTAGATCGAGGTGCCGTCGAGGTTGAACGAGTAACCGGTCGGGATGACCAGGCCAACCACCGACTTCTTAGCACCCAGGCGCTCCATCTTGGCCAGCATGCGTGGCAGGGCCGACTCAGAGGAGGAAGTGCCCAGCACGATCAGCAGTTCTTCACGGATGTAGCGGATCAGCTTGAGGACACTGAAGCCGTGGGCGCGGCAGATACCACCCAGCACCACCAGCACGAACAGCAGGCAGGTGATGTAGAAGCAGGCCATCAGGTAGCCCAGTTGCACCAGCGAGCCAACGCCGTACTGGCCGATGGTGAAGGCCATCGCACCAAAGGCACCGATCGGGGCCAGTTTCATGATCATGTTGATGATGTTGAACATGACATGGGCGAAGCGGTCGATCATGTCCAGCACCGGCTTGCCGTAGCTGCCCAGGCGGTGCAGGGCGAAGCCGAACAGCACGGAGAACATCAGCACTTGCAGGATGTCGCCGTTGGCGAAGGCGCCGACCACGGTGTTGGGGATGACGTTGAGCAGGAAGCCGACGGTGGTCTGCTGCGCGCCGGCGGCGGCGTAGGCAGCCACGCTGCTGGCGTTCAGGGTGCTGACGTCGATGTGCATGCCAGCGCCCGGCTTGACCACGTTGACGACGACGAGGCCGATGATCAGCGCGATGGTGGAGACGATTTCAAAGTACAGCAGCGCGTAGCCGCCGGTCTTGCCGACCGACTTCATGCTCTGCATGCCGGCGATGCCGCTGACCACGGTACAGAAGATGATCGGAGCGATGACCATCTTGATCAGTTTGACGAAGCCGTCACCCAAGGGTTTGAGGGCGACGCCCGTCTCCGGGTAGTAGTGGCCGAGCAGGATGCCGATCGTGATGGCGACCAACACCTGGACATACAGGGATTTGTACAGCGGCTGACGTGTCGTCATGGCTAATTTTCCTCAAGTGTGCCGGCTCACCCTTCCCAGGGCGATGGGGCACCTGAATCGCTAACCCTCCTGCACCCGGAGGGATTTGTCGTTGTGTTCGAGCTGCCTGGGCAGGCCTCTGCGAGGATCAATAGCAAGGGTGGTGCCAAAATGCCCATCAAGGGTGCAAAGGCTGTATTTGTGAGGGATAAACGCCCAACGACGGGGCGATTTTCCTGAGGAAGGCTGGCGGATTTCCGCCCGGTGGCGGGATTTGTACAGGGGCATTGGCGGGAATCCGCCCATTGCGGTTTGCCTGTTCCGGCCTCTTCGCGGGTAGACCCGCTCCCACAGGGTGCCCGCGGGGCTCAGGACCTGTGCAGTACCTGTGGGAGCGGGTTCACCCGCGAAAGGGCCGGTACAGGCTACAAATCAATCCAGATGGAAAGTGATTTTGAACGCCGCGCCGCCCAGGGGCGAATCCCCCAGGCTCAGCTCGGCGTCATAGCTGTCGACGATATCCTTGACCACCGCCAGCCCGATCCCCTGCCCCGGGTGCTGGCTGTCCAGCCGCTCCCCACGCTCCAGAATCCGCTCACGCTGGTCCGCCGGCACCCCCGGCCCGTCGTCCTCGATGCACAAGGTCAACCGCCCAGGCGCCTGCTCCAGGCTCACGCGCACCTGGCCCAGGCTCAGGCGGTAGGCGTTCTCCAGCAGGTTGCCCAGCAGCTCCAGCAACGCGCCCTGCTCCATCGGCACCTGCGCCTCATCGGGCAGTTGCAGCGTCACGTCCACCCGCTTGTCTCGGTACACCTTGGCCAAGGTGCTGCACAGGCTGTCGAGCAACGGCCGCAGCAACACGCTATGGCGTACCAGGCCGCTCTTGCGCAGGCTGGCACGCTGCAGCTGGTAGTCGATCTGCTGGCTCATGCGCTCGATCTGGCTCTGCAGCACACGTGCCTGCTCGCGCTCGCCGTTACGCTGCTGCAGACTTTCGCCCACCCCCTGCAATACCGCCAGCGGCGTCTTCAGGCTGTGCGCCAGGTCATCGAGCGAATCACGGTAGCGCTGACGCTGCTCGCGCTCGCTGCGTAACAGGCGGTTCAGCGAACCGGTCAGGCGCAGCAGCTCCCGTGGGTGTTCGCGGCTCAGGCCGTCCCGTACACCCGACTCCACGTCGTCCAGCTCGCGGCTGAGCCGGCGCAACGAACGCAGGCCCCAGGTCAAACCGGCCCACAGCAGCACCAGCAGCGCCAGCAAGGCCGCGCCAAAGCCCAGATAGAGCTTTTCGCGCAGGCCATCGAGGGTGTGCTGGTATTCGCGCACAGGTTGCAGGGCAACGATGCTGTAGGCGGCGCTCTGGCCACCCAGCAGCTTGATCTCGACGTCATAGACGAAGAACTCTTCGCCATCGGCCTGATGAATGCGGGCGAATTCGTTGCCACGGCCGTCGTAGCGCGGGCGGTAGTTGATGTTCTGCGCGGCGGTGGCACGCGACTGCCAGACCAGCTTGCCGTCGCGGTCGAAGATATAGCCGAGCAGGCCGGTGTACGGCAGGTTGTAACGCTCGTCCGGCAGCAGCGTCGGCATCTGCAGTTGGCCGTGTTCGATGCGCGCAGCGGAAATCAGCGTGGTCACATCCGAGGCCAGGCGTTGTTCGATCGACTCCTGCAGGGCCAGGCTGAAGGCTTTCTGCAAGGCCGGTAGCAGCGCCAGCATGAACAGCAGCGCCAGCACTGCGGCCGCCAGCATCAGGCGCACCCGCAGCGAACGGATCATCGACAGCGCTCGGTGAACAGGTAGCCCAGGCCGCGCACGGTGTCGATGGGCTTGAAGCCGTGCTCGCCCTCGAGCTTGCGCCGCAGGCGGCCGACCAGCACTTCGATGACATTGGGGTCGCGCTCTTCGTCACCCGGGTACAGCTGCTCCATTAGGCGGTCCTTGGCCACCACCTGCTGGTGATGGCGCATGAGGTATTCGAGGATGCGGTATTCGTAGGCAGTCAGGGCCAGGGGCTGCTCGTCCAGCGTCGCCTGCTTGCGATTCAGGTCCAGCACCAGCGGGCCGGCGGCGATGGTCGACTGGGTGAAGCCGCTGGAGCGGCGCAGCAGGGCGTTCAGGCGTGCCTCGAGTTCTTCGAACTGGAACGGCTTCACCAGATAGTCGTCGGCACCGGCGGCCAGGCCCTCGACCTTGTCCTGCCAGTTGCCGCGAGCGGTGAGGATGAGAATGGGGAAGGTCTTGTCCTGGCTGCGCAGGCGCGTGATCAGTTCCAGCCCGCTGATGCCGGGCAGGCCCAGGTCGATGATGGCCAGGTCGAAGTGGTACTGCCCGGCCTGGTACAGCGCCTCCTCGGCATCGGCGACCGCCTCGACCACATGGCCGCTTTCGCCCAGGCGGGTGTAGAGGTGATGGCGAAGCAGGGCTTCGTCCTCGACCACCAGCAGTTTCATGTGCAGCTCCTTGATATGTATT
>NZ_JBNRIJ010000016.1:0-4719 GCF_053557675.1 Pseudomonas sp. XP1 | reverse complement strand
CCCGCGAAAGGGCCGGTACAGGATAACCTGGCTAGCCCGTCAGAACTTGTAGCTTGCAGCCAGGTAGGTCTGCGCGCTGCTGGTCAGGCGCAGGGTGCCGTCCTTCGGCCCGCCGTGCGCCCCCACTTCGGTGGCGGCGTTGGTACGCAGGTAACGGTAGCCCAGTTCCACCGAAGCCTTGTCGGTGATGTCCTGGATCACACCGGCCTGCAGGCCATACGCGTAACCGTAGTCGGTATCCCGGCTGGCACCCGGCGAGTCCTGGGTAAGCTTGGTCACGCCCAGGCTGCCACCGCCGAACAGCTTGGTGGTGTCACCTACCGGCAGGAACAGGTCGTAGCTGCCCAGCAGGTTCTCCTGGCGCAGCTTCAGGCCGCTGTGGTCGCCCGAGACGTTGTCGTAAGTCATGTAGTAGCGGCCCTGATCATTGATCTTGCCCACGCGCACGCCCCAGGTGTCGTCCTTGCCGATGATGCCATCGGCGTTGAGGTGGTCGGTGTTACGCTGCAGCAGGCCGGACTTGCGAACCTTGTCGCTGGTCTGGCCGTAGGTCAGGCTGGCAAAGTTGTCGTCAGCGGCCTGGGCGGTGGTGATGCCAGCGGCGCAGACGGCCATGGCGGCAAGCAGGGTGTTGAAGGTTTTCATGGCTGGATACTCCAGTTGAGTGCGCTGTTTCGGTCTGGAAGCTAGAGTAAGCAGGGCACCCTGAACCGCGACTGAACCCTGGCTGAACCCCGGCTGAACGAACCGTTTGCAGAACAAGGAGTAGTGACCATGCGTGCCCTGCTGGCCTTGACCCTGATGTGCTGCGCCGCCCTCGCCCAAGCGGCGGTACAAACCCGCGAGATCCCCTACCAGGACGCCGACGGCAACCGCCTGGTCGGCTACTACGCCTATGACGATGCTATCGAAGGCAAGCGCCCCGGCATTGTCGTGGTGCATGAGTGGTGGGGGTTGAACGACTACGTCAAGCGCCGCGCCCGCGAGCTTGCGGCGCTGGGCTACAACGCGCTGGCCATCGACATGTATGGCGACGGCAAGCAAACCGAACACCCTGCCGACGCCAAGGCGTTCATGGCAGAGGCGATGAAAGACCCCAAGGCCGCGGAGCGGCGCTTCGATGCTGGCCTGGAGCTGCTGAAACTGCAGCCGAACACCAACAAGCATCAGTTGGGCGCGGTGGGTTATTGCTTCGGCGGCAAGGTGGTGCTGGATGCCGCACGCCGCGGCGAAAAGCTCGATGGCGTGGTGAGCTTCCATGGCGCACTGGCCACCCAGACCCCGGCCAGGCCTGGGGTGGTACGCGCGGAGATCCTGGTCGAGCACGGCGCGGCAGACAGCATGATTACCTCGCAGCAAGTGGAGGCGTTCAAGGCCGAGATGGATGCAGCCAAGGTCAACTATGAGTTGGTCAGTATCGAAGGGGCCAAGCATGGTTTTACCAACCCGGATGCAGACCGGCTGAGCCATGGCGAGCATGGCGGGCCGGATATCGGCTACAACAAGGCGGCGGATGAGAGTTCCTGGGCGGACATGCAGGCGTTCTTCAAGAAGGTGTTCAAGTAAACAACGCGAGGGGCCGCTTTGCGGCCCCTGCGATCCGATCTCCCACACCGTCGCCTCGGCTGGCACAATAGCCCCATGAACACACTCCCCGCCTGCTGCGCCCCGCTCCAGCATCACTGGCCCCTGCCCCGCCCACTGCCCGGCGCGGTGCTGGTCAGTTGCAACTTCGACCATGCCCGCCTGGCACCCGACGACTTCCAGCGCGCCGGTGTCGTGCCAGGCGCCAGCCTGCAGCGTTCGGTGCCCAAGCGCCAGGCCGAGTACCTCGCCGGCCGGGTGTGTGCCCGCGCCGCGTTGCAGCGCCTGGACGGCCGTGACTACGTGCCCGGCACCCACGAGGACCGTTCACCCATCTGGCCCGCCGGCATCCACGGCTCGATCACCCACGGCAAAGGCTGGGCCGCCGCCGTGGTCGCCGCCGAGGATAGTTGCCAGGGCCTGGGCCTGGATCAGGAAGCATTGCTGGATGACCAGCGTGCCGAGCGGCTGATGGGTGAAATCCTCACCCCACCCGAACTCGAGCGCCTGGACCGCCGCCAGCTCGGCCTTGCCGTCACCCTGACCTTCTCGCTGAAGGAAAGCCTGTTCAAGACGCTTTACCCGCTGACGCGCCAGCGCTTCTACTTCGAGCACGCCGAAGTGCTGGACTGGTCTGCCGAAGGCCTGGCCCGCCTGCGCCTGCTCACCGACCTGTCGCCGCAATGGCGGCATGGCGCCGAACTGCAGGGCCAGTTCTGCCTGCAGGACGGCCACTTGCTCAGCCTGGTCAGCGTCTGACCGTCACAACGGTGCCTGCTGCCGCGGCCAGTTCAGGCTGAAGCAGGCACCACCCAGCGCGACGCTGCGCCCCACCGTGGCCCGGCCCGCGTGCCAGTAGATGATCCGCCGCACGATAGACAAGCCCAGGCCATGCCCGCCCGAGGCGCGGGTACGGCTGTCGTCGAGGCGGGTGAACGGTGTGAAGATTCGATCCCAGACACCCTCGGGAATGCCCGGGCCGTCATCCTCTACATCGATGCGGCAGCGTTGTTGCCCCAACTGGTAGCTCAGGCGCACCTCGGCCTCGGCGTGGCGCATGGCGTTGCCTACCAGGTTCTGCAGGGCCCGGTGCAGGTAGCGCGGCTCGGCTTCGACCCAGGCGCCTTCGCCCTCGGCACCCTGGCACTCACCGCGCACCACCCGTACCTCGGCACGCAGCGGCGCAAGCTCTTCGATCACCCGGTCGAGCAAGGCATCCAGGTCGATCCGCTCGAACTTCAGCGCCGGTGCACCCTGCTCCAGGCGGGCATAGGTGAGCATCTCGTCGACCAGCTTGTCGAGGTCCTGGATATCCCCGTCCATACCCGCCAGGTGCTTGGCCCGGGCCTGCTCGGTGGTGGCACTTTCGATCATCTCCAGGCCAAAGCGCAGGCGTGCCACCGGCGTGCGCAGCTCGTGGGAAACCGCCCGCACCAGCTCGCGTTGCATGGTCAGCGAGCGCTGCAGGTGTTCGGCCATGCCGTTGAAGGCCGCGGCCAGGCGCCCCACCGAGTCGGCATCGCCAGCCGGCACGCGGGTGTCCAGGCTGCCCTGGGCGATGCGCGTTGCAGCAATCTCCAGGCCCGACACGCGTCGCTCCAGTTGGCGCACCAGCAGGTAGACCACCAGGCCGATCAGGCACAGGCCAAGAAAGGTGATCAGGATCAGCAACTGCGGCGGATACGGGTTGAGCTGGTACAGCGGGCCGATTTCCAGCACCCAGGGCGAACCAGCCAGCCCGGCGAACACGCGGATCGAGTCACCATCCTTGCCCAGGGCCATGACCGTGTCGCCCTCCTCGACCCGGCGCCGCTGGTCATCGTCCAGGCTCACCCGCTCGATGCGCTGCAGGGCCACACCAAAGCCAAAGCCCTTTTCTTTCTTGATCTGTGCCAGGCGCTGCTGTTGTTCAGTCACCGGGTAGCGCACCAGTTCGTCAGCCAGCAGATAGAGCGTGGCCCGCGCCAGTTGCTCGCTGATCTGTTTGATCTGCGCTACCAGCATCAGGTCTTCCTGGCCGACCTTGCGCAGCACCTGGGCCGCATGGGGGCCGGTCTTCTCGACCACCACCAGGCCGCGGTACAGGCGCGCCCGCTGGCCGCCATCGAGCGTGCGCGCGGTCATCGGTTGCAACGCCAGCGGCACGCCAAGCAGGCGCTCCCAGATCAGCAGCGAGCGCTTGCGCTCGGTGTCGTTCTGCAGCGCCAGGTTGTCGGCCATCAGGCTGAAGGTACCCTGGGCCAGGCCCTCGCGGTGCTGGGCGGCACGCACTTCGTTGACCAGGTGCAGGCTGAGCCCGCCAAGCAGGGCCACCAGCACCAGCACGGCCAGCATGCCGCCATAGATGCGCAGGAAGATCGAGTTGTTCATGGGGCCTCGCCGACGAACAGATAGCCCTTGCTGCGCAGGGTCTTGATCAGCCTTGGCTGGAGCGGGTCGTCGCCGATCTTGGGGCGGATCCTGGAGATGCGTATGTCGATGGAGCGGTCCTGGCCGTCGTAGCCGACGCCACGCAGAGCAGTGAAGATCTGCTCGCGCGTCAGCACCCGCCCGGCGTTGCTGGCCAACAGCCAGAGCAGGTCGAATTCGGCGCCGGTCAGCTCGATCAGCTGTTCACCCAGATGCGCCTCGCGCAGGCGATTGTCGATGCGCAGCGCGCCGAAGGCCAGGTCCTGGCGCTTGCTGTCTGGTGCTTCGCTGCGGCGCAGCAGGGCGTGGATGCGTGCCAGCAGCAGGCGTGGGCGTACGGGTTTGCAGACGTAGTCGTCGGCGCCCAGGTCCAGGCCCTGGACCTGGTCGAGTTCATCGCTGCGGGCGGTCAGCATAAGGATCGGGCCGGGGTACTGGCTGCGCACCCGGCGGCAGATGCTCAGGCCGTCCTCGCCGGGCAGCATCAGGTCGAGAATGACCAGGTCGGGCTGGCTGTCGACGATGCGCCGCGCGGCGCGGGCGCCATCGGCCTCGACGCTGACTTCGTAGCCGTTGGCCTGCAGGTACTCGGCGGTGAGCTCGGCCAGGCGCTGGTCGTCTTCGACGATAAGGATGCGAGGTGCGAGGTGGTCCATGGCTTTGCCTATGTTTGTTGTTTTTCTATGGCCTGCGCCGGCCTTTTCGCGGGGGGAAACCCAACCCCAA
>NZ_JBNRIJ010000015.1:112807-118396 GCF_053557675.1 Pseudomonas sp. XP1 | reverse complement strand
GGCTTCGCCCGTGTTCGCGGGCAAGCCCGCTCCCACAGGGATCACGCCAGCTTTTAGAAATTGAGCAAGACAGTTGCTCCCACATCAACCGCATTGACCTCAAGCCATGTGCAGTACCTGTGGGAAATTGCCCAGCCCTTGCAGTACCTGTGGGAGCTGGCTTGCCGGCGATGGGCTGCGCAGCAGCCCCTTTCAACACCAAACGCTAGGCCAACGCTTCCCGCACCTTCGGGTCCAGCCCCTCCCCTGCATTGGCCTCGATCCATTGCGCCAGCTGCTGGCGCATCGTCGGCGTCCAGAAGCTCTGCAGATGCTGCCGCACCCCTTGCACCGCCAGCGCCCGGTCTGGCTCGCTGTCGAAGTAATGGGCAATCTGGTTGGCCATCTTGACCAGGTTCTCACTGCTCATCGGCGCACCTCGGCTTTTTCCGCAATACGGCGCTCCTTCAGCAAGCGCCGCTGCTCGTCACTGAAGTCCTGGTAGCGCTTCTGCCACTGCGAAGGCTGGAACACTTTCACCACCTCCACCGCCGTCACCTTGTACTCAGGGCAGTTGGTGGCCCAGTCGGAGTTGTCGGTGGTAATCACGTTGGCCCCCGACTCGGGGAAGTGGAACGTGGTGTATACCACCCCCGGCGCCACCCGGGTACTGACCTTGGCACGCAGCACCGTCTGCCCGGCGCGGCTGCCGATGCCGACCCAGTCACCGTCCTGGATGCCACGGCTTTCGGCGTCGGTCGGGTGGATTTCCAGGCGATCGGCGTCATGCCAGGCGACGTTGCCGGTGCGCCGGGTCTGGGCGCCGACGTTGTACTGGCTGAGGATACGCCCGGTGGTCAGCAGCAGCGGGTAGCGGTTGTTGACCTTCTCCTCGGTGGGCACGTAGCCGGTAAGCATGAAGCGCCCCTTGCCACGTACGAACTGGTCGATGTGCATGGTCGGCGTACCATCGGGCGCTGCATCGTTGCACGGCCACTGCAGGCTGCCGTGGCGGTCGATCTCGGCGTAGCTGACGCGGTGGAAGGTGGGCGTCAGGCGGGCGATCTCGTCCATGATCTCGGACGGGTGACGGTAATTCATCGGGTAGCCCAGGGCATTGGCCAGGGCCACGGTCGCTTCCCAGTCGGCCTTGCCGGCCAGCGGCTCCATGACCTTGCGAACCCGCGAAATACGCCGCTCGGCGTTGGTGAAGGTGCCGTCCTTCTCGAGGAACGAGCTGCCCGGCAGGAACACATGGGCGAACTTGGCTGTTTCGTTGAGGAAGATGTCCTGCACCACCACGCACTCCATGGCCAGCAGGGCCGCCGTGACGTGCTGGGTGTTGGGGTCGCTCTGGGCAATGTCCTCGCCCTGGCAGTACAAGGCCTTGAAGCTGCCGTCCAGCGCCGCTTCGAACATGTTGGGGATACGCAGGCCCGGGTCGGGCTGCAGGGTAACGCCCCAGGCACGCTCGAACTCGGCGCGCACGCCTTCGTTGGAAATGTGCCGGTAGCCGGGCAGCTCGTGGGGGAACGAGCCCATGTCGCACGAGCCCTGCACGTTGTTCTGCCCGCGCAGCGGGTTCACCCCTACCCCTTCACGGCCGATGTTGCCGGTGGCCATGGCCAGGTTGGCGATGCCCATCACCGCGGTACTGCCCTGGCTATGCTCGGTCACGCCCAGGCCATAGTAGATCGCCGCGTTGCCGCCGGTGGCATACAGGCGGGCGGCGGCGCGGATCTGCTCGGCAGGTACGCCACAGACAGGGCCAAGTACTTCGGGGGCATTATCCGCCTGGCTGACGAAGTCGCGCCAGCGGGCGAAATCCGCGGTTTCGCAACGTGCATCGATGAAACGCTGGGCCAGCAGGCCTTCAGTGACAATCACGTGGGCCAGCGCGTTGAGCATGGCCACGTTGGTGCCCGGGCGCAGTTGCAGGTGCAACTCGGCGCGGGCGTGCGGCGAGTCGACCAGGTCGATACGCCGGGGGTCGATCACGATCAGCCGAGCACCCTGGCGCAGGCGGCGCTTGAGCTGCGAACCGAATACCGGATGGGCGTCGGTGGGGTTGGCGCCGATCACCAGCACCACGTCGGCCTGCATCACCGAGTCGAAGCTTTGCGTACCGGCCGATTCACCCAAGGTCTGCTTCAGGCCATAACCGGTGGGCGAATGGCACACCCGCGCGCAGGTGTCGACGTTGTTGTTGCCGAACGCCGTGCGCACCAGTTTCTGCACCAGGTAGGCTTCTTCGTTGGTACAGCGGCTGGAAGTGATGCCGCCGATGGAATCGCGACCGTACTTGAGCTGGATGCGGCGGAACTCGCTGGCGGCATAGGTCACCGCCTCGTCCCAGCTGACTTCCTGCCATGGGTCTTCCAGGCGCTTGCGGATCATCGGCCTGGTAATGCGGTCCGGGTGGGTGGCGTAGCCCCAGGCGAAGCGGCCCTTGACGCAGGCGTGGCCGTGGTTGGCGCCGCCGTTCTTGTCCGGGACCATGCGCACCAGCTGGTCGCCCTTCATTTCGGCGCGGAACGAGCAGCCCACGCCGCAATAGGCGCAGGTGGTGATGACCGCACGCTCTGGCTGGCCCAGTTGCACCAGGCTCTTTTCGGTCAGGGTCGCGGTCGGGCAGGCCTGCACGCAGGCACCGCACGACACGCACTCGGAGGCGAGGAAGTTTTCACCACCCGCGGCCGCCACTCGCGATTCGAAGCCGCGCCCGGTGATGGTCAGGGCGAAGGTGCCCTGGATGTCCTCGCAGGCACGCACGCAGCGGCTGCAGACAATGCACTTGCTCGGCTCGTAGTCGAAATACGGGTTGGATACGTCCTTTTTCTCAGCCAGGTGATTGGCGCCATCGTAGCCATAGCGCACTTCGCGCAGGCCCACCTGGCCGGCCACGGTCTGCAGCTCGCAGTTGCCGTTGGCAGAACAGGTCAGGCAGTCCAGCGGGTGGTCGGAGATGTACAGCTCCATCACGTTGCGGCGCAGGCCGGCCAGGCGCGGGGTTTCGGTGTGCACCACCATGCCTTCGCTGACCGGGGTGGTGCAGGAGGCCGGGTAGCCGCGCATGCCTTCGATTTCTACCATGCACATGCGGCACGAGCCGAAGGCTTCGAGGCTGTCGGTGGCGCACAGTTTGGGGATGCTGGTGCCGAGCATGGCCGCGGCACGCATCACCGAAGTACCGGCGGGCACAGTGATGGCACGGCCATCGATGCTCAGGCTGACCTGTACCTCGCTGTCACGGGCCGGGGTGCCGAAGTCGCTGCTTTTATCAGAAGCGGGGTCGAAGAAATTGATCACTGCGCGGCCTCCGTGTGGGTCAGCCCGAAATCGGCGGGGAAGTACTTCAGCGCGCTGGCCACCGGATAGGCGGTCATGCCGCCCATGGCGCACAGCGAGCCGTATTGCATGGTGTCGCACAGGTCGCGCAGCAAAAGGGCCTGGTCGTGCCGCTCGGTCATGTCGCTGGTGGCGATCAGCCGGTCGACCACTTCCATGCCGCGGGTCGAGCCGATGCGGCACGGGGTGCACTTGCCACAGGACTCCTCGGCACAGAACTGCAAGGCGAAGCGCGCCATGCTGGCCATGTTCAGGGTGTCGTCGGCCACCACCACACCACCATGGCCGAGCATCGCGCCCATGGCGGCGAAGGCTTCATAGTCCAGCGGCGTGTCGAAGTGGCTTGGCGGTACCCAGGCACCGAGCGGGCCACCCACCTGCGCGGCCTTCAGCGGCCGGCCACTTGCCGTGCCGCCGCCATAGCCTTCCACCAGTTCGCGCAGGGTCAGGCCAAAGGCGCGTTCCACCAGGCCGCCCTGGCGGATGTTGCCGGCCAACTGGAACGGCATGGTGCCCAGCGAACGGCCCATGCCGAAGTCGCGGTAGAACGCCGCGCCCTTGGCCATGATGATGGGTACCGAGGCCAGGGTAAGCACGTTGTGCACCAGCGTCGGCAGGCCGAACAGGCCCTGCAGCGCGGGCAGCGGAGGCTTGGCACGGACGATGCCGCGCTTGCCTTCGATGGATTCGAGCAGCGCGGTTTCTTCGCCGCAGATATAGGCGCCGGCGCCGACCCGTACTTCCAGGTCGAAGGCCTGGCCGCTGCCGGCCACGTCGCTGCCGAGGTAGCCGGCGTCACGGGCGATGGCGAAAGCCTGGTCGAGCACGCGGATGGCATCGGGGTATTCCGAGCGCACATAGATGTAGCCCTTGTCGGCACCCACGGCGAGGCCGGCAATGATCATGCCTTCGATCAGCAGGAACGGGTCGCCTTCCATCAGCATGCGGTCGGCGAAGGTACCGGAGTCACCTTCGTCGGCGTTGCACACCACGTACTTCTGGCCTGCTACGGCGTCACGCACGGTGCGCCACTTGATGCCGGCCGGGAACGCCGCACCGCCGCGGCCACGCAGGCCGGAATCGAGCACGGCGGCGACCACCTCGGCACCGTCCAGGGCCACGGCCGCCTCAAGGCCGGCAAAACCACCATGGGCACGGTAGTCGTCCAGCGACAATGGGCGGGTGATGCCGGCGCGGGCGAACAGCAGGCGTTGCTGGGTCTTGAGGTAAGGGATGTCCTCGACCGGCCCCAGGGCCAGTGAATGGCCGCCGGGTTCACCGGGTTCACCGGGCTCACCGGTAAAGGCGTCGAGCAAGGACGGCACGTCGTCCGGGGTGACCGGGCCGAAACCCTGGCGCCCTTGCGCGCTGTCGCATTCCAGCAACGGCTCCAGCCAGTACAGCCCGCGGGAGCTGGTGCGCTGGATGTCCAGCGGCAGCTGGCGGCGCTCGGCCTCCCGCTGCAAGGCATCGGCGACCTGGTCGGCGCCCACGGCACGGGCTACCGAATCGCAGGGGATGTACAGCTTCAGCATGCTGCGTCCTCCCGGCAAGCGTTGACCAGCGCGCGCAGGCGCTCAGGGGTAAGGCGCGCATGCACCTGACCGTCCAGTTCCAGCGCTGGCGAGCAGGCGCAGGCGCCCAGGCAGTACACCGGGCGCAGGCTGATGGCACCATCGGCGCTGGTGCCGTGGTCGTCCAGCGCCAGCTGTTCGCGCAGTTGCGCGGCCAGCGCCTCGGCGCCCCGGCTCTGGCACGACTCGGCACGGCACAGGCGCAGGGTGTGGCGCGCCGGTGGCGTGGTGCGGAAATCGTGGTAGAAGCTGATCACCCCATGCACCTCGGCCAGGCTGAGGTTCAGGGCATGGGCAATTTCGGCGACAGCGGCATCGGGGATGTAGCCGATGTCGTGCTGGATGGCATGCAGGATCGGCAACAGCGCGCCGGGGGTATCCTTGTCACGGGCCAGAATGCGGTGGATCACAGGCAGGTGGAGCAATTCATCAGGCATACAGCGGACCTCGGCATCACGGACCCCGCCTGAATTGTTGTGAGGGCAGGTATCCGGCGTGTTCTGCTGCGGCGCGCCGACCACGTCACGGTTGCGTGGTGCCAGCGGCCTCCTTGCCTGCGGCCGCACGTCTGCGCGCGCTGGTCCGAGGCATCCTGCAAGCATGGCACTTGTGGCGCCGGGGGGTTGCGTGCGAACGACCAGGCGCATCCTGAAACCGACGCGGGTTGTTTCCATGCTATCGCTCGCCT
>NZ_JBNRIJ010000015.1:94794-112734 GCF_053557675.1 Pseudomonas sp. XP1 | reverse complement strand
CACAAGGCTGCTCCTACAAGTGCCTGCGCGCGGCTTCAAAGCTGCACGGCTTTGTCAATCAGTGCCTGGCCGCCTCGATCAGCCAGGCTGCTCGACAAAGACGCCGCAAGCCGGGCCCATGAGGCGCGCTTACTGGACCGACTCGGCCTCCAATGACGCAGGCTTGAAGCCCAGGCTTCGCATCAGATCACGTGCCGCCTCGAAGAACATGAGCTTGAGGCTTTCAGCATATTCCTCCGTCAAACGGCTTGCTGGTCCTGAAATGACAAGAGCTCCCATCAGTTCCTGCTGCGCTCCGTAGATGGGCAGCGCCATTGAAGCGGCATGCGGGTCGGTGGCTCCCTTCGAGTAGTAGGGTTTCTGCAATGCAATACCGATGTGATACGGCGCGCGCAACGCCTGAGCCCCCGCCGCTTCATCCATCGGCCGCATGTCGCCGGGTTGAAGATTGAGGCGAAGCCGATGGGAAGAGTTAACACGGTACTGGCACATCCGATATGCACCGTGGCGCACATAGAAGGAGGCGGTCTCACCCGACTTTTCAGCCAAATCGTGCAAACGTGGCATCACATGCCTTTCGAGGTCCAGTGCCTCTTGATAGACCGTGTTCAAGCGCATGACTTCACTGGCTAGCTGATAACGCCCGTCAGCCATGCGCGTGATGAAGCCATGGTTTTCCAGGGACACCATCAAGCGCATGATCGTGCTTTTGATGAGGCCGGTACGTTCAACCAGCTGAACCAGGCTCAGCGCAGAGTCGCCTATCTGAAACGCGGTCAGCACGGTCAAAACACGGTCTGCCGATGCCACACCATTTACCGCTGGACGCGGCCGCGCTTTCACCATTTGCAAAACCTCACAGGATCGAAGCCCTCGATTGTACGCAAGGGCGGAAAAACCTCATTATCCGACAACGGTCGGCCACCGCCAACGTAGCATGCGCTGCGCGTGCAAAGTAAAAAAAGCCAGCAGGGCAATATATCTGCGCCTGCTGGCTAGAGGTTGATCGCTGTCGTATGGGGCAAATATCGGCAGACCTGGCAATCAGCGAACCTTACAGCCGATGCGGCCCCTTTCGCTGCGCTGGCCGATGCTCAGAACAGCGGCAGGGTGTAGTTGATGATCAGGCGGTTCTGGTCACCATTGCGTGCTGCCTCGCTGTGCGATTTGCCGTTGCGCCAGGCCACACCAAGCCCTTTGAACGTGCCGCCCTGGATCACATAGTCCAGCGAGAAGTCTCGCTCCCACTCCGACTGTTCGGCGCCAGCGGCTGCCTGGATGTGGTCGCCTTTCAAATAGATCACCGAAGCCTTCAGCCCAGGTATGCCGTTGGCAGTAAAGTCATAGCCGTACTGGGCAAACCCGGTACGCTCGCCAGCGCGCGTGAAGCTGAGCAGCATCTTGTCCGTCCACAGATACAGGCTGCTGCCACCAGCCCCCTTGTCGATCGACCCCTGGTTGATCTGCACGAAGTTGCTATCGTCGGAAACACGCTGATAACCCAGGGTCAGCGAGTGGCCCCGCAAACGATAGGTGAACGCCGCACTCCACAGGTCGTTGTCGATTTCCCCGTCGCTACCTTTGGTGTATCCACCAACGGTATAGCCCTGGCTACGCCCTGAGCTACTGCCGTTGGCACCGTCCGCCCGGGTGCGGAAATAGCGCAGGTCAGTGGTCAACGAGCTGTCATCGGTCAACGCCAGGGTGTGATTGAGGCCGGTGAACTGCTGCAGATAGTAGTCTTCGAGTTGCCCGGCGTAATACTGCAGCAGCAGCGTTTTGGTGGCGCGGTAGTCGGCACCGACAAAGTTGAAACGGTCACTCTCCTGAGTACCGCCGTTTACGGCCATGCCGGTAAGGTCGGTCGAAGCCCGGCCCCTGGCGCGGTTCAACGCCCCGCCGATGAGCATGAGGTTATCGATGTCACCGGACTGCAATTGCACGCCCTGGAAGGTTTGCGGCAGCAACCGGCCATCAGAGGCCACCAGTATCGGCAACCTGGGCATCAGCTGCCCCACGCGCAGCTCGGTCTGGCTCAGCTTCATCTTGGCGGTGGCACCGGCGCTGCTCCAGCGGTCAGCTGCGCCATCGCCATCGGAAGGAATCATGCTACCGCCCTGATGCCGCCCTCTGCCGCTGTCCAGCGTAAGGCCCAGCATGGCCGTGGCGTCCACGCCGAAACCAACCACACCGTCGGTATAACCGGAGCGCAGGTCGAGCAGAAAGCCTTGCGCCCACTCCTCGGTTCTGGAGGGCTGCGCCGTGCCGTCGCGGTTATCGCTGTTGAAGTAGAAATTGCGCATCGACAAGTTCGCGTGGCTGTCACCGATCAGGTCGGCCTGAGCAGACAAGCCTATGACGCTGCCGCCTGCTGCCAAGGCAATGCGGCAGATGGAAGGTAGGGATTTCAAGCAAGAGACTCCAAAGGATCGTTGTTATTATTTTGAAACGGCGTTTCTTTATATGGAGGCAGATTATCGTAGCCTCGTCAACAGCCAGCGCTACACAACCCTTAAAATCAGAAATCTCCGCAAAAACAGCTTCACCCTTCGTCCGATTTTGTTTTATTTTGCAACGCCATTGCATTAAATACATCAAAACAACAATCGGACGCCCAGGCGTCCCCGGCCCTACAGGAGCGCCCATGAGCTTCTTTGCTGCCCCGCCGACCGTGGAGACCACGGTATTCACCCGCCTGCCCGACCGCTTCCGCGACCCGCGCCCGACTGCCTGGGCCAATGCCAACCGCCAGGGCCGCGCCATCGACTCGTTCCTCGAAGGCCCATCATTCGATCGTCAAGGCCGGCTTTACGTGACCGACATTCCCAACGGGCGAATTTTCCGCATCTCGCCGCAGGGCGAATGGGAACTGGTGTGTCAGTACGATGGCTGGCCGAACGGCCTGAAGATTCACCAGGACGGACGCATCTTCATTACCGACTACAAGCGCGGGATCATGCTGCTCGACCCAGATACCGGTGCTATCGAAGCACTGCTGGACTCAGCTGGTTCGGAAGGCTTCAAAGGCGTCAACGACCTGGTGTTCGCACCCAACGGTGACCTGTATTTCACAGACCAAGGCCAGACCGGGCTGCAGGATGCCAGCGGTCGCGTGTACAAGCTCGACGCCAGCGGCAACCTGACCTGCCTGCTTGGCACCATCCCCAGCCCCAATGGCATCGTCTACGACCCGCACCTCAATCATCTGCTGGTAGCAGTGACACGCGCGCAACAGATCTGGCGCATCCCGCTGGGCAACGGCTCGATCATCGGCAAGGTGGGCGTTTTCGCCCAGTTGCACGGCGGCCTGGGCGGGCCCGACGGCCTGGCCCTCGATGCGCAGAGCAACCTGTACATCGCCCATACCGGTTTCGGCTCGGTATGGAAGCTGTCGAAAGTCGCTGAGCCATTGCAGCGCATCGTCTCCTGCGCAGGCATCAGCAACACCAACCTGGCCTTCGGCGGCAATGACGGGCAGACCCTGTACATCACCGAATCCGAAACCGGCAGCATTCTGCAGGTGCGCACCACTGCGCCTGGGCTGCCAATGTATTCCCACAGCTGAACCAGGCCCCCCTGTCAGGGCACACAACAACTACAAAAGAGTGACGACATGACCCACGAAACCCCCGCTGCCCAGGCGCCGCTCAGCGACGCCGAGGGCGAACGCCTGATGCGCCGCGTGCTGTGGCGCCTGGTGCCGTTCATCTTCATCTGCTACGTGATCAGCTACCTCGACCGCACCAATGTCGGCTTCGCCGCCATCAGCATGAACCAGGACCTGGGCCTTACCGCGACGATGTTCGGCTGGGCAGCCGGCCTGTTCTTCTTCGGCTACTTCATGTTCGAGATCCCCAGCAACCTGCTGATGCAGCGCTTCGGCGCACGGGTGTGGATTGCGCGAATCATGATCACCTGGGGGCTGATCTCCATGGCCACCGCCTTCGCCACCGGGCCTATCAGTTTCAGCATTGCGCGCTTTTTGCTGGGGCTTGCCGAAGCGGGCTTCACGCCCGGCGTATACCTGTACTTCACCTACTGGTTCCCCGGCAAATGGCGGGCGAAAGCCACTGCCGCCTTCCTGCTGGGCATTCCTGCGGCCAACATCATCGGCTCGCCCCTGTCCGGCTGGCTGATGGAACAGCACGGCGTCTTGGGCCTGAAGAACTGGCAACTGCTGCTGGTCACCGAGTCGATGCCGGCCGTGCTGCTTGGCATCGCTTGCCTCTTCGTGCTGGTCGATACCCCGGCCAAGGCAAAATGGCTCAACCCGCGAGAGAAAGCCTGGCTTGACCAGCGCCTGTCCCAAGAACAACAGGCCATCGGTGCGTCTCATGGCAATACGCTGCGCGCAGCCTTGACCAACCCCAAGGTGTTCACCCTGGCGGCCATCAACTTTTGCTGCATCGTCGGCTCGATTGGCATAGGCATGTGGCTGCCACAGATCATCAAAGGCCTGGGCATCGATAGCGGCGTGGTCGGCCTGGTGGTCGCCCTGCCCTACCTGCTCGGGGCACTGGCGATGACGATGTGGGCACGGCTGGCCAACCGTAGCCGTCACCGCCTGCCCTATGTGGTCAGCGCATTGGCCTTGGCCGCCGTGGCCCTGGTGGCCGCCGCCCTGCTTGACCAGCCGGTGTTGAAGATCGCCAGCCTGTGCGTGGCGGTGGCGAGCATCCTGTCATTCCAGGCCACGTTCTGGGCGATACCTTCGACCTTCCTGACTGGTCGTGCCGCCGCTGGCGGCCTGGCGATGATCGTCTCGATCGGCAACCTGGGCGGCTTCACAGGCCCGTTCCTGATCGGCCTGATCAAGGACGCCACTCATAGCTTCAGCATGCCGTTCTTTGCCGTTGCATCGATCCTGCTGGTCGGCACCTGCCTGATGCTTTGGCTGGGCGACCCCGCCAAGCAGCAGACGCCTCACGGCCAAGGCCAGACAATCTGACCGCTCAGCTGCGACGACGCATGCCGTATTGACCCAACAGCCCGATCACCAGGCACCCTCCGGCGACCCCCAAGGTCGCCGGCGCTCCCCAGCGGGCCGCGATCAGCCCCGCCGCCATGCCGCCCAAAGCTTCGAAGCCGAAGCGCATGGCAATATAGAAAGCGATCACCCGGCCACGCAAATGGCTGGGTGCGCCACTTTGCAGCTGCATGTTGGTACTGACATTGCTCAGGGTGATGCCGAAACCCAGAACGCCCAGCGCCAGCAGCGCCAGTGGCAGCGCACCCGCCATCCACAAACCGATCAGCGCAACCGCGCATAGCAGCGCTCCAGCATCGGTGAACTGGCGCAGGCGAGGCAATGCACCGCCAACCGCCAGCACCAGCGTGGCCACGAACGCGCCCGCGCCTGCCGCCCCCCACAACCATCCAAGCACTCGCGCATCGCCAGCGAACACGGCCCTGGCCAGGATCGGCAGCAGTGCCGCGTAGCAGGATGCCAACAAGTTGACCATGATCACGTTGACCAGCAACTGGCGAACGTTGCGCGTTTGCCACAGATACAACAACCCTTCGCGAAACACTTGCGCGGTTGAGCCACTGGCCTTTGGGCCGGCAGTACCGCGCACTTTCAGCAAGCCACCCAGCAAGGCCATGAAAGCCACGGCAGTAAGGGCGAAGCAGGCCGCCTCGCCGGCCAGGGCAATGAGCCCACCGGCCAATGGCGGGCCGACGAACCGTGCGGCATTGATCAACATGGCATTGAGCACCAGCGCGTTCGGCAGGTCGGCCGGGTCGTCGACAAAACTGCCGATCAGCGCTTGGCGCAGAGGGGTTTCCAAGGCATTGAGCAAGCCAAGCAGCAATGCCATGGCAGCAATGAACGGACCATCGATCCAGTTGCGCCAGGTTGCAAGCGCCAGCACGAGCGACTGCGCGATCAGGATAAGCTGCACGATGATCAGCAACCGGCGCTTGTCATGCCGATCGATCCACGCTCCTGCCAACGGGCCGATGAGCAATTGCGGCGCGAGCGAAAGGAAGGTGATCAGCCCCAGCAGTACGGCAGAACCGGTCAGATGATAGGCTAGCCAGGCCAATGCAACCTGCTGAACCCACTTGCCCAGAGTGGAAACACCCTGGCCGGCGAAATAGATCTGAAAGTTGCGATGAGCGAGCGCCCGCACAGCGGCGGGCCAACGTTTGCGATGCGGTGACGATGAATCGGACAAGTCTGCGAATCCTCAATAGAACCCGCGACCGACACCGACCCAACAGCCGCTGCACACCCCATCGCAAGGTGCGCAGCGCATGCTGGATCAGCCTGGCAGCAGGCAGCCTTTCTTCTTCAAGGACTCCAGGACCCAGGAACGGTCGTTGGTGCCTTGGGCAATGTGTTCCATCTGTGCGGTTTCGGCAGTGTGCTTGGCGGTGGCGCGAGCATAGACCTCGGCGACGTGGTCGTAAGGCACGCACAGCAGGCCATCGTCATCACCGATCACCAGGTCGCCTGGCTCGATCACCATACCATCAATGGCAATCGGCACGTTGATCTCGCCCGGGCCGTCCTTGTATGGGCCACGGTGCGAAACGCCAGCAGCGAACAACGGGAAGTCACCCGCACCGATGTTGGCTGCATCGCGAATGGCGCCGTTGATGACGATACCGGCCAAGCCACGCTTGACCGCGTAAGCCACCATCATTTCACCGATCAGGGCGTTGGTCAGATCGCCACCGGCATCGACCACGATCACATCGCCCGGCTGAGCGATATCGATCGCGTAATGCAGCATGAGGTTGTCACCTGGGCGCGCCTTGACTGTCAAGGCCGGGCCACACAGCACACCTTCGCGATGCATGGGGCGCAGGCGGGCACCACCTGCAGTCATCCGGTTCATCGAATCGCTGACGTTGGCAACCGGAACCTCACGATAACGTGCAACCCACTCATCACCGACTTTACGTGCGCGCTCAAGCACTTGGAAGCCAATGCTCATGTGACATACCTCTCTTGGTGTTATTCGATGTCATCGGCCGCTGCCGAATCTGTTTTTTAGAATGTCATTTCATTAAAGTCGTGGCAATTGGTTTTTGTCGGCTTTTTTTGCCAGGCATCGGCGACCACATGAATTTTCTTGCAACAGCGTTTCATTATGATAGGGTTTACCCCATTGCCGCACATGAGCGGCAGACTGCGCCCGAACCGCTCCCAGACAAGAACAAGGTATCCCCGATGTCCCGTACCATTCTGCTGACCGGCCCTGAGCTTGCTGCCGAGGCCATGAACCTTGCCGCCGAACAGGGCGTCAGAATCGTCCCCACTACGCCCTACCTGCCCGCCGAAGAACTGGAAGCGATCATTCGCGCTGAACAGCCCGATGCCATCGTGGTCCGCCAGGGCAAACTGACCCGCGCCATGATCGACGCTTCAGCCAACCTGAAAGTGATCGCCAAGCACGGCGTGGGCTACAACACCATCGATCTGCAGGCCGCCGCCGACCGCAGCATCCCGGTATCGATCGCCCTGGGCGCCAATGCCCAATCGGTGGCCGAGCTGGCCTTCGCGTTGATGTTCAGCGTGGCACGTCAAACCGCGCTGCTGGATGCGCGCATGCGTGACGGGCATTGGGACAAATCCTCGGCCAACGGCATGGAGCTGTCGGGCAAAACCCTGGGGCTTATCGGTCTGGGCTCGATCGGCAGCATCCTCATGGACCTGGTGGCGCCACTGCGCATGAAGGTCAAGGTGTTCGACCCCTACCTCAAGCAACTGCCGGAGCGCCCGCACGTCGAGCGCGAAGAGGATTTCGATCGCCTGCTGGCTGAAAGCGATATCATCAGCCTGCACTGCCCGCTGACCGAGACCAACCACAACCTGATTGGCGCTGCCCAGTTCGAGCGCATGCGCCCTGGCGCCATCCTGATCAACACTGCCCGTGGTGAGCTGATCGACACCAACGCCCTGGTAAAAGCGCTCAGCGAACGCCGCATCGCCGGTGCCGGCCTGGATACCTTCAGCCCCGAGCCGCCGCCTGCCGACAGCCCGCTGTGGGGCCTGCCGACACTGGTCGCCACGCCGCATGTCGGTGCCAACACCACCGAGGCCCGCGAACGGGTAGGCCTGGTAGCGCTGAAGCAGGTTCTCGATGTATGGGCGGGCAATGCTCTGGATCCGCGTTGCGTGGTCAACCGCCACCTCTTCGCCAGCTGATCGCACCCCTCGCGTGCCTCTCGTGAGCGGGGCACGTTCACACGCGTCACTCCAGAAAAAAAACAATTGGAGAGCACCATGACTTCAGCAACATCGCTGCCGGATGAACTCGAACGCAGCACCATGCGCCGCATCGCCTGGCGACTGCTGCCCTTTCTGATCGTCTGCTACCTGATCGCGATCATCGATCGCGGCAACATCGGCATGGCTTCCCTGCAGATGAACGAGGACCTGCAGCTCACGGCCAAGGTGTTCGGCTTCGCCAGCAGCCTGTTCTTCTTTGCCTACTTCCTGGTCGAAGTGCCCAGCAACCTGGCCATGCAACGCTACGGGGCACGCATCTGGATAGCCCGCATCATGATCACCTGGGGCCTGATCTCGGCAGGCACGGCGTTCGTTCAGGGTGCCAATTCACTGTACGTGATGCGCTTTCTGCTGGGTGCTGCCGAGGCCGGTTTCTTCCCGGGCGTGCTGCTGTACCTCACCTACTGGCTGCCGTCTGCCTACCGCGCGCGCATGGTGGCGCTGTTCATGGTGGCGATCCCTGCCGCCAACTTCATCGGTTCGCCACTGTCGGGCCTGCTGCTGAACCTGGATGGCTGGATGGGCATGCGTGGCTGGCACTGGCTGTTCATTCTCGAAGGCATTCCTGCCGTACTGCTGGGCATCGCCTGCCTGTTCGTGCTTACCGACCGCCCCGAGCAGGCCAAGTGGCTGAATGACGAGCAGCGCGGCTGGCTCACCAAGCGCCTGGCTGATGAAGCCTCGAAAAAGACCGCCATCGGCCATATTTCGCTGTGGAAGCTGCTGCGCCACAAAGACATCTGGGTGCTGGCCCTGATCTACTCGGGCGCTTCAGCTGCAGGCAGCACCATGAGCGTGTGGGCCCCGCAACTGCTGAAGACATTCGGCCTGAGCTCGATGGAAATCGGCCTGGTGAATGCCATCCCTTACGGTGTTGCCTCTGTGCTGATGATCATCTGGGGTCGCAGCTCCGACCGCAGCGGCGAGCGTCGCTGGCACACGGCGATGACCATGCTGCTGATCGCGGCGGGCCTGTTGATGACCTTGTTCACCTCGTCCCTGCCGGCAACGGTGATGATGCTGACCATGGTCCTGGTGGGCGCCTACTCGATGAAAGGGCCGTTCTGGGCGCTGGTGTCGGGTTGGCTGTCTTCCTCGACTGCTGCTGCGGGGCTGGCAGCCGTGGGCGCCATGGCCAACCTGATTGGCGGAGGCATCATGGTCAATGCCTACGGCGCCATTCACGATGCCACCGGCAGCTACTCCCTGGCGCTGATGCCGTTGGCCGCGCTGTGCACCGTGGCCGGGGTCGCGGTACTGGTGATCGGCCGCAAGCGCCAGCGCGAGCAAGCTGAGGCAGCCAGCGCCCTCAGCGCGAAATAAGCCGCAAAAGCCGTACTTCGATGCCCACTTTCCTGCCTCAGGAACGTGGGCATCGTCATTTCACAACAACAAGAAACGAGGAATATCCATGACATTGTCTCGTCGTCAATTCTTGCAGGCCACCGGTGCACTGGGTGCTGTCGCCTCCATGGGCGCCATGGCCGACGTGCCCTTCAGCAAGGGCGATGCGCACCCGCGCCTGACGCCGCCCGCAGGCAGCATCGACTGCCACATGCACCTCTACGACAGCCGTATCCCGGCCGCACCCGGCGCTACCCTGCTGCCGGCGGATGCCTCGCTGGAGGATTATCGCAAACTGCAGCAGCGCCTGGGCATCCGCCGCATGGTCATCGTCACGCCATCGACCTACGGCACCGATAACCGGGTGATGCTCGATGGCTTGTTGCGCAGCCGAGGCGATGCCCGGGGTGTGGCGGTTGTGTCCAATGGGATTACCGACGCAGAACTTGCCGAACTGCACCAGGCAGGAGTGCGTGGTATCCGCTTCAACCTGAGCGTCGGCAGCCAGGCGCTCGATGGGCTGGAAAGCCTGGCCGCGCGGGTCGGCGAACTGGGCTGGAACGTACAGGTCGCTACCGGGCCGCTGCTGCCCGAGGTTGCCCCGCGCTTGCTGGCCTTGCCAGGCAAGATCGTTATCGACCACATGGGCCATGTACCACAGCCAGAAGCGCTGAAGTCGCCAGCTTTCGCCGCACTGGTGCGGCTGCTGGACACCGACCGGGCATGGATCAAGCTGTCGGCACCTTATCTTCGCTCGAAAATCGGAGCACCGCTGTTCGAGGACGTCGGCCGAGTCGCCACTGCACTGGTCAGCCATCGCCCTGATCGCATGCTATGGGGTAGCGACTGGCCGCACCCGACGCTTGCCGCCGAGCAGAAACCCGACGATGCGCAGGTCCTTGACCTGCTGATGCGCTGGGCACCAAAGGAGCAAACCCAGGCCCTGATCTTGCGCGACAACCCCACCCAGCTCTACGACTTCTGATCACCTGCCAAACCGAAAAGTCGGCCGCATCGGAAGGGCGCGCACCACCCGAAGATGATGAGCGTGGGCCTGCATGGGCGGATCAGTGGCCATCCTGGTCGTGCGATGGCGCTGGCGCGCTTTCTCGATTACGTGCAGGGCCACGACGGGGTGTGGGTCTGCCGGCGCGAAGAGATTGCCAGGCACTGGATAGCCCAGTTCCCCGCCTGAGCGGTCAGTCGTTCGCAACAAACACGGGATCAGCTAACGACCCGCCCTGCCGGACGCGCCGAGCACAGCCTTGCGCTGGCACTTCACCAGGACCTTGCGGCCGGTTTCGACAAAGGGCGTGACGATCAGGCTATAGACCGTCAGGTAACGCTGGTGGTCCTGCTCGCTGGTGCCGAAGCGGATGTTTTCGGGCGTTGGTGTAGTGACATAGAGCGTGCCGAACATCCAGTCCCAGAGGGACAGGTTGGTGCCGAAGTTACGGTTGAAATGGCGCGGGGCGTCGCTGTGATGGATCTGGTGCTGGGCCGGGCTGTTGAACACATGTTCCAGTTGCGGGCCGAAAGACAGCCAGACATGGCTGTGCCGCAGGTTGGCCGCCAGGCTGTTGAAGATGAATACCAGGTAGGTCACGCCGAACAGGGTGTAGCGGCTGACTTCACCGCCGCAGAGGTACCAGAAGCATCCGGCGTAGAGGCCGATGCAAATGCCGGTGCTCAGTTTCTCGACGATCTTTTCCACGAAATGCACCCGGCTCGCCGTCGCCGGTACCAGCACGGGCGCCGAATGGTGGACCTTGTGAAAGGCCCAGAGCCAGCGGGAGTGAAAGGCCCGGTGCGCCCAGTAATGGATGAAGTCCTTGAGCAGGAACACCCCCAACCCGTAGAGCAAGGACAGTGCGAGGTTTTCGCCCAGGCGCGGGCGCGCGCCCCAGAGGTTGTTGAAAAAGGCCAGGTAATCGCCGGAGCGCAGGATGTAGGGGTCGACCAGTTGGACGACGGGCAGCACCAGCGCAATCTTGAGGATGGCCCGCACGAAGTAGTAGCGGTAGTCCAGCAGCGCCGAGGGATGCAGATGTACCCGGGCGCCGCCGATGAATTGCCAGAACGACTGGGCGTCGCTCAGGCCGCGCCGCTTCCTGAAACGGAACAGGCCGTAGGCTGCGCCATAGGAGATGCAAAGAAACAAGACCCCGAAACGGCCGTTCATATTGAAAATGCCGAGAAACTGCTCGGTAACGGGCGTGATCACCCAATCGGTCAGGTGCTCAGAGAAAAGCGGCAGGGCATCCACGAAACGTCAGCCTCGGCAAAAAACGGGGGGTGCAATTGTAAATCAGTTTTATTTACTCAAGCGGTTTTATGCAAGCGCCCCGTACCCTCGACCGACACAGGCAGTACCACCTTGCAGACAAGGTCCGAGGGGTGAACTACCCGCTGCCCCCAGTCGACTGATCATGCGAGGGCAGTTACGCTGGCGCTTTCCACCTGCACGGAAGCGCCAGTGATCGAAACATACGAAGGAAGCTGCTTGTGCGCAGCGGTCAGTTACCTGCTACTGACCCCTCCCAAGGCAGTCAGTCATTGCCATTGCAGCCAGTGCCGCAAAAGCCACGGGGCAGCCTTCGCCTCCTATGGCAGCGTTCCACGCAGCAGGCTGCGAATCCTCCGCGGCACCTGCAGCATCAAAGCCTTTGCCTCTTCGCCGACGGTAGTGCGCGAGTTTTGCGCCGAGTGCGGCTCGACTTTGTTCTGGTCACGTTCCCAAGGCGACTTTGCCGACTGGGTTTCGATAGCACTGGGCACACTTGATACCCCGTTCCTGCCCAAGAAGCAGAAACACGTTCATGTCGATTTTGCTGCCCCCTGGTACTGCCCTCACCTGCACACATTGGCAACGCCAAGCCATCCACAGCACGATCAAGACAATCCTTGATAGAGCAATCACGGCTAGGCACCTCCATGTCTGAACAACGGATGCTAGCGCTCACCGCACCTTCCGGAGATTCCGTTCGTTGACTGACTCACAGCACAACCCAACCTACGCAAAACGGTTCGAAGCCGTGCTTGCCTATATCGACAGCCACCTCGAAGGGGACCTGTCGGTAAATGCCCTGAGCCGCATCGCCAATTTCTCGGCCTTTCACTTTCATCGGCAATTCACGGCATACATCGGCATTCCGGTATCACGGTATGTGCAACTGATGAGGCTGCGACGCGCGGCGCATCAACTGGTCGCCTCGCCGGCCATCTCCGTACTGGAAGCAGCTTTCGGCGCCGGCTTCGAAAGCCCCGAAGCCTTTTCCAGGGCTTTCAAGCGTGCGTTTGGCATGGCGCCGAGCGTATTCGCCAAGGCCCCGAACTGGCAGGCCTGGAGTGCGGTTTTCGTTGTTCCTCACCTTTCAAGGAGTATCACCATGCAGATCCGCATCGTGGATTTCGCCGAAACCCATGTGGCCGCGCTCGAACACCAAGGGGCGCCCGGCCTGGTCAGTGAAAGCGTTGCGCGTTTTCGCCAATGGCGCATTCAGAGCAGCCAGTCACCGGTGGCCAGCAGCCGAACCTTCGGCATCCCCTACGACAACCCGGACACCACCCCGGCGCACGCCTTTCGCTTCGCCGTGTGTGGCGAGATAGACGAAGCTGTGCAGCCCAATGATTTCGGCGTGCACGAACGCGTCATCCCAGCGGGCCGCTGCGCCGTGATCCGGCATACCGGGTCGCCTGACTACATTGGCGAAACCATTTATCCGCTTTATCGGGACTGGTTGCCTTCGAGCAATGAGGAACTGCGGGATCATCCGCTGTTCTTTCACTATTTGAGCGTGTATCCGGAAACGCCGCTGGAGCACTGGCAAACGGATATCTACGTGCCGCTCAAGTAGGTTGGCTGGTGGCTAATCTGGGTAGAAGGCTGCTGGGCTGCGCATGGATCGAGTCCAGACGGATAGCCAGCTCTCTTGGTAAACTAGCCGCCTGCCCTGGCAATCACCGATCTCCTGCCGCCGACTTTTGCTACGTCGAGCTTCTCGGTTTGCTGCAAACACCCTCGAAACTGCTGAATTTGGTACAAGACACGTTGAACGATATGACCACAAACACAGGCTCTAACCCAGCAACCACGCGCTCTGAGCCTTCCCGTCGCTTCAGCGTTGCGCCTATGATGGACTGGACAGACCGCCATTGCCGGTTCTTCCTGCGCCTGCTTTCCAAAAACACCTTGCTCTACACCGAAATGGTCACCACCGGTGCCCTGCTGCACAACGACGCCCACCGTTTCCTGCGCCACGACGCCTCCGAGCACCCGCTGGCCCTGCAACTGGGCGGCAGTGTGCCGGCCGACCTGGCCGCCTGCGCCCGCCTGGCCGAGGAGGCTGGCTACGACGAGGTCAACCTCAACGTCGGCTGCCCGAGTGACCGGGTGCAGAACAACATGATCGGTGCCTGCCTGATGGCCCACCCGACGCTGGTGGCCGACTGCGTGAAAGCCATGCGCGATGCGGTGTCGACCCCGGTGACGGTCAAGCACCGCATCGGCATCAATGGCCGCGACAGCTACGCCGAGCTGTGCGACTTCGTCGGCCAGGTGCGCGAGGCAGGCTGCCGGAGCTTTACCGTGCACGCGCGCATCGCGATCCTGGAAGGGCTCTCGCCGAAAGAGAACCGTGAGATTCCGCCGCTGCGCTATGACGTGGCAGCGCAGTTGAAGGCGGACTTCCCGGACCTGGAGATCGTGCTCAACGGGGGGATCAAGACCCTGGCCGAGTGCCAGGCACACCTTGAAACCTTCGATGGGGTGATGCTGGGACGTGAGGCGTACCACAACCCTTACCTGCTGGCCGAGGTGGACCAGCAGTTGTTCGGCAGCGAGGCAGCGGTGGTCAGCCGCAGCGAGGCGCTGGCGCAGTTGCGGCCTTATATTGTCGCGCACATGGAAAGTGGTGGCGCGATGCATCACGTTACCCGGCATATTCTGGGGCTGGCGCAAGGGTTCAAAGGCGCGCGGCGCTTCCGCCAGCTGCTGTCGGCGGATATTCACAAGGCGGCAGAGCCGTTGGCGGTGTTCGACCAGGCGGTGGAATTGTTGCAGGGGCGGTGATTCAGCAGGCGGGCGTACTCGCCGGCAAGCCAGCCCTCCCGCAGCATGCTGCCGGGGTTCAGACATATGCAGATTCTGTGGGAGCGGGTTTACCCGCGAAGAAGGCAACGCGGTGCATGGCACCGGCTTCGCCGGTGTTCGCGGGTAAACCCACTCCCACCGGGATCGCGCAAACTTCCGGACTTTGTGTAAGCCGGTTGTATCCACAGTGGCCCTTGCAATCAGATGCGGAACCTCGGGGCCGCTTGCGACTCGAAGCTTCACCTTTCGCACCGCGCTTCGCGGGCCCTTGAGTGGCCGTCGGGGCTCGGGTAATGTCGAGTCATTGCACAGGACAGAGCACGCCCATGACCTCCAAGCTGGAACAACTCAAGCAGTTCACCACCGTGGTCGCCGACACCGGGGATCTGGACGCCATCACCCGCCTGAAACCGGTCGATGCCACCACCAACCCGTCGCTGCTGCTCAAGGCTGCGGCCATCCCGGGTTACGCCGAGCTGCTCAAGCAGGTAAAGGCCGATGCCAAGGGTAATGTCGACCTGGCCTGCGACAAGTTCGCGGTGGCCGTGGGTTCGGGCATTCTCAAGGTCATCCCGGGGCGTATCTCCACCGAGGTGGATGCCCGCCTGTCGTTCGACGAACCCGCCCTGCTGGCCAAGGCGCGCAAGCTGATCGAGCTGTACGAAGCCGCCGGTGTTGGCCGCGAACGCGTGCTGATCAAGCTGGCCTCCACCTGGGAAGGCATCCGCGCCGCCGAGAAGCTGGAGAAGGAAGGCATCCAGACCAACCTCACCCTGCTGTTCTCCTTCGCCCAGGCCCAGGCTTGCGCCGATGCGGGGGTGTTCCTGATTTCGCCGTTCGTTGGCCGTATCTACGACTGGTACAAGAAGAGCACCGGCAAGGAATACGTGGGCGCTGAAGACCCGGGCGTGCAGTCGGTCACTCGCATCTACAACTACTACAAGGCCAACGGCTACAACACTGTGGTGATGGGTGCCAGCTTCCGCAATATCGGCCAGATCGAACAGCTGGCCGGCTGCGACCGCCTGACCATCAGCCCAGAGCTGCTGCAGCAGCTCAGCGATGATCAGGGCGACCTGCCGCAAGTGCTGAAGCCGGGCAATGCCGGCGAGCCCAAGCAACAACTGAACGAAAGCCAGTTCCGCTGGGCCATGAACGAAGATGCCATGGGTACCGAGAAGCTGGCCGAAGGCATTCGCCAGTTCGCGCGCGACCAGGAGAAGCTGGAGAAGTTGATGGCTGAAAAGGCCTGACACATTTCGAGATTGCCTGACGGGCGGGAAGTGTTCAGCATTTTCCGCCCGTTTTGTTTACCTGGCCTTAGATTTGTATTGAATTCCAGAGCCTCTTCGCGGGTAAACCCGCTCCCACAGGAACCCCCACAGGCCAGAAGTTGGCGCTGTACCTGTGGGAGCGGGTTTACCCGCGAATAGGCCCGAGAAGCCACCTGAGCTGTCGATGACCACCTCTACCTCATTGCCCCTTGTACTCGCTGGCCCAGTACTGCGCCGCCTGGAGCCCCAGCGCCTGGCCATCTGGCTGGTCGCCACGCAACCACTGCAACCCGAATTCATCTTTCCGGCAAGCGAGGCCCGGGTCGATTGCCAGGTAGTCACGGTGGGCCAGCACGCCTTCATCCACCTGCTGGACATCTACTTCACCCACCCCCTGCCCTGCAACCAGCTGCTCGACTATGACCTGCTCATCAACGGCCAGGGCATCGCCGGCTGGGCGCCGCACCTTCTCTACTCCGGCGCCCAGCGCCCAAGCCTGGTGCTGCGCGATCGGCTCGACCACCTGCTGCACGGTTCCTGCCGCAAGCCGCACTTTCCGGCCGCCGATGGCCTGCTCTGCGCCGACCGCCTGCTGCAGGCCTGCGAAAGCCCCGCGGACCGCCCCGCCGTGCTGCTAATGACCGGCGACCAGGTCTATGCCGACGACGTCGCCGGCCCGATGCTGCGCGCCATCCACAGCCTGATTGCGCGCCTGGGCCTGTTCGACGAGCAACTGGAGGGCGCGGTGGTGCCCGACAGCCAGGCGCTCTACCAGCACCCGGCCTGCTATTACCACCGCGCCGACCTGCTGCCGGCGCAGGAACGCAACGAAACCCTGCGCGAGCGCTTTTTCGGCGGCAAGCGCAAGCCGATCTTCTCGTCCAGCAACGCCGACAACCACCTGGTGACCTTCGCCGAGGTCATGGCCATGTACCTGCTGGTGTGGTCACCAGTGCCCTGGCAGCTGGTGAACCTGGACATGCCCGATGGGCTTACCGCCCCGCGCCAGGCCCGTTACCTCCAGGAACTGCCGCTGATCCAGGCGTTTGCCGACAACCTTGGCCAGGTAGCGCGAGTGATGGCCCACCTGCCGTGCCTGATGATCTTCGACGACCACGACATCACCGACGACTGGAACCTCTCGGCGCTGTGGGAAGAAACCGCCTACGGCCACCCCTTCTCGCGGCGGATCATCGGCAATGCCCTGCTCGGCTACCTGCTGTGCCAGGCCTGGGGTAACGACCCGCAGGGCTGCAAGCCCCTGGTCGAGCAATGCCAGGCGTTGAACAACCAGACCCAGGATGAGCTGATCGGCGCGCTGCTGCGCTTCCAGGGCTGGCAGTTCAGCCTGCCCACCAACCCACCCTTGCTGGTGCTGGACACCCGCACCCGCCGCTGGCGCAGCGAAAGCAGCCTGGCAAAGCCGTCCGGCCTGCTGGACTGGGAGGCGCTGAGCGAGCTGCAGCAAGCATTGCTGGACCACCCGTCGGCGATCATCGTGTCGCCTGCGCCGATTTTTGGCGTGAAGTTGATCGAGACAGTGCAGAAGCTGTTCAGCTGGCTGGGTTACCCTTTGCTGGTGGATGCCGAAAACTGGATGGCTCATCGCGGTGCAGCACAGGTCATCCTCAACATCTTCCGCCACTCGCGCACGCCGGGGCACTACGTGGTGCTGTCCGGCGACGTGCATTACTCGTTCGTCTATGAAGTGCTGATTCGCCACCGCCAGCGCAGCCCGCACTTGTGGCAGGTGACCAGCAGCGGGATCAAGAACGAATTCCCGCGGCGCCTGCTGGATGTGCTCGACCGGCTCAACCGCTGGCTGTATGCACCGCGCTCGCCGCTCAACTGGTTTACCAAGCGGCGGGAAATGGAGGTAGTGCCGCGTACGCCCAGCCATAGCAAGGCTGGCGAACGGTTGTGGAATGGCGCGGGGTTGGGGCAGGTGTTCTTCGATGAACAGGGGCGGCCCGCGCGGGTGTATCAGC
>NZ_JBNRIJ010000015.1:87222-94601 GCF_053557675.1 Pseudomonas sp. XP1 | reverse complement strand
CCCGCGAAGAGGCCGGTACAGGCTGAAGATCAGGTCCGCTCCAGCGCATTGACCAGGTCATGGAAGGCTTCGCGGTTGGAGTCGTTCAAGCCCATGAGGATCTTGTGCGCCTCCAGCACCTTGGAGCGCACCACGTCCTCATTCTGGTCCTGGGACGGCAGGTCGGTCAGGCATTCCGGGCAAGGGATCGGTCGATCGACGATGTTGAACACCTGATCGAAGCCCATCGACTGCAACAACCGGGAAATGTCCGGGTTGGTGGTGACCACGGTCGGCAACAGGCCTACCTTCTGACGCGACAGGATCGACAGCTTGGCCAGCAGGCCCAGGGTGGTACTGTCGATGCTCTCGGTTTCGGTCAGGTCGATCACAATCGCCGAGAAGTTCAACGCGGTGAAAATCTTCTCGATCGTCGCATCCAGCGCCGAACACAGGGTCAGGCGCACTTCACCGACGAATTTCAGGACGAAGGTACCACTCTGCTCGGCGAACTGGATTCTACCGGTACTCATTGAAGGTTCCTGCTCAACACCAATAGGGCGATATCATCCGGCATCTCCCCAAGCGTAGCCAATCCAAATCGTTGGCGCAGCCCATCCAGGCTGCCACCTGCTGCCCTGACGATTTCCGGCAGGGCGGTTTCTTTATCTTTGAGCGTGTCACCCGGCAAAAGGTCCAGAATGCCATCGGACATCAAGCTGAGGCTGAACTGCGGCGGCAGCTCCACTACCAGGTCCTGGTAGGTGGCCTCGTCGAACAACCCCACCGGCAGGCCGCGGCCTTCCAGGTAGCGGGTGTGCTCGGGGGTGTGCAGCACCGGCAGCGGCAGATGGCCGCCAACGGCGTAGGTCAACAGACCGGTGTCTTCGTCGATCACCCCGCCAACCATGGTCACGTGCTTGCCCAGCTTGCAGTTGATCAGCCCGCGGTTGATGTGGCTGAGCACCTGCGAGGGTTTGAACTCGCGCATCTTGCTGCCGCGCTTGAATTCGAACAACAGCCGTGTGGTCATGAATTTCAGCAGCACGGTGACGAACGCTGACGACGCACCATGCCCGGAGACATCGGCGAGGTAGAAAGCGATGCGCCGTTCGTCCACCCGGAAGTAATCGGCAAAATCACCCGACAGGTAAAGCGACGGGATGATCTGGTGCTCGAAGGCGAAATCGCCGGCCACCCAAGGGCTTTCCGGCAGCATGTTCATCTGCACCTGGCGACCGGCGGTCTGGTCCTCCTGCAGCAGGTGCAAGCTGGCTTCCAGTTCGCGGTTGGCAGCTTCAAGCTTGTCGCGGTAGCGCTGGTTTTCCAGCACCAGGCGCGAACGGTCGAGGGCGCGGCGCACCGAATGCTCGAGCACGGCCAAGTCTTCCAGCGGCTTGATCAGGTAGTCGGCAGCGCCCAGGCGCAACGCTTCCACCGCATCACTCATGACGCCGGCACCGGACACCACGATCACCGGCAACTGCGGGGCACGCTCGCTGACCTGACGGATCAGCTCGAGGCCGCCCATCTGCGGCATACGCAGATCGCAGATCACGAGGTCGGGCTGGTGTTCTTCGAAGACCTGAAGCCCCTGCTGGCCATTGCTGGCCTGGAGGACGCTGAAGCCACTGTCTTCAAGATAGGCGGCGAGGCTTGCACGGACCACGTCGTCGTCATCGATGATCAGCAGCGTTGCACTGGTTTTCTGCATGTGGGCGAACGGCGCCGATTTGGGTTGGTGCAGCGGTGTCGGCAAGGCAGACGGCCAGCTACGGGAATTCTTTGTGGTCACACTCTACTTGAGTTGTAGGACAAGAACACTTGCCCGGCAACTGTCAGAGGGACCTTGTAAGGCGCAGACGGTACTCCCATCCGGCAGGCGTTTCAAGCATGCAAAGGTTCACCTCGACGCACTTTACAGGCCAAATCACCGGGAGTTATAAGAAAGTCGACCAGCGCAACCCGATGGGAAGGATGCAGCATGCCCCACACGCCCTCCAGTCATGACGAGAAACGCGATTTCATCCGCATGCGCATCGACACCGAGGTCAGCCTGCTGCACGAAGGCCAGGTGATCGCAGCAGTGTGCCTGGACCTGTCCAGCGGCGGCATGCAGGTGCAGGCACCGCAGCGCTTCCATGTGGGGGACCATATCGAGGTACGGATCGAGTCCGACCACCCGGCGCTGAAGGGGCTGCACGCCAGCACCGAAGTGGTGTGGATTGCCGACCAGCCTGGCGGGCAGCAGAAGTTCGGCTTGCGGATCCTGGCGATGCACTGAATCAGGGGCTGCAAAGCAGCCCCAGATCCGTGGGTCAGAAGTCGTCTTCGACTTCGCCATCCTTCACCTTGAACTCGCGGTTCTGCAGGTAGGCGTTGCGAATGAAGATGTACTTGTCGCCTTGGATCAGCTTCTCTGCCGAGAGCAGGTCGGCGCGGGTGTCGATGATGTCCAGGGCGAAGATCGAGTTGCGCGTCGGTACATGGTCGATGTAGCGGTAGGGTTTGGTATAGGTATCCGGGTACTTGGCCACGCCGTCACGCACGGTGCTCGGGCCCAGCAGCGGGATGACCACGTACGGGCCGCTCGGCACGCCCCAATAGCCGAGGGTCTGGCCGAAGTCCTCGTCGTTTCGCTGCAGGCCCATCTTGGTACCCACGTCGAAGAAGCCGCCCAGGCCGAAGGTGGTGTTGACGATCAGCCGCGCCGTGTCCACCCCCGCCGCATGGGGCTTGAACTGCAGCAAGTCGTTGGCCAGGTTGGTCACGTCACCCAGGTTGCGGAAGATGTTGTGGATGCCATCTTCGAGGAACTGCGGGGTGACCGCCTGGTAGCCCTTGGCCAATGGCTTGAGGGCATAGGTGTCGAGGGTATCGTTGAAACGGAAGATCGGGCGGTTGACCGCTTCCCAGGGATCTTCCTCGGTGGCGGCCTGGGCGGCTGCCACGGGCGCCAGCAGCATGCTGGCGCAGACACAGGCCTGGGTGACTCGTTCGATCACACTGGCACCGATCCTACGCATAGGTGTTTCTCCATCGAATTTCTCGGCCGCAAGCGCAAACGGGTGCGCTGCTGTACGGCGGCAGTATAGAGGCTTGCGGGCTGATAAACAGCTTTACACATCACTGCTCAATATTTTGTGAACAACTGTTGCGTGGCGCCTGCTGTCACAGGGCGGTAACAATCGCCGAATAGCCTGCGGACTATTTGAGGGAAGTTGCCATGGACGCTGCACCCGCCTTCACCGCTGTGCTGTTCGGCTTGCGCGGCTGCCTGGTGCAAGCTGCCAATGGCGCCCCTTCGCCCGCACCCGGCGCCCTGGCCACTCTCGCCAGCCTGCGCCAGCGCCAGGTGCCGTGCATCTGGCTGGACGACCTCGACGCCACCCAGAGCAAGCGCCTTGCGCATGTACTGCCTGCCTGGCTGCCGGGGCATTCGGTGAACGGCGTGCGCTGGCCGGCGCCAAATGCCTGCTGGCAAGCCCTGATGACGCTGGACAGCGAACGCCTGGACGGCTGCGTGCTGGTCAGCGGCGACCCACGCCTGTTGCAGTCTGGCCTGAACGCGGGGCTGTGGACGGTGGGGCTGGCCGCCTGCAGCCCGTTCTGCGACCGCAACTCGCGGCAATGGCAAGCCATGACGGCGCAGGAACAGGACCTGGCCCGTGGCAAGGCGACGCTGGAACTGTTCAGCCTGGGCGTGCACTCGGTCATCGACCACCTGGAGGCGCTGGATAACTGCCTGCAGGACATTGCCCAACGCCGGCGCAAGGGCGAAAAACCCTGATACAGCACCCTTGACGCGGATCATGCAAAGCAACGGCAGGTGGATTACGCTGAAGACAAGCCAGAACCTTTGCCGCTTCGCTGAGGTCCATGGCTTGCCAAGCCATTGATGGAGAACTGCCAATGCCTGCCCGCGAATTGCAAGAGCGCCTGAACAGCTTGCGCGAGCAACTGGACCGCAACGTGCCACTTTCGGACGAGGAACTGGCCGCGCTGCACGAAGAAGCGCGCCAGATCGAGGCGCAACTGAAGCTTGAGGAAGCCACGCCAGACAACAACCTGGTGGACGGCGTGAACCTGGCGATCGAACGCTTCGAGGCCGAACACCCCGACCTCACCGCTACCCTGCGCAGCATTGCCAACTCGCTGCACAGCATGGGGATCTAGAAATACTGGGGCCGCTTTGCGGCCCTATCGCGACACAAGGCCGCTCCTACAGGTACAGCGCAAGGCTTCAGGCTTGCGCTGTACCTGTGGGAGCGGCCTTGTGTCGCGATAGGGGCGCAAAGCGCCCCCCGGCGTACTTGCGAACCTTACTGCCGAACCAGGCGCTTGTTATCCGGGCTGATCGCCCCTGTGCTGCGGTAAGGGTTGATATCCAGCCCACCCCGGCGCACATAGCGCGCATACACCGTCAAATGCTCCGGCTGCAGCAGGTTCTTCAAGTCCAGATAGATCCGCTCCACACACTGCTCGTGGAAGTCGGCATGCTGGCGGAAGCTGATCAGGTAGGTCAGCAGGCTGGCATGGTCCAGCCCCCTGCCCTTGTACTCGACCACCAGGCTACCCCAGTCTGGCTGGCCGGTGACCGGGCAGTTGGACTTCAACAGGTGGCTGTGCAGGGTTTCTTCCACCTGCTGCTCCGGGTTGCAGCGCAGCAGCCCTGGTTGTGGTTGTTCGTAGTTGCTGATGGCAACGTCCAGCGCATCGATGCACTGCCCCGGCAATGCCACCACGCCTTGGGCCTCGACCTCGGCCAAGGTGCGCACTTTCACGCCCACCGGCTTGCCGGCGGCTGCGGACAGGTCTTTCTCCAGGCACGCCTGCAGCTCGCCAGGCGAGGCGAAAACCGTCTGGTTCAGCGAGTTCAGGTACAGCTTGAACGACTTGGACTCGATGATGTTCGGCGAATCGGCGGGAATGGCGAACTCGCCGATCGCCACCACCGGCTTGCCCGAAGGCAGCAGCCAGCTCAGCTCGAAGCAGTTCCAGTAATCCACACCCTGCCACGGCAAGGTCTGGGCAGTAACACCCAGCTCGGCCCACTTGGCGGTACGCGGGATCGGGAACAGCAGCTCCGGGGAATAGGTGGCAATGTATTCGCTGGACTTGCCCAGCGGGGAATGTTCGGCAGCGGGATGCATGGAAACTGACCTGAAGGTTCGAAATTGCCCCTAGTCTACCGGTTTTGCACCTCGCCTTGGAGCGCAAGTCAGCGGGATTACATCTTCGTCAGTTTGGGGCGAGCGGGTGCATCGTCACGTATCATCTCAGCATCACCCAGCCCCAGTAGGAGCGGGTTCACCCGCGAACACAGGCAAAGCCGGTGCCATGCACCGTGTTGAATTCTTCGCGGGCAAACCCGCTCCCACAGGGCTTTGCGCCGCTTGCTGGAGTCAATTCACCCAATGAAACTGCTGATCGTCGAAGACCAGGCCCGTACCGGCCAGTACCTGAGCCAGGGCCTGAACGAGGCTGGCTTCGCCACCGAACTGGCCACCGATGGCGAGACCGGCCAGTTCCTCGCCCTGACCGGCGACCACGACCTGCTGATTCTCGACGTGATGCTGCCCGGCCGGGACGGCTGGCAGATCCTCCAGGCCGTGCGCCAGGCCGGCCTGGACACCCCGGTGCTGTTTCTCACCGCTCGCGATGCCGTGGAGGACCGAGTACACGGCCTGGAGCTGGGCGCCGATGATTACCTGGTCAAGCCGTTCGCCTTCTCCGAACTGCTGGCCCGGGTGCGCAGCCTGCTGCGCCGGGGCACCAGCCCCAACCAGGACACGACCCTGGGCCTGGCCGACCTGCGCCTGGACCTGATCCGCCGCCGCGCCGAGCGCGCCGGCCAGCGCATCGACCTGACCGCCAAGGAGTTCGCCCTGCTTGAACTGCTGCTGCGCCGCCAGGGCGAGGTGCTGCCCAAATCGCTGATCGCCTCGCAGGTGTGGGACATGAATTTCGACAGTGACACCAATGTGATCGAAGTGGCGATCCGCCGCCTGCGCCTGAAGATCGACGACCCGCATTCCAGCAAGCTGATCCATACCGTACGCGGCATGGGTTATGTACTCGAAGAGCGCGCGGAGTGATGCGCCGGGTCTCCCTCGGCAGCCGCCTGGCCTTGCTGTTCGCCGCCTGCACCGCCACGGTCTCGCTCGGCGCCGGCCTGATATTCAGCCGGGCCAGCGAGCAGCACTTCGTCGAACTGGACCAGCAACTGCTGGACTCGCGCCTGTCGCTGTTCCGCACCCAGCTGGCCGGCATCACCACCCCGGCCGAGCTGCAGGCGCGCCTGCCCGCCTTGCGCGATGAACTGGGCCACCAGGCCGACCTGGCCCTGCGCATCAACGGCAGCGACGGTGCCACCTGGTTCGAAAGCCGTACAGGCCTGCCACGGGCGCTGCCCGACGGGCTGGCTACCTTGCATGCGCAAGGCACCGACTACCGCAGCCTGGCCGTGCACCTGGCGCAAGGCGCCCCGCAGTCGCCACAACTGACCCTGTACCTCGACATCACCCATCACCAGCACTTCCTGCAGGGCATGCAACGGCTGATCTGGCTGACAGTGGGCCTGTCGGCGCTGGCCACGGCCCTGCTCGGTGCCTGGGCAGCACGCCGCGGGTTGCGCCCTTTGCGGCAGATGGGCCAGGTGGCTGCCAGCGTATCGGCGCGCTCGCTCACCACCCGCCTGCCGGTGGCACAGATGCCCGAAGAGCTGGCCGAGCTGGCGACGGCCATGAACGCCATGCTGCAGCGCCTGGACGATGCCTTCCAGCGCCTGTCGGCATTCTCTGCCGACATCGCCCACGAGCTGCGCACCCCGCTGTCCAACCTGCTGACCCATACCCAGGTCACCCTCACCCGCCCGCGCAGCCTCGAAGAGTACCGCGAAGCCCTGCACGGCAACCTCGAGGAGCTGCAATGGATGGCGCAGATGATCAACGACATGCTGTTCCTGGCCAAGGCCGACCACGGCCTGCTGGTGCCGGGGCAAGCACCGCTGGTGCTGCATGAGGAGGTGGATGCGCTGCTTGAATACTACGCACCGCTGGCAGAGGACAGCGGCGTGCAGATGCTGCGCGAGGGTGAGGCGCTGCTGCGGGGCGACCGGCATATGCTGCGCCGGGCGCTGTCCAACTTGCTGGACAATGCCTTGCGCTTCACCCCGGCGGGAGGGCAGATACGTGTGACATTGGGGCCAGGGCCGAGGATTGGTGTGGCCAATACCGGGGCGGCTATCGAGCCGGCGGCGTTACCGCGGCTGTTCGACCGCTTCTACCGGGTGGACCCGGCGCGGCGGGAAGGCAGTAGCGAGCATGCCGGGTTGGGGTTGGCGATTACCCGGTCGATCGTGCAGGCCCATGGCGGGCACATCAGGGCGGAGTGTGCGG
>NZ_JBNRIJ010000015.1:42181-87115 GCF_053557675.1 Pseudomonas sp. XP1 | reverse complement strand
ACAGGTACAGCGCATGCCTTGGGCCTGATGCAATCCTGTGGGAGCTGGCTTGCCGGCGATGAGGCCCTCAACAGTTACTCAAACCGCCAGACCAATCGCCGGCTGCACCTGCGATGCCCGATAAGCCGGGTAAATGGTCGCCAGGAAGCTCATCACCAACCCGGCAGTGCAGATGATCGCCACATCGCCCCACTGCAGCTGCGACGGCAAGCTGCTGACGAAGTAAACATCCGAAGTGAAGATGTGCTGCCCGCTCACCCGCTCCAGCCAACCGACGATCTGGCTGACGTTGAACGCCGCAATTACCCCGAGCACACCACCGATCAGCGTCCCGACAATGCCGATCAGGCTGCCCTGGACCATGAACGTGCCCATGATCTGCGCCGGCGTGGCGCCCAGGGTGCGCAGGATGGCGATGTCCGGCCCCTTGTCGTTCACCACCATCACCAGGGTGGCGATGATGTTGAACGCCGCCACCGCGATGATCATCAGCAGCAGCAGGCCGATCATGGTCTTTTCCATCTTCATGGCGCTGAACAGGCTGCCCTGGGTGTGCGACCAGTCATCGGCCCGGTAGGCATCGCCCAGCCCGGCAGCGATGGCCTTGGACACCTGCGGCGCGGCATACAGGTCGTGCAGCTTCAGGCGCACGCCCTGCACCTGGCCCGGCGCCCAGCGCTGCATGGCGCCAGCATCGGCCACATGAATGTAAGCCTGCGAGCCATCCAGTTCGGCGCCGACCTTGAAGATGCCGACCACGGTCAGGCGCTGCATGCGCGGTGTGATACCGCCCGGCTCCTTGCTGATTTCCGGCACGATCAGCGTCAGCTTGTCGCCAGTGTTCAGGCGGAAGCGCCGCGCAGTCAGCTCACCGATGACCACGCCGAACTCACCCGGCTGCAGGTCCTGCAGGCGGCCCTGGACGATATGCTGGCCGACGATCGAGACCTTGCCCTCTTCGGCCGGGTCGATACCGCCCACCTGGATCGGCTGCATCGCGCCCTTGTACGACAGCATGCCTTCCATTTCGGTAATCGGCGCCGCCGCCATCACCGCCGGGTCGCGCATGGCCGCGTCGGCCACCTTGTGCCAATCGTCCAGCGGTTGCACGCCGAGGATGGCGGCATGCGGTACCAGGCCGAGGATGCGCGAACTCATTTCGCGCTGGAAGCCGTTCATCACCGACAGCACCACGATCATCGCCAGCACACCCAGCGACAGGCCGATCATCGAGGTCATCGAGATGAACGAGATGAAGTGGTTGCGGCGCTTGGCTCGGGTGTAGCGCGCACCGATGAAGATGGGCAAGGGTCTGAACATGTACGAAATCACCCAATGAAAACAGGAAAACGGGGCGGCACCGGCCACCCCTTGCAGTCGATCAGATCGCCACCAGGTGGCCGTCGTCGAGCTTCAATACACGGTCCATCTGGCGCGCCAGGTTGAGATCGTGGGTGACCACCAGGAATGCCGTGCGCGACGCGCTGGACAGTTCCTGCATCAACTCCTGAATGCCCTGGGCGGTGTGGTGGTCGAGGTTGCCGGTCGGCTCGTCGAGCATTACCAGGCCGGGGCGGTTGACCAGTGCCCGGGCAATTGCCACCCGCTGGCGCTCACCACCGGACAGCTCGGCCGGCTTGTGGTTGAAACGGTGGGACAGGCCCACGCGCTTGAGCAGCGCCTCGGCACGCTCACGGGCCTCGGGGATGGGCGTGCGGCCGATCAGCAACGGCATGCACACGTTCTCGATGGCAGTGAATTCCGGCAGCAGGTGGTGAAACTGGTAGACAAAGCCCAGCTCGCGGTTGCGCAACAGGCCACGGGCACGCTCGCCCAGCGCCGACAGCTCCTCCCCGGCCAGCCAGACGCTGCCCTGGGTCGGCCGGTCGAGGCCGCCCAGCAGGTTCAGCAAGGTACTCTTGCCCGAGCCGGAGCTGCCCACGATGGCTACCCGCTCACCGGCGTGCAGCTCGAGGTTGAGCCCGGACAGCACCTGCACCGATTCCGGGCCCTCGTCGTAGGACTTGCCCAGGTTGCGGCAACTCAGAACGGCTTTATCACTCATGCGCGACTCACTCATAACGTAGCGCCTCTGCAGGCTGGGTGCGGGCCGCACGCCAGGCCGGGTACAGGGTGGCGAAGAAACTCAGGACCAGTGCCGCACCACAGACCATGTACACGTCCTGGGCCTGGATCTGCGACGGCAGGTAATCGATGAAATACACATCGGCGTTGAGGAACTTGTGCCCGATCAGTTTCTCGATGCCGGCGATCACCGCGCTCACGTTCAGCGCGGCGACGATCCCGACCACGGCGCCGATCAGGGTACCGATCACCCCGATAACCGTGCCCTGGACCATGAAGATGAGCATGATCTGCCCGGGCGTGGCGCCCAGGGTACGCAGGATGGCGATGTCGCCACGCTTGTCGTTGACCACCATCACAAGGGTGGAAATGATGTTGAACGCCGCCACCGCCACGATCAGCAGCAACAGCAGGCCGATCATGGCCTTTTCCATGCGGATCGCCTGGTACAGGTTGCCGTGGGTACGGGTCCAGTCACGGCTGTAGAATTCTTGCTCACCCAGGCGCTGGGCGATGTCCCAGGCCACCCGTGGCGCCTGGAACAGGTCGTCGAACTTCAGGCGCAGGCCCTGGACCTGGTCGGGCTTCCAACGGTGCAGCCGGGACAGGTCGCTGATGTTGGTCAGGCCCAGGTAGCCGTCGATCTCGCCCGCGCCCACATGGAAGGTACCGACCACGGTGAAGCGTTTCATGCGCGGGAACATGCCGGCCGGAGTCACACTGACCTCGGGGGCGACGAAGGTGAGCTTGTCGCCGATGCCCACGCCCAGCTTGGCCGCGGCCTTGTCGCCGATCATTATGCCCCACTCGCCCGGCGCCAGCTGGTCGAGGCGCCCCTGCAGGACGAACTTGTCGATGATCGACACTTCGCGCTCGCGGGCCGGGTCGATGCCGTTGAGCAGCACCTTCTGCACCTTGCCTTCATGGGTCAGCAGGCCCTGCATCTGGGTGAAGGGCGCGACCGCCACCACCTGCGGATTCTGCTTTACTTGTTGGGCAAGGGCCGGCCAGTCGGCAATAGGCTGGCCGCTCTCCAGCGTGGCATGGGGGATCATGCCCAACACGCGGGTACGCATCTCGTGGTCGAAACCGTTCATCACCGAGAGCACCACGATCATCACCACCACGCCCAGGGCGAGGCCGATCATCGAGGTCAGGGAAATGAACGAGACGAAGTGATTGCGACGTTTGGCACGGGTATAACGCGTGCCGATGAATGCGAAAAGAGGTCTGAACATGTCGGGGCTTGTTCGGATGAAAGGGAACGTCCTTGTGGCGAGGCGCCTACGGCGGCTTTACACTCGGACCACCGCCGCTACCTTGGGTTCGCCATGACGACATTAGACGAAGAAGATCGCCGCGAATACTACCGCATCGAAGATCGGATCGCACTTCAAATCAGCCCCCTCAGCGCGGCCGAAGCCCTTGACCCAGATGTGTTGCAAGATGATTCGCCATTGTTCAACCTGCTCAGCGAACTGCACCTGTCCGACTTCGAGTCGCAGCACCTGCTGCGCCAGCTTAGCGACAAGGACCGCACCCTTGCCGCCTTCCTGCGTGCGCAGAACAAACGCCTCGACCTGCTCAGCGCGGTGGTTGCCCAGACCCTGATCGGCGAAGTTGGCCAGCCCCAGCCGGTGGTCATTTCCGAGGGCGGCATCGAGTTCGCGCAAGCCACAGCGGTGGCCCCCGGCTCCCGAGTGAAGGTGAAGATGGTGCTGATGCCGCGCGCCCATGGCCTGCTGCTGCGCGGCAAGGTTACCCATTGCGACCCGCGCCCGGAGGGCGGCTTCGAGGTCGGCACCGAATTCACCGACATGACCGACGCCCAACGGCAACTGCTGGCCCGCTACATCCTGCAGCGCCAGCAGCAGCAACGGCGCCAGCAGCTGGAACAGAACGACCCCGCCTCCTGAGCCCATTTTTTCCCTGATTTGAAGGAACGAACGTGACCCTGATCTACGGCCACCGCGGCGCCAAGGGCGAAGCGCCCGAGAATACCCTGAAGAGCTTCCAGCAATGCCTCGCCCATGGCGTGACCCGCTGCGAGCTGGACCTGCACCTGTCGGCCGACAACGAGCTGATGGTGATCCATGACCCTACCCTCAAGCGCACCACCGGCAAACGCGGCAAGGTGGTCGAGCACCCGGCCGCAGACCTGGTCAAGATCGATGCCCGCAAGGGCGGCCCGGGCCATGTCCAGCCCTGCCCGATCCCGAGACTGGAGGAACTGTTCCAGAAGTGCCCGTTCGAGCACTGGCAACTGGAGGTGAAAAGCGCCTCGCGCACCCGCGCCGCCACCACCGTGCTGGCGATCCGCGAGCTGGCCCAGCAGTACGGCCTGCTGGACAAGGTGACCATCACCTCCAGCTCACGCGAAGTACTGGGTGCCGCCCTGGAGCTGGTGCCGGACGTCAAGCGCGGGCTGGTCGCCGAATACGCCTGGCTCGACCCGCTGAAGGTGGCGCAGAACTACGGCTGCGATCTGCTGGCATTGAACTGGACACTGTGCACCCCCGAGCGCCTGCTGAAAGCCCAGGGCCAGGGTTTGCACGTGTCGGTGTGGACGGTCAACGAACCGGCACTGATGCGCCGGCTCGCTGATTTTGGCGTGGACAGCCTGATTACAGACTTTCCCGGTTTGGCCAAGACCACCCTCGGGCAGGGTTGAAATCGGTCTCTCCGACCGGCTCAGGCCACCGGTCGGAGCCGCTCAAAAAAGCCGGTTCAGGCCGTCGTAGGCAGCTACCCGATAGGCTTCGGCCATGGTCGGGTAGTTGAACGTGGTGTTGACGAAGTATTTCAGGTTGTTCTGCTCGCCCGGCTGGTTCATCACTGCCTGGCCGATATGGACGATTTCCGAAGCCTGGTAGCCGAAGCAGTGTACCCCCAGCACTTCCAGTGTTTCGCGGTGGAACAGGATCTTCAGCATGCCTTGCGGCTCGCCTGCGATCTGTGCACGGGCCATGCTCTTGAAGAAGGCCTTGCCCACTTCATACGGTACCTTGGCCTGGGTCAGCTCCTGCTCGTTCTTGCCGATCGAGCTGATCTCCGGAATGGTGTAGATGCCGGTCGGCACGTCGTTGACGAAGCGCCAGCTGCCGTTATCGACGATGCTGCCAGCGGCAGAGCGGCCCTGGTCATGGGCGGCACTGGCCAGGCTCGGCCAGCCAATCACGTCGCCGGCACCGTAGATGTTCGGCACGCTGGTGCGGTAGGCCTCGTCGACCTCGATCTGGCCGCGGCTGTTGACCTTGATGCCGATGTTTTCCAGGCCCAGCTTGTCGGTGTTGCCGGTACGGCCGTTGCACCACAGCAAGGCGTCGGCCTTGATCTTCTTGCCCGACTTCAGGTGCAGGATCACCCCGTTGTCCAGGCCTTCGACGCGCTCATACTCTTCGTTGTGGCGTACGGTGATGTTGTTGTTGCTGAAGTGGTAGCTCAGCGCCTGGGAAATTTCCGAGTCGAGGAAGCTCAGCAACTGGCCACGGTTGTCCACCAGCTCTACCAATACACCCAGGCCGCTGAAGATCGAGGCGTATTCGCAACCGATCACGCCGGCACCGTACACGATCAGCTTGCGCGGAGTGTGGCTGAGGCTGAGGATGGTGTCGCTGTCATAGACGCGCGGGTGGTGGAAGTCGATGTCGGCCGGGCGGTACGGGCGCGAGCCAGTGGCGATGATGATGTGCTTGGCGTTGAGCTTTTCCACCACACCGTTCGGGCAGACCACTTCGACGGTCTGCTCGTCGGCGAAGCTGCCGGTGCCGACGAACACGTCCACGCGGTTACGCGCGTAGTAGCCGGTGCGCGACGCTACCTGCTTGGCGATGACCTTCTCGGCGCTTTTCAGCACGTCCGGGAACGAGAACCAGCGCGGCTCGCCGATGGCACGGAACATCGGGTTGGTGTTGAACTGCATGATCTGCCGCACCGAGTGACGCAGTGCCTTGGACGGGATGGTGCCCAGGTGGGTGCAGTTGCCCCCGACCTGGCGACGGCTATCGACCATCGCCACCTTGCGCCCTGCTTTGGCGGCGTTCATTGCCGCACCTTCTCCGGCCGGGCCGGAACCCAGCACCACTACGTCGTAGTTGTAGACAGCCATGCGTACTCCTTCAGAACTGGCCCGCAAGCCACGGTCGCTCGCGGGGCGCGATCATGCCGCCGGGGCGTCATGAGAAAATTCGGGTGCAGTCTAATCAAGCGTGAACGCCGCGCACATTAACCCTTGGTCGCGTCGTAGGCCAATTTTGCCCGCACTACATGTGTGAACCATTCCCTGGCGGCGATCATCCCTGCTTGTGCTTTCACTCGCCTTTCACTGCCCGTTCGAATGCGGGCGTAGCTCGGGAGACGAAGCCACCCTCGGCCCGAGTCACCAATACCGCGGCCAGGTCATGCGCCACGGCAAAATCCCAGCCACGTTCCGGGCCCAGGATCAACAGCAGCGTCGAATAGCCGTCGGCCTGCAGCGCCGAGACATCGAGCACGGTGACCGCGGCCAGGTCGTGCTGCACCGGGCGCCCGAGGCGAGCATCGAAGGTGTGCGAATAGCGCCGGCCATTCTCCTCGAAATAGTGCCGATAGTCACCCGAGGTTGATACTGAAAGGCCATTGACCGCGATGATCTGGCGGGCTATCTGGCGATCTTCGCGGGGCAGCTCCAGGGCGATGCGCCATGGGCTGCCATCGGGCTTGTGGCCGGCGGCCTTGAGCTCGCCGGTGGCTTCGGCGACAAAGCTGGCTACGCCCATGGCCTGCAGGCGCGCGGCGATCAGGTCGACCGCATGGCCGGCGGCGATGCTGTTGAAGTCGAGTTGCACCGGGGCGTCCTTGCACAAGGCCTGGCCGTCGATGTGCAAGTGCCGGTAGCCCACGCGCTGACGCACCTGGGCCAGGGCCAGCGGGTCGGGCACCTGCTCGTGGCGGGCCTGGGGGCCGAACCCCCACAGGTCGAGCAAGGGTTCGACGGTAAGGTCGAAGGCGCCGTCGCTCTGCTCGGCCAGGTGCTGACCAAGGCTGACCAGTTCGAGCATGTCGGGCGGCAGGACCTGGCACTGGTTGGCGGGCAACTGGTTGAAACGGCTGACGGTGGAGTCGCCGCGGTAGGTCGAGTAGTGCTGGTCGATGTCGTGCAGAATGGTTTCGACTGCCGCCCGCACCTGGACCGGCGCCGGGCCGCCGGGTTCGCGCACGTACTGGATGCTGTAGCTGCTGCCCATGGTCGGGCCGCCCAGGCGCTCCAGGGTGGGACCCTGGTCGCAGGCGGTGAGCAGCATGAGGATGAACAGCAAGGCTGTGCGCAAGGTTCGGGCTCTCGGTTGCCTGTACTGGCCTCTTCGCGGGTAGACCCGCTCCCACAGGTATACCACTGCCCTCACGGACGACGCGGCCCTGTGGGAGCGGGTTTACCCGCGAAGAGGCCGGCACAGACAACAAAAAATCTGGATAAAAAAACGGGAACCCGAAGGTTCCCGTTTTTTCATTGCCTTACAAGCGTATCAGTGCGGAAACGCTGGCGGGTTCACACCGGCCATCTCTTCCATCACACGAACCACCTGGCAGCTGTAACCGAATTCGTTGTCGTACCAGACGTACAGAACAACGCGGTTGTCGTTGCAGATGGTCGCTTCGGCGTCAACCACACCAGCGTGGCGCGAACCTACGAAGTCGGTCGAAACCACTTCCTGCGAGCTGACGTAATCGATCTGCTTGTGCAGTTCCGAGTGCATGGCGGTCTGGCGCAGGTACTCGTTGATCTCGTCGCGGCTGGTGGCCTTCTCGAGGTTCAGGTTGAGGATGGCCATCGAAACGTTCGGCGTCGGTACGCGAATGGCGTTGCCGGTCAGCTTGCCTTTCAGAACTGGCAGTGCCTTGGCGGCAGCAGTGGCGGCGCCGGTTTCGGTGATGACCATGTTCAGCGGCGCGGCACGGCCACGGCGGCTGCCCTTGTGGAAGTTGTCGATCAGGTTCTGGTCGTTGGTGAACGAGTGAACGGTTTCGACGTGGCCGTTGACGATGCCGTACTGGTCGTTGATGGCCTTGAGCACCGGCACGATGGCGTTGGTGGTGCAGGAAGCGGCCGAGATGATCTTGTCATCGGCAGCGATGTCACCGTGGTTGATGCCGTGCACGATGTTCTTCAGCGCGCCCTTGCCAGGTGCGGTGAGGATCACGCGGGCAGCGCCCGGGCAGGCCAGGTGCTGGCCCAGGCCGTCGGCATCACGCCATACGCCGGTGTTGTCGACGATCAGCGCGTTTTCGATGCCGTACTGGGTGTAGTCGACTTCGCTCGGGCTCTTGGCGTAGATGACCTGGATCAGGTTGCCGTTGGCAGTGATGGTGTTGTTGGCTTCGTCGATGGTGATGGTGCCATCGAACGGGCCGTGCACCGAGTCGCGGCGCAGCAGGCTGGCACGCTTGACCAGGTCGTTCTCGGCGCCCTTGCGCACGACGATGGCGCGCAGGCGCAGGCCGTCGCCGCCACCGGTCTTCTCGATCAGGATGCGCGCCAGCAGGCGGCCGATGCGGCCGAAGCCGTACAGGACAACGTCAGTGCCCTTGCGCGCCGAAGCGTTCTGCTGGCCAACCACCTCGGCCAGTTCTTCACGGACGAACTGCTCGGCAGTGCGGCCGTTGCCTTGCTGCTTGAACTTGTTGGCCAGCTTGCCCAGGTCGACCGAAGCGGCGCCCAGTTTCAGCTCGCTCATGGCCTTGAGCAGCGGGAATGTCTCGTGGACGGACAGTTCGGTTTCGTCGGTTTGACGATGACGCGCAAAGCGGTGCGCCTTGAGGATCGAGATAACCGAACGGTTGATCAGGCTACGGCCATAAATCGAGCTCACCACGTTGTTGTTGCGGTAGAGCTGACCGATAAGCGGGATCATCGCTTCAGCCAGGGCTTCACGATCGATCCACTCACCAAGACACTGGTCGGGCTTCTGAGTCACGGGAACCTTCCACATGTAGGGACAGAAAAAAGGGGCTACATTATGACGCCCCAACGCGTTACGGGCAATGAGCGCCTGTCGCGGCGACGCAAGCCAGCGTTCACGCCCTTCCGAGCCTGACAGCCGGCACCGTCACCGGTACAATCGACCTCTTTGCCGCAACGCTTGGAGTGCAATCTCCCGTGTCAGTTCTGCGCCTACCGCAAATGTCGGCCACAGCCGGCAAACAAACCTGGGGCAATCTACCCGGTGCCACCCTCAGCCTGGCCATCGCCGAAGCCGCCAGCAGCGCGGGCCGCTTCACTTTGCTGCTGACTGCCGACAGCCAGGCTGCCGATCGTCTGGAACAGGAACTTCGCTTCTTTGCCCCGGACTTGCCGGTGCTGCCGTTCCCCGATTGGGAAACCCTGCCCTACGACCTGTTCTCGCCGCACCAGGACATCATTTCCCAGCGCATCGCCAGCCTCTACCGCCTGCCGGAGCTGAGCCACGGCATCCTCGTGGTGCCGATCACCACCGCCCTGCACCGCCTGGCGCCGACCCGCTTCCTGCTGGGCAGCAGCCTGGTGCTGGACGTGGGCCAGACCATCGACGTGGAGCAGATGCGCCTGCGCCTGGAAGCCAGTGGCTATCGCTGCGTCGACACCGTCTACGAGCATGGCGAATTCGCCGTCCGCGGCGCGTTGATCGACCTGTTCCCGATGGGCAGCAAGCTGCCCTACCGCATCGACCTGTTCGATGACGAGATCGAGACGCTGCGCACCTTCGACCCCGAGACCCAGCGTTCGATCGACAAGGTGGATTCGGTGCGCCTGCTGCCGGCGCGCGAGTTCCCGATGCAGAAAGAGGAAGTGACCCGCTTCAAGGCGCGCTTCCGCGAACGCTTCGATGTCGATTTCCGCCGCAGCGCGATCTTCCAGGACCTGGCCAGCGGCATCATCCCCGCCGGCATCGAGTACTACCTGCCACTGTTCTTCGAAGAAACCTCGACCCTGTTCGACTACCTGCCGGCCGACACCCAGGTGTTCTCGCTGCCCGGCGTGGAACAGGCCGCCGAACACTTCTGGAACGACGTGCGCGGGCGTTATGAAGACCGCCGTGGCGACCTGAGCCGGCCGCTGCTGCCGCCGGCCGAGCTGTTCCTGCCGGTTGAAGACTGCTTTGCCCGGCTCAAGCAATGGCCACGGGTAGTGGTCAGCACCGAAGACCTCGCCCCCGGCGTGGGCCGCGAGCGCTTCCCGGCGCGCCCCCTTCCCAACCTGGCAATCGAGGCCAAGGCCAACCAGCCCTTGGCCGAACTGGCCAATTTCCTCGACCAGTTCCCCGGCCGGGTTTTGTTCACCGCCGAATCGGCAGGCCGCCGCGAAGTGCTGCTGGAGCTGCTCGAACGGCTAAAACTGCGCCCGCACACCGTCGACGGCTGGGCCGACTTCATCACCGGCAGCGAACGGCTGGCAATCACCATCGCCCCGCTGGACGAAGGGCTGCTGCTGGACGACCCAGCCATTGCACTGGTGGCCGAAAGCCCTCTGTTCGGCCAGCGGGTCATGCAGCGCCGGCGCCGCGACAAGCGCGGCGAAACCGCCAACGACGCGGTGATCAAGAACCTGACCGAGCTGCGCGAAGGCGCGCCGGTGGTGCACATCGACCATGGCGTGGGCCGCTACCTGGGCCTGGCCACCCTGGAAATCGACGGCCAGGCCGCCGAATTCCTCACCCTGGAATACGCCGAGGGCGCCAAACTGTACGTGCCGGTGGCCAACCTGCACCTGATCGCCCGCTACACCGGCAGCGACGATGCACTGGCACCGCTGCACCGGCTTGGCTCGGAGGCCTGGCAGAAGGCCAAGCGCAAGGCCGCCGAACAGGTGCGCGACGTGGCCGCCGAACTGCTCGACATCTATGCCCGCCGCGCCGCGCGCAAGGGCTATGCATTTGCCGACCCGTCCGCCGACTACGCCACCTTCAGCGCCGGCTTCCCGTTCGAGGAAACCCCGGACCAGCAGGCTGCCATCGAAGCCGTGCGCGCCGACATGCTGGCGCCCAAGCCGATGGACCGCCTGGTGTGCGGCGATGTCGGCTTCGGCAAGACCGAAGTGGCCATGCGCGCGGCGTTCATCGCCGTGCACAGCGGCCGCCAGGTGGCCGTACTGGTGCCCACAACCCTGCTCGCCCAGCAGCACTACAACAGCTTCCGCGACCGCTTTGCAGACTGGCCGGTGACCGTGGAGGTGATGAGCCGCTTCAAGTCGGCCAAGGAAGTGGCCAACGCCGCCGCCGAGCTGGCCGAAGGCAAGATCGACATCCTCATCGGCACCCACAAGCTGCTGCAGGACGATGTGCGCTTCAAGGACCTGGGCCTGGCCATCATCGACGAAGAACACCGCTTTGGCGTGCGTCAGAAGGAACAGCTCAAGGCCCTGCGCAGCGAGGTGGACATCCTCACCCTCACCGCCACGCCGATCCCGCGTACGCTGAACATGGCGGTGGCGGGCATGCGCGACCTGTCGATCATCGCCACGCCGCCAGCGCGCCGCCTGTCGGTACGCACCTTCGTCATGGAGCAGAACAAGAGCACGGTCAAGGAGGCACTGCTGCGTGAGCTGCTGCGTGGTGGCCAGGTGTACTACCTGCACAACGATGTGAAAACCATCGAAAAATGCGCCGCCGACCTTGCCGAACTGGTGCCCGAGGCGCGCATCGGCATCGGCCACGGGCAGATGCGCGAGCGCGAGCTGGAACAGGTGATGAGCGACTTCTACCACAAGCGCTTCAACGTGCTGGTCGCCTCGACCATCATCGAAACCGGCATCGACGTGCCCAGCGCCAACACCATCGTCATCGAACGCGCCGACAAGTTCGGCCTGGCCCAGCTGCACCAGCTGCGCGGCCGGGTTGGCCGTAGCCACCACCAGGCCTACGCCTACCTGCTGACGCCAACCCGGCAGAAGGTCAGCGCCGACGCCGAAAAACGCCTGGAGGCGATCGCCAACACCCAGGACCTCGGTGCCGGCTTCGTGTTGGCCACCAACGACCTGGAGATTCGTGGCGCCGGCGAGCTGCTGGGCGAAGGCCAGAGCGGGCAGATCCAGGCGGTGGGCTTTACCCTGTACATGGAAATGCTCGAGCGAGCGGTCAAGGCGATTCGCAAGGGCACCCAGCCCAACCTTGAACAGCCGCTGGGCGGCGGCCCGGAAATCAACCTGCGCCTGCCGGCACTGATCCCCGAGGACTACCTGCCCGACGTGCATGCGCGGCTGATCCTGTACAAGCGCATTGCCTCGGCTGCCGACGAAGAAGGCCTCAAGGACCTGCAGGTGGAAATGATCGACCGCTTCGGCCTGTTGCCCGAGCCGACCAAGAACCTGATGCGCCTGACCTCGCTCAAGCTGCACGCGGAAAAGCTCGGCATCAAGAAAGTCGACGCCGGCCCCAACGGTGGCAAGATCGAGTTCGAGGCCGAGACCCCGGTCGACCCGCTGACCCTGATCAAGCTGATCCAGGGCCAGCCCAAACGCTACAAGTTCGAAGGCGCCACCCAGTTCCGCTTCCTGGTACCCATGGAACGCCCCGACGAACGCTTCAATACCCTGGAGGCGCTGTTCGAGCGCCTGACCCCACAGCCTGCCTAAGGAAGATCCATGCGTGCCATCCGTTGCCTGACCCTGCTGCTGGCGCTGTTCGCCCCGGCCGCCTTCGCCGAAGGCCTGTATCAGGTAGAAATGATCCTGGTGCGGCAGAACAGCGTGCCCGCCTTCACCAGCCCGTTCGCCCCCGAAGACTGGAGCGCCGGCGCACCACGCCTGGAGAAGGACGCAGAGCGTCGCCCGGCGCTGGAAGACGAAGCCACCCGCCTGGAAGCCACCGCCGACTACACCGTGCTGCTGCACAAGGCCTGGCAGCAGCAAGTGGGCAGCGAGCCCAGCCGCATCGCCCTGGGCGAAGGCACCGAGCAGTTCGGCCACTTCCCCATCGAAGGCAACCTGAGCATCGCCGAGGGCCGCTTCATCGCGGTGGAGGCCAACTTCTGGGTCAACCAGCTGGACGGCAACGGCAGCGTGCTGCAAAGCGAGCAGTTCAAGCAGAGCAACAGCAACGTCAAGGGCGGCCAGCTGACCTTCCTCGACGGTGGGCACCTGGCGGTGCTGCTGAAGGTGACACCACCGGGTACGCCAAAAATGCCGGTGATGGACCCGGAGATGATGGAGCAGTGATGCAATGAGTCGTGACGCTCTCCAGCTGCTGCGCGAGTACCCGAACTGGACGCAGTCGTTCACCGACCCGGTTCTGCAGCGCGGTGAGCGTTACGCCCGGGAAGACCGGGTAGAGATCGAAAGCTGCACCGGCACGCTCGTCGAAGCCAGCTGTCGTGGCAGTGAGGGCAGCCCTTATCGGCAGAAGATAACCCTCACTGCCCTGGCTGGCCGCTGCCATGTACGCGGCCAGTGCAGTTGCCCCGTGGGGCACAACTGCAAGCATTGCGCCGCCGCGCTGTTCGTCCTGAGCGAACAGCAGGCAACGGCGAAAAGTGACGGTGACGCACTGCCGGCCAACCTGCAGCGCTGGCTGAAAGGTCTCGAACAGCCTGCGCAGGAGCCTGCCGAAACCCAAGACAAACGCGGGCGCATGGTTTGCTACCAACTCGTGCTGACCGACGAGCCCGGCTGCGCGCTGCGGGTACGCAAAGGCACACGCGAAGACCAGGGGCTGCGCTATAGCCGTGTGCAGTCACTCTACGATTTCCTTTACGAACCTCCGCGCTTCGTCAAGGAAGACGATATCCGCATCTTGCGCCTGCTTTCGGCGCTCAATCAGGCCGGCAGCCAGGACCGCGGCTACCAGCTCAAAGGTCGGGAAGGCGGTGAGCTGTTCCAGCGCGCACTGGATACCGGCCGCATGCTCTGTAACGAAAACAAGCCCCTGCTGCGCGAAGGCCCTACGCTGGCGGCCGAGTTCCGCTGGGTGCGGCTGGACAATGGTCACTATAGGGGCATCTGGTACCACGGTGAAACGCCGCTGAACTGCGTGATTGCGCTGCTGCCACTTTACTATTTCGATTTCACCGGCAGCGTGGTGGGCAAGCTCGAGCACAGCCTCGATCCGCATATTGCCCTGCAACTGACCATCGCCCCTGACGTTCCGGAACACCTTGTCGTGCCCCTCAGCCACAAGCTCAACGCCTTGAACCACCAACTCCCTACGCCAACCACGCTGGACGAACAACTCATTGACGACCTGCAGCCCAGGCCGCACCTGACCTTGGGCAGTCTCGAATTCAGCGCCTACATGCCCAAGACCGGCCGCATGCAACGGCAGATGCAACACCGTGCCGCGCTGGCATTCGACTACGACGGCCTGCGCGCCAGCGGCAGCGACGACAAGCCGCTGACCCGCCTGGTCGGCGACACCTGCCAGCGCATCCGCCGCCAGCCCCAGGCCGAACAGGCGCTGCGCAAGGTGCTGCGCGACCTCGGTTTCAAGGCCGCCACCCGGCAGAGCAAGGCCCTGCCTGACAGTGCCGGCGAGATGCTCCAGCTGCCCGATGACGAAGCCTGGCTGCGCTTTGCCCGCGAAGGCCTGCCGCGCCTGCGCGAAGCCGGTTGGAACATCGACATCCACCGCGACTTCGCCTTCAACCTGCAGGAGGTGGACGACTGGTACGCCACCATCGACGAAGCGCCCGGCCATGAATGGTTCGACCTGGAGCTGGGCATCGTGGTCGATGGCCAACGCCACAGCCTGCTGCCGATCGTGCTGCAACTGCTGCGCAACAACCCGGAACTGCTGCGCCCCAGCGAACTGGCCCGGCGCAGTGACGACGAGCACCTGCTGATCGACCTCAACCGTGGCCGTCTCGATGCCCCGGCCCTGCGCGTTGCCTTGCCCTATGGCCGCATCAAGGCAGTGATGGGCACCTTGGGCGAACTGTACCTGCACGAAGACGTCGCAGGCCCGTCCCTGCGCCTGGACCGTGCCGATGCCGCACGCCTGAATGAAATCGACAGCCTTCCTTTGCACTGGGAAGGTGGCGAGCATGTACGCGACCTGGGCCGACGCCTGCGCGATGCCCGTGACTTGAAGGTCGAACCGCCGGCCGGGTTGCAGGCAAGCCTGCGCCCTTACCAGCAACAGGGCCTGAACTGGCTGCAGGCGCTGCGCGAGATGGGCACCGGCGGCATTCTCGGCGACGACATGGGCCTGGGCAAGACCCTGCAGGCCCTGGCACACCTGCTGCTGGAGAAGCAGACCGGGCGCCTGAGCGCGCCGGCCCTGGCGGTGATGCCGACCAGCCTGGTGCCCAACTGGCTGGACGAAGCCCAGCGCTTCGCCCCCGGGCTGCGCGTGCTGGCCCTGCAGGGCCCGGGGCGCAGCAAGCATTTCGCCAAACTGCACGAATACGACCTGGTCCTGACCACCTATGCCCTGGTGCCGCGCGACCTCGAGCACCTGCGCGCCCAGGCCTGGCATGTACTGGTGCTGGACGAGGCACAGAACATCAAGAGCAGCACCAGCAAGGCCGCCCTCGCGGTTTGCGAGCTGCGGGCCAATCAGCGCGTCTGCCTGACCGGCACGCCAATGGAAAACAACCTGGGCGAGCTGTGGTCGATTTTCCACTTCCTCATGCCTGGCTGGCTGGGTGACCTGAAGCGCTTCAACCAGGACTACCGCACACCGATCGAGCGCCACGGCGACAGCGAGCGCATGGCCCACCTGGCCAGCCGCATCCGCCCGTTCCTGCTGCGCCGCACCAAGGAGCAGGTGGCCACCGAGCTGCCGGCCAAGACCGAGATGGTGCACTGGGTCGAGCTTAGCGATGCCCAGCGCGACACCTACGAGGCCGTGCGAGTGGCCATGGACAAGAAAGTCCGCGATGAAATCGCCCGCAATGGCGCCGCGCGCAGCCAGATCGTCATCCTCGACGCCCTGCTCAAGCTGCGCCAGGTGTGCTGCGATCTGCGCCTGGTCAAAGGGGTGGAAAGCAAAGGCAACCAGGCCGACAAGGGCAAACTGGGCGCGTTGCTGGAAATGCTCGAAGAGCTGCTGAGTGAAGGGCGCCGGGTGCTGTTGTTCTCGCAGTTCACCTCGATGCTGGCGTTGATCGAGCAGGAACTGGAGAAGCGCAGGATCCGCTACAGCCTGCTGACTGGCGACACCCGCGACCGGCGCACGCCGGTGCAGCAGTTCCAGCAGGGTGAAAGCGAAGTGTTCCTGATCAGCCTCAAGGCGGGTGGCGTGGGCTTGAACCTGACGGCCGCAGACACGGTGATCCACTTCGACCCCTGGTGGAACCCGGCCAGCGAAAACCAGGCTACCGACCGCGCCTACCGCATTGGCCAGGACAAGCCAGTGTTCGTGTTCAAGCTGATCACTCGGGGGACAGTGGAAGAAAAGATCCAGCAGTTGCAGCAGGAGAAGGCGGCGCTGGCGGCGAGCCTGCTGGATGGTGGGCAGGCCGGGCAATGGCGGCTGGGGGATGAAGAGATCGAAGCGCTGTTCGCGCCGCTGCCCGGGAAGCGCGGGCGGTAGCCCAGTGCCCCCACTGCCTGTACCGGCCTCTTCGCGGGTAAACCCGCTCCCACAGGGATATCAGTGCCCTCAAGGGCGGTGCCGTACCAGTGGGAGCGGGTTCACCCGCGAAGAGGACAGCACAGGTACAACACCAATTTCGAAACCAGCGCCATACCTCTGTGGGAGCGGGTTTACCCGCGAAGAGGCCGGCACAGGTACAACACTAATTTCGAAACCAGCACAGCACCTGTGGGAGCGGGCATGCCCGCGAAGGGGCCGACGCGGTCAATCGACCAGCTGCGCCTCCCGCAACGCCCCCAACGCCTCCAGCCACCGCGGCTGCTGGCGATAATCCGTGCGCGCAAACCCTTGCCCACGCATCCGCGCAATCCGTGGCGAGGGCTTGACCTTCATCCGCTGCGCCGCACTCAACGCCAGCTCCGCCGCCGCCCGGTCATTGCACACCAGGCCCATGTCGCAGCCAGCGCTCAACGCCGCCTCGATCCGACTGGCCGCGTCCCCGACCACATGCGCACCCGCCATCGAAAGGTCATCACTGAAGATCACCCCGTCAAAGCCCAGCTCGCCACGCAGAATGTCCTGCAACCAGCGCCGCGAGAAGCCAGCCGGCTGGTTGTCGACCTGCGGGTAGATGACATGCGCCGGCATCACTGCCGCCAATTGCCGGCTCAGGCGGGTGAACGGCACCAGGTCGGCCTGGCGCAGCTGCTCGAGGCTGCGCTCATCGGTGGGAATGGCCACATGCGAGTCCGCTTCGGCCCAGCCATGCCCCGGGAAGTGCTTGCCACAGGCCGCCATGCCTGCCGCATTCATGCCACGGATGAACGCCCCGGCCAGTTGCGTGGCGCGCAGCGGGTCACCCTCGAAGGCGCGGCTGCCCACCACGGCGCTGCGCTGGTGGTCCAGGTCGAGTACCGGGGCAAAGCTGAGGTCCAGGCCAACCGCCAGCACCTCGGTCGCCATCAACCAACCGCACTGTTCGGCCAGGTACTCGGCGTTGTCATTGTCGGCTATCGCCCGCATGGCCGGCAGGCGTACAAAGCCCTGGCGCAGGCGCTGCACCCTGCCGCCCTCCTGGTCCACCGCCAGGATAAGATCGGGACGGATGGCGCGGATCGACGCGCACAGTTCACGCACCTGGCGCGGGCTGTCGATATTGCGGGCGAAAATGATCAGGCCGGCCACTTCAGGCTGGCGCAGCAAGTGACGGTCCTCGGCGGTCAGCCATTTACCGGCGATATCCACCATCAGGGAGCCTTGCAGGCTTACAGTCATGGGTAATCCTTCATTGAAGACTGAGAGAAGCCCACTGGGGGCAGGCGGCCTGCTCGATGCGCACCGGGCAATGGGCCGGCACCTGCTCGAACAGGCTTAGCAAATCGGTGTTGCGCAGGCGTATGCAACCATGGGACAGCGCTACGCCCAAGGGTTCCGTATCCGGGGTGCCGTGCAAGTAGATATAACGGCGGAAGGTGTCGACCGCACCCAGGCGGTTGACCCCCGGTTCGCAGCCACTGAGCCAGAGAATGCGGCTAAGGATCCAGTCCCGGCCGGGGTATTGCGCATGCAAGGCCGGCGACCACACCTCGCCGGTCCAGCGCCGCCCGACAAATACCGCATTCAGCGGCAAGCCCGCACCGATCTTCGCCCGTACCTGGTGCAGGCCACACGGCGTGCAACCCGAGCCGTTGCGCTCGCCGGCGCCATTGCGCGCCGTGGAAACCGGCACGCGCAGGCGCAGCTGGCCATCGGCAAAGCCATAAAGGCACTGGTCAGCAAGGGAAATGTGCAAGAAGTCGAGCTCGGGCATGGGCGCTAGCTTAGCCGAAGCGCCCTGCCCCGCCCAGCCTTCAGACCTTGGCGGTGGTGGCGCTTGCGCTGGTCTTGGTGCGCGGGCGCAACTGCGCGGTGGCCATGGCGTCGTCGGTAACACCGCTATCGGCACGCATGCCCGCTGCCAGGAACGGCACCATCAGGCGCATTACCTGCTCGATCGAGGTGTTGATGCCAAAATCGGTCTCGGCAATCGCCCGCAGGGCCTTGATGCCGGACATGCTGAAGGCCGCAGCGCCAAGCATGAAGTGCACGCGCCAGAACAGCTCCAGCGGCGGAATGCGCGGTGCGGCCTCGTTGACCAGCAGCATGTAGCGGCGGAACACCTTGCCGTACATGTCTTCCAGATACCGCCGCAGGTGGCCCTGGCTCTGGCTGAACGCCAGGCCCAGCAGGCGCATGAAGATGGACAGATCGTTGTTGCTGCGCGGCTGCACGGCCAAAGCCTGCTCGACCAGCATTTCCAGCAGCTCTTCGAGGCTCGGCTTGTGCTCCGGCTTGGCCTGGCGCCGCTCCAGCTCACGTTCGAGGCTGGCGCAGAACGGCCCGAGGAAACGCGAGAATACTGCCTGGATCAGGGCCTTCTTGGAGCCGAAGTGATAGTTGACCGCCGCCAGGTTGACCCCGGCCTTGCTGGTAATCAGCCGCAACGAGGTTTCTGCGAACCCCCTTTCCGCGAACAGCTGCTCGGCAGCATCGAGAATGCGTTCAACGGTTTCCGATTGGGCCATGACTACTCCGACTACTCCGCCAGACAAACAGGTGTTTGAAACATACGTTTCAGCCCTGCTTCTGTCAAGGCTCGGTGACCGGCCGGTCGCCATTTAAAAGCGCCAGGAGGTCGGCTGCAAGCGCCATTGCTGCTGTTTATTGCAGGTTTTGGCTTGCAGCGCATCCAGTACTGTATATAATCCCAGTCACTGTACAAAAAGACAGAGCGCTCACAATGTTGAAACTGACGCCACGCCAAGCCGAAATTCTCGCGTTCATCAAGCGTTGCCTGGAAGATAACGGCTTCCCGCCGACGCGCGCCGAGATCGCTCAGGAGCTGGGCTTCAAGTCGCCCAACGCCGCCGAGGAGCACCTCAAGGCCCTCGCCCGCAAGGGCGCGATCGAGATGACCCCGGGCGCCTCCCGCGGTATTCGCATCCCCGACCTGGAAGCCAAGGCCGAAGAAAGCGGCCTGCCGATCATCGGCCGGGTTGCTGCCGGTGCGCCGATCCTTGCCGAACAGCACATCGAGCAATCCTGCAACATCAACCCCGACTTCTTCCACCCCCAGGCCGACTATCTGCTGCGCGTACACGGCATGAGCATGAAGGATGTCGGCATCTTCGATGGCGACCTGCTGGCGGTACACACCTGCCGCGAAGCCCGCAACGGCCAGATCGTTGTGGCCCGCATCGGCGACGAAGTCACTGTCAAGCGCTTCAAGCGCGAAGGCAGCAAAGTCTGGCTGCTTGCCGAAAACCCCGAATTCGCCCCCATCGAAGTCGACCTGAAAGAGCAGGAGCTGGTGATCGAGGGCTTGAGCGTCGGCGTCATTCGCCGCTGATCCAGGAGGCGTCATGCAGCAGTTCATTCACGCACCCGAGCAAGCCCAGTTGCCATTGTTCGAAGCATTCCTCGCCCAGCCCGTACTGCCTGGCCTCAAAGCCAGCGAAGTGGCGCGCAAGAGCAGCCAGCCCGAGCTGTTCAGCGAACTGTCGTTGCGCGGAGCCCCCGGGCACTGCCAAAGCCTGCTGGCACCCGTGCTGCGCGAACTGAGCGAAGAGGACGAGACCCGCTGGCTGACCCTGATCGCCCCGCCGTCGAGCCTGACCCAGGCCTGGCTGCGCGATGCCGGGCTCAACCGTGAACGCATCCTGCTGCTGCAACCTCGCGGCAATCAAAGCCCGCTGCAACTGGCCTGCGAAGCCTTGCGCCTGGGCCGCAGCCACACCGTGGTCAGCTGGCTGGGCAACGTCAACGCCACTGCACGCCAGCAATTGCTGCGCGCTGCCAGTGCCGGAAACGCACAAAGCCTGAACATCCGCCTCGGCTGATGTTCAGGCTTTGCCTGTTACTGCATGAAACCTGATGCCCTGCTGCACCTCAGTGCAGCACACGCGGCCCTTCATCACGCTCTAGCTCGCCATCCATGAGGCGGCCGGCCATTTGCACGCCCACGCTGAGCATGGCCTTGGCCACTTCCACATGCTGACCCTGCAGGAACGCCTTGGCGTCTTCCGAGAAATCCAGGGTTACCAGAGAGCCCTCATCCTCGGCGCGACGCAGTTCGATGCGGCCATCAGGCAACTCGACAATTTCCAGAAACGACGTAGACATAAATGGCAGTTCTCCGCGAAAGGCCAGTATTGTACCAGCCGTAGCAGCTATCAGCACTCACTCAACGCGTCACGGAAACGCCTCACCAGGCCCTTGAGGTTGCTGCGCCAGCTTTCCAGCTCAGTGCGCGACAACGCCGAAGGCTCGGGCTCATCGAGATTGACCGCCTGGATCAATGGTTGTGTGACGTCGGTTTTCGGCGCTTTTTTCGCGACCGGTGGTCGGAACAAATCGGCATAAGCACTGAGCATTTGCGCCAGCCAGGTTTCGCGCTGGCGGGCCAGTTCCAGCAATTCGGCCACTTCCGGGATAGCGATGCCGTTCAGGGCGTCGTCAGCCAGCGCTTGCTCGACCGTTGCAACCACAGGCAGGCGGTAGAAGCCACCGATCTCATGGCACAGGCCCAGCAGCGCGCCGTAGAGATGGAACAGCGCCGCCTCACGTTCGGCCTGGACCAGGCCCTGGGCATTCATGGCCTGGCTTTGCTCAGCCTTGGCCATGGACTCGAGGGCAAGGCCGGCGAAGAACAGTTTCTGGTTGGTGCGGGTGTAGAGTTCCTGGGCCATTTTTGTGCCCTCCCTAAGGCTGCAAGGCGGATAACTGAATCATAAATGATTGGGGCCGCTTTGCGGCCCATCGCCGGCAAGCCAGCTCCCACAGTGATTGCATCAGGCCCGAGACCTATGCTGTACCTGTGGAAGCTGGCTGCCGGCAATGGGCTGCAAAGCAGCCCCAATTACAGCACTGAAGAATCAGCGCTTGTCTTCAACCTTCCACGCATTGCCGTCGTAGAACGCCTTCCAGCCGGTCGGCTTGCCATCAACCTCGGACTGCACATACTGCTCCTTGGTCTTGCGGCTGTAGCGGATAACCGCCGGGCGGCCTTCCGGGTCTTTCTGTGGCGCATCGCACAGGAAGTGGTACTTCGGATCGATCTCATGCTTGTGCGGCACGATCTCCAGTACCAGCGGCGCACGGGTTTCGCGGTTCTTGGGGAACTGGCTGGCGGCCAGGAACAGCCCCGAAGCGCCATCACGCAGCACGTAGGTATCGTCGACCTTCTCGCACTTGAGCTCTGGCATGTCCACCTTGTCCATCTTCGGTGGCGCTGCCTCACCGCTCTTGAGCAGCTTGCGGGTGTTCTTGCACGCCGGGTTGGTGCAACCGAAGAATTTGCCGAAGCGGCCCGTCTTCAACTGCATCTCGCTGCCGCACTTGTCGCACTCCAGGCTCGGCCCTTCGTAACCCTTGATGCGGTAGTTGCCTTCCTCGATCTCGTAGCCGGCGCAATCCGGGTTGTTACCACAGATGTGCAGCTTGTGCTTCTCGTCCAGCAGGTAGGCATCCATCGCCGTGGCGCAGATCGGGCAGCGGTGCTTGCCCAACAACACGCGGGACTCCGATTCGCCCTCGTCGTCGGCAGCAATCTCGTCGCCCGGCACCAGGTTGACGGTGGCCTTGCAGCGTTCTTTCGGCGGCAGGCTGTAGCCCGAGCAACCGAGGAACACGCCAGTGGAGGCAGTGCGGATCATCATCGGCCGGCCACATTCCTTGCACGGAATGTTGGTCATGGTCGGCTGGTTGGCACGCATGCCGTCTTCGCTGGACTCGGCGGTCTGCAGCTTTTTGCTGAAGTCGCCGTAGAACTCGTCGAGTACGTTCTTCCAGTCACGCTCGCCCTGGGCGACGTCGTCGAGGTTCTCTTCCATGTCGGCGGTAAAGCCGTAGTCCATCAAGTTGGAGAAGCTCTCGGACAGGCGCTCGGTAACGATGTCGCCCATCTTCTCGGAATAGAAGCGGCGGTTGTGCAAGGTTACATAGCCACGGTCCTGAATGGTCGAAATGATCGCCGCATAGGTCGACGGGCGGCCGATGCCGCGCTTTTCCATTTCCTTGACCAGGCTGGCTTCGGTGAAGCGCGCCGGTGGCTTGGTGAAGTGCTGGCTCGGGTCGATCTGGATCAGCTTCAGCGCTTCGCCCTGGACCATTTCCGGCAACACGTCGTCTTCGCCAGGCTTGCTCTGCTGCGGCAGCACACGCGTGTAACCATCGAACTTGAGGATACGGCCCTTGGCACGCAGCTCGAAGTCGCCTGCGGCCACGGTGACGCTGGTGGACAGGTACTGCGCCGGCGGCATCTGGCAGGCCAGGAACTGGCGCCAGATCAGCTCGTACAGGCGCTCGGCGTCACGCTCCATGCCACTGAGCTTGCTCGGGTGGGTGTTCACGTCGGAAGGACGAATCGCTTCGTGCGCCTCCTGGGCGCCTTCCTTGCTGCCGTACACCAGCGGTGCCTCGGGCAGGTACTGCTTGCCGAACTCACGCTCGATGTAGCTGCGGGCCATGTCCAGGGCATCGGCCGACAAGTTGGTCGAGTCGGTACGCATGTAAGTGATGTAGCCGGCTTCGTACAAGCGCTGGGCCATCATCATGGTTTTCTTCACACCGAAGCCCAGGCGGTTGCTGGCAGCCTGCTGCAAGGTGGACGTAATGAACGGTGCCGACGGCTTGCTGCTGGTCGGGCGGTCTTCACGCTTGACCACGCTGTAGCTGGAAGCCTTGAGCTTTTCCAGCGCGGCCATGGCCTGGGCTTCATTCAGCGGTTTGAAAGCCTCACCCTTCTCGCGGGCCACTTCGAAACGCACCTTGGCGTTCTTGGCGGTGCCGAGGTCGGCGTGAATTTCCCAGTACTCTTCCGGGATGAACGCGCGGATCTCGCGTTCGCGCTCCACCACCAGCTTGACCGCCACCGACTGTACACGACCGGCGGACAGGCCACGGGCGATCTTGGCCCACAGCAGCGGCGAAACCATATAGCCGACCACGCGATCGAGGAAACGCCGCGCCTGCTGCGCGTTGACCCGGTCGATATCCAGCTCGCCAGGCTGCGAGAAGGCTTCCTGAATAGCCTTCTTGGTAATTTCGTTGAACACCACGCGCTTGTAGCGGGTGTCGTCGCCGCCGATGGCCTCGCGCAGGTGCCAGGCAATGGCTTCCCCTTCGCGGTCCAAGTCGGTTGCGAGATAGATAGTGTCGGCGTCCTTCGCCAGGCGGCGCAGCTCTTCGATCACCTTTTCCTTGCCGGGCAGGATCTCGTACTTGGCCTTCCAGCCGTGGTCGGGGTCGACGCCCATGCGCGCCACCAGCTGGCGACGAGCCTTTTCCTTCGGCGACAGGGCCGGAGCCTCACCCGCGGCCTTGCCACGCTTGGCGGCCGGCTCTTTGCTGGCGCTGGCCGAACCGCTGGTGGGGAGGTCTCGGATATGGCCGATACTCGACTTCACCACGTACTGGTTGCCCAGGTACTTGTTGATGGTCTTGGCCTTGGCCGGGGATTCCACAATGACCAGCGATTTGCCCATGGATCGGAGTATTCCTGAATCTGAAGATGAAAAACGCGTCAGGTGCCAGACGCGGCACCGCTATATATAGTGGCAAAAGTGTGAGGTCAAGTTCGGACTATCACTCGTGCGACTTGCCCAGCAACCCGGGCAGCCCCTCTTCGGCCTTGACCAAAGCAAAGCGTGGCACCTGCTCGCCGTCAACCTCGACGGACTCCTGAAACATCGAAAGTGGCCGTACCCAGAAGCTGTAATCACCATACAGGCATTGGTAGAACACCATCCACTCTTCGCTCTCGGAGTGCCGCGCAACACTGAAGACACGGTACTCAGGCCCTTTGTAATGCCGGTATACGCCTGGTTGTATCTGCATGTTGCCCACCCTCTTGAATAAAACCTGTAAAAACAAAACCGGGGCACAAGGCCCCGGTCGCTGTCCCGCTGCGCGATCAGACGCGTTCGAAGACCGTGGTGATACCTTGGCCGAGGCCGACGCACATGGTCGCCACCCCCAGGGTACCGCCATTCTGCTTCATGACATTGAGCAGGGTGCCGGAAATCCGCGCCCCGGAGCAACCGAACGGGTGGCCCAAGGCAATGGCGCCGCCGTGCAGGTTAACCTTCTCATCCATCTTGTCGAGTACTTTCAAGTCTTTCAGCACTGGCAGGGCCTGTGCAGCGAAGGCTTCATTGAGCTCGATGAAGTCGATGTCGGCCATGGTCAGACCAGCACGCTTGAGGGCTTTCTGAGTCGACGGCACCGGGCCGTAGCCCATGATCGCCGGGTCGACACCAGCCACCGCCATGGAACGGATGACCGCCAATGGCTGGATACCCAGGTCCATGGCGCGCTGGCCGGACATGACGATCATGCACGACGCACCGTCGGTGATCTGCGACGAGGTACCGGCAGTGACGGTACCGCCTTTCGGGTTGAACGCCGGCTTCAACGATGCCAGGCCTTCGAGGGTGGTTTCCGGGCGAATGGTTTCGTCGAAATCGAACACCTTCAGGAAGCCGTTCTCGTCATAGCCCTGCATCGGGATGATTTCGTCCTTGAACTTGCCTTCGACCGTGGCCTTGTGGGCCAGCTGGTGCGAACGCAGGCCGAACAGGTCCTGCTGCTCACGGGTAATGCCGTGCATCTTGCCGAGCATTTCCGCGGTCAGGCCCATCATCCCGGAAGCCTTGGCGGCATGCAAGGACAGGTGCGGGTTGGGGTCGACACCATGCATCATGCTGACGTGGCCCATGTGCTCCACGCCACCGACCACGAATACATCACCATTGCCGGTCATGATCGCCTGGGCGGCGGTGTGCAGCGCACTCATCGACGAGCCGCACAGACGGCTGACGGTCTGCGCCGCGGAAGTGTGCGGGATCTGGGTCATCAGCGAAGCCATGCGGGCGATGTTCCAGCCCTGCTCGAGGGTCTGGTTGACGCAGCCCCAGATCACGTCCTCGACTTCTTTCGGGTCGACCTTGTCGTTGCGTTCCAGCAGCTTGCTGATCAAGTGCGCCGACATGTCTTCGGCGCGGGTATTGCGGTGCATGCCACCCTTGGAGCGGCCCATCGGCGTGCGACCGAAGTCGACAATCACCACGTCTCTTGGATTCAGGCTCATATCAAATTTCTCGCTCTAGCTCGTTGACCGCTCAGTTGAAGAAGCGCTGGCCGTTCTTGGCCATTTCACGCAGCTTGGCGGTCGGGTGGTACAGCGGCCCCAGGTCGGCGTATTGATCGGCCAGGGCAACGAATTCGGCCACACCGATCGAGTCGATGTAGCGCAGCGCACCACCGCGGAAGGGAGGGAAGCCAATGCCGTAGACCAGACCCATGTCAGCTTCGGCGGCGGTTTCGACGATGCCGTCTTCCAGGCAGCGCACAGTCTCCAGGCACAGCGGGATCATCATCCAGTTGATGATGTCTTCGTCGGTGACTTCACGCTGCTCGAAGACGATCGGCTTGAGCACGTCGAGCACGGTGGCATCGGCGACCTTCTTCGGCTTGCCGCGCTTGTCGGTTTCGTAGGCGTAGAAGCCCTTGCCGTTCTTCTGGCCCAGGCGGTTGGCCTCGTACAGTGCGTCAACGGCCGAGCGACGCTCGTCCTTCATGCGGTCCGGGAAGCCTTCGGCCATCACGTCACGGCCGTGGTGGCCGGTGTCGATGCCGACCACGTCCATCAGGTACGCCGGGCCCATCGGCCAGCCGAACTTTTCCATGACCTTGTCGATACGCACGAAGTCGACACCGGCGCTTACCAGCTTGGCGAAGCCGCCGAAGTACGGGAACAGCACGCGGTTGACCAGAAAGCCCGGGCAGTCGTTGACCACGATCGGGTTCTTGCCCATCTTCTTGGCGTAGGCCACGGTGGTGGCGACCGCCACTTCACTGGACTTCTCGCCACGGATGACTTCCACCAGCGGCATCATGTGCACCGGGTTGAAGAAGTGCATGCCGACGAAGTTTTCCGGGCGCTTGAGCGCCTTGGCCAGCAGGTTGATGGAAATGGTCGAGGTGTTGGAAGCGAGGATCGCATCTTCCTTCACCTGGGCTTCCACTTCAGCCAGCACGGCCTGCTTGACTTTCGGGTTCTCGACCACGGCCTCGACGACGATGTCGACATTGGCGAAGTCGCCGTAGGACAGGGTCGGGCGAATGGCGTTGAGTGCCTCGGCCATCTTGGCCGGGGTCAGGCGGCCCTTCTCGACACGGTTACCGAGCAGCTTGGAGGCCTCGTTCAGGCCCAGCTGGATGGCTTCCTCGCGGATGTCCTTCATCAGGATCGGGGTGCCCTTGACCGCCGACTGGTAGGCGATGCCGCCCCCCATGATGCCGGCGCCGAGCACGGCGGCCTGCTTCACGTCGCGGGCGATTTCGTCATGCGCCTTGGCCTTGCGCTTGAGTTCCTGGTCGTTGAGGAACAGGCCGATCAGGCTCTCGGCAACCGAGGTCTTGGCCAGCTTCGCGAAGCCTGCGGCTTCGACTTCCAGGGCCTTGTCACGGCCGAAGTTGGCGGCCTTCTGGATGGTCTTGATGGCTTCGACCGGGGCCGGGTAGTTCGGGCCGGCCTGGCCAGCGACGAAGCCCTTGGCAGTCTCGAAGGCCATCATCTGCTCGATGGCGTTGAGCTTGAGCTTTTCCAGTTTTGGCTGACGCTTGGCCTTGTAGTCCAGCTCGCCACTAATGGCGCGCTTGACCAGGTCAAGAGCACCGGCCATCAACAGCTCAGGCGCGACCACGGCGTCGACGGCACCCACTTTCAGGGCGTCTTCGGCACGGTTTTCCTTGCCGGCGGCGATCCATTCGATGGCGTTGTCCGAACCGATCAGGCGCGGCAGGCGCACGGTACCGCCGAAGCCCGGGTAGATACCCAGCTTGACTTCCGGCAGGCCGATCTTGGCGCTGGTGGACATGACCCGGTAGTCGGCGGCCAGGCACATTTCCAGGCCGCCGCCCAGGGCGATGCCGTTGATGGCGGCGACGGTCGGCACTTCGAGGTCTTCGAAGGCGTTGAAGATGCGGTTGGCTTCCAGGTTGCCGGCGACCAGTTCGGCCTCGGGCAGCTTGAAGTTGTCGACGAACTCGGTGATGTCGGCGCCGACGATGAACACGTCCTTGCCACTGCTGACGATCACGCCCTTGACCGAGGCGTCGGCCTGGATGGCATCGACGGCCTGGCGCAGTTCGTTCAGGGTCAGGCGGTTGAACTTGTTGACGGACTCACCCTTGAGGTCGAACTTGAGCTCGACGATGCCACTTTCAAGAGCCTTAACCGTGATGGCTTTACCTTCGTAAATCATCAACTGATCTCCACGATATGGAAGCTGAACAGTACACGCCGATCGCTGCAGCAAAAGCAGGCCTAGCTGCCCTGCCCCAGGCACACCCGTCAGCGCGCTAGTCGGAAGTATGGCTTGGCGTCATGACATACAAACGCTCAATTCATACGCCCGTTTGATTTGGGTGTGCACACATTCTCCGAAAAGATCGGCGTTGTCAAATGCTCGCGAGCATGGTGAAAACCCGACTTTCCGGTCATTTTGTAGCGTCCTGGTACAAAACATGATGACAGTGATTGTTGACCATTCATGTCGGCGATTGACCATGAACCGCAGGCGAATGTTGCAGCTCTGCCTTGCACGGCGACCTCGAACGGCTACACTGGCACTTGCTTGAATGCATACCCGGCCTGCCTGGCCTTTTCTGCGCAGCAGAACGCAAAGCGGCGACTTGGCACCCCACCCCTTCAGGGGATCGGCCAAGCCGCCGCTTTGTCGTTTTGTGCTTGCCTTCGGATGAGAAGACCAATGGTAGGGCTTAGCGGGGCCCTGTGGGAGCGGGTTTACCCGCGAACACCGGCAAAGCCGGTGCCATCCACCGCGTCGCCTTCTTCGCGGGTAAACCCGCTCCCACACAGGCTGCGCAAAGGCAGGTCTCAGGCCAAGGTTTCGAGGACATAGGCAACATCCTGCAACACAGCCGTATCGCCCCGCTCGGTCCAGTACAGCGCAATCATGCGCGCATCGGCCTCTACCTTGTAGACACTCGCCGGCAAGCGCGCCAAGGCCTCCATGAAGCGTGGGTCCTCACAGGGTTCACGCCACTGGTTCCACCACACCCCCGGGGTTATCTGCCAGAAGCTGAAGCTGTCCTCATGCCCGCGGCGACGTGCCCGGTGGTATTGCGGGCACGGGCTCGGCGGCTCCTTTTCCAGCCAGTGCGGCCACTGCTGCGGCGCCAGCTGCATGGCCAAACCCATGCGCCGAGCCTCCAGGCGCAGCTTCATCTGCTCGCTCTGCTTGCGCGAGGTGCGCAGCCACGAAAGCGGGCTGAGAATCAGCGCCAGGATTGACACCACCAGCAATACCGTCATATCTGTAGTTCCCATAAAACGTTGCAAATGAGCTGGTTAGCCATTTTTCACGGAAGACCCGCCCGAAAGCGACCATACTTCTTCTATCGCGATTGTCAGGAGTTCCGCTCATGTCCTACGAACATCTTCTGGTCGCCGTCGACCTGACCGAAGAATGCGACCCGGTGATCAAACGTGCCATGGCGCTGGCCGCACCGTCGAATGCCAAGGTTTCGCTGGTACACATCGTCGAGCCGATGGCCATGGCGTTCGGCGGTGACGTACCGATGGACCTGTCGCAGCTGCAACAGCAGCAGTTCGACCAGGCCAAGGAACGCATGGACCGCCTGTTCAACAAATACCCGGACATCCACCGCGGCGACTCGCACCTGACCTATGGCCAGCCGCGCCAGGAGATCCACCAGCTGGCCAAGGACCAGAAGTGCGACCTGATCGTGGTCGGCAGCCATGGCCGTCACGGCCTGGCATTGCTACTGGGCTCTACGGCCAATGACGTGCTGCATGGCGCGCCGTGCGATGTACTGGCGGTGCGGTTGCAGAAGAAGGAATGATTCAACCTGTGCCGGCCATTTCGCGGGTGAACCCGCTCCCACAGGTACTGTACTGCGTCCAACTGCGGTGCGGTCCTTGTGGGAGCGGGTTCACCCGCGAAGAGGCCGAATCAGGCTGACGCTGGTCAGCCTTCCAGCTCGGCCCAGCGCTCTACCAATACATCCAGCTCACCCTGCAGCCTCTCGATCTTGGCCAGCACCGCCGAGGTTTCCGCAATAGGCCGCTGATAGAAGCCCGCCGCATTCACTTCTTCCTGGGCCTCGGCCATGCGCTGCTCCAGTTCGTCGATCTGCCCCGGCAGCATTTCCAGCTCACGCTGCAGCTTGTAGCTGAGCTTCTTTTTCGAACCATCGGCCACCACTGCAACAGGGGCAGGCGCCGGCTTGGCCTCGACCTTCTCCACCACCGCGCTGTTGAGCTCGGACTTGCCGCCCTTGCTCTCGGTCACGCCCAGCAGCTTCGGCGAGCCACCCTGGCGAATCCAGTCCTCGTAACCACCAACGTATTCACGCACCTTGCCCTCGCCTTCGAACACCAGGGTGCTGGTGACGACGTTGTCGAGGAAGGCCCGGTCGTGGCTGACCATCAGCACGGTGCCCTTGTAGTTGGACAGCACCTCCTCGAGCAGCTCGAGGGTTTCCACGTCCAGGTCGTTGGTCGGTTCGTCAAGCACCAGCAGGTTGGCCGGCTTGCTGAACAGCTTGGCCAGCAACAGCCGTGCACGCTCGCCACCCGACAGCGCCTTGACCGGCGTACGGGCACGCTGAGGGCTGAACAGGAAATCGCCCAGGTAGCTCAGCACATGGCGGTTCTGGCCGTCGATCTCGATGAAGTCGCGGCCTTCGGCCAGGTTGTCGATAACGGTCTTTTCTAGGTCGAGTTGGTGACGCATCTGGTCGAAATAGGCCACTTCCAGCTTGGTGCCGCGCTCGACCTTGCCGGCGGTCGGCTCCAGGTCGCCGAGCATCAGCTTGAGCAGGGTGGTCTTGCCGGTACCGTTGGCGCCCAGCAGGCCGATGCGGTCCTCACGCTGCAGAACCATGGAGAAGTCCTTGACCAGCACAGGCCCGTCGGGGTGATGGAAGCTGACGTTTTCCAGCACCATCACCTGCTTGCCGGACTTTTCCGCCGCCTCGATCTGGATGTTGGCCTTGCCCTGGCGTTCGCGGCGTTCGCTACGCTCCACACGCAGGGCCTTCAGCGCGCGCACTCGGCCTTCGTTGCGGGTACGGCGAGCCTTGATGCCTTGGCGGATCCACACTTCTTCCTGGGCCAGGCGCTTGTCGAACAATGCGTTGGCGGTTTCTTCGGCGGCCAGCGCGGCCTCCTTGTGCACCAGGAAGCTGGCATAGTCGCCGTTCCAGTCAATCAGGCCGCCGCGATCCAGTTCGAGGATGCGGGTGGCCAGGTTCTGCAGGAAGGAACGGTCGTGGGTGATGAACAGCACCGCGCCGTTGAAGCCGCGAAGTGCCTCTTCGAGCCAGGCGATGGCACCGATGTCCAGGTGGTTGGTCGGCTCGTCGAGCAGCAGCAGGTCGGGTTCCGACACCAGCGCCTGGGCCAGCAGCACGCGGCGGCGCCAGCCACCGGACAGTTCGGCCAGGGTCTTGTCGGCCGGCAGTTGCAGGCGGCTCAGGGTGCTTTCCACCACCTGCTGCAAGCGCCAGCCGTCACGGGCTTCCAGCTCGTGCTGGACGTGCATGAGTTTTTCCAGGTCTTCATCGCCCTGGATGTTCAGGCTCAGGTGGTGGAACTGCGCCAGCAGATCGCCAACGCCATCCAGCCCTGCGGCCACCACGTCGAACACCGTGCGTTCGTCGGCCACCGGAAGCTCCTGCGGCAGCTCGCCGATCTTCAGGCCTGGGGCACGCCAGATTTCGCCGTCGTCGCCCTTCTGCTCGCCCTTGACCAGGCGCAGCATGCTCGACTTGCCGGTGCCGTTGCGGCCGATGATGCACACCCGCTCGCCACGAGCGATCTGCCAGGACACTTTGTCCAGCAGCGGCATGGCGCCGAATGCGAGGGACACATCGCTGAATTTGAGCAGGGTCATGTTGGTCTCCATAAATCGGGCGCGCATTCTACCTGACTTGGCCCCCGACGGCATCCGCCTGGCCAACCGGCGAGGGCTTTGCGACATCTGGTCGAACTTAATATCCCGATACAAGCACAGTGCTTTCACCCGCGGCCGGCAAACAGCTAAGCTAAGGCAATAGCTTCCAACAGTGCTGGCTCCGCCGTCACTTCCCCATGGTTCAACTGCCCGGACGTATCATGCGCAGCCGCCTGTTACATATTGCATCCTGCCTGCTGCTCACCGCCGCCACCTGCGCGGCGCAGGCCGCCGACCTTACCCTGCAACGCCAGTACTATGACGAGGCCAAGCGCGCGCTGGCCAAAGGCGACAAAGGCCCGTACCTGCGCTATGCCCAGGCCCTCAGCGACTACCCGCTGACGCCCTACCTGGCCTACGACGAACTCACCGCCCGCCTGAAAACCGCCAGCAATCAGGAAATCGAAGGCTTCCTCGCCAAGCATGGCGACCTGCCCCAGGCCAACTGGATGAAACTGCGCTGGTTGCGCTGGCTGGCCGAACGCGGCGAATGGAACACCTTCGTCAAGTACTACGACCCCAAGCTCAATTTCACCGAACTGGATTGCCTCAACGGCCAGTACCAGCTCAGCCACGGCCTGCGCGCCGAGGGCTTTGCCACGGCCGAAAAACTGTGGAACGTCGGCAAGTCGCAGCCGGCCACCTGCGACACGCTGTTCGGCATGTGGGCGGCCGAGGGCCAGCTGACCGAGGCCAAGCGCTGGCAACGCACCAAGCTGGCGGCCCAGGCGCGCAACTACGGCCTGGCCAACAACCTGGTCAAGACCCTGACCACTCTCGCCCCACAGGGGCGCCTGCTGGTCGATGTGGCGCAAAAACCCGAGCTGCTCAACCAGCCGTCGCGCTTCACCCCGGTCAACGAAGCCATGTCCGACGTGGTCAGCCTCGGCCTGCGCCGCCTGGCCCGACAGGACCCGGAGCGGGCCATGACACTGCTCGACGACTACGCCCAGCGCATGCACTTTTCCCGAGACGAGAAGGTGGCCATCGCCCGCGAAATCGGCCTGACCCTTGCGCGCCGCTACGACCCGCGCGCGCTCGACCTGATGACCCGCTACGACCCCGAACTGCGTGATAACACCGTCAGCGAATGGCGCCTGCGCCTGCTGCTGCGCCTGGGCCGCTGGGAGGACGCCTACGAGCTGACCCGTCGCCTGCCCCAGGACCTGGCCAGCAGCAGCCGCTGGAAGTACTGGCAGGCGCGCAGCCTGGAGCTGGCGCAACCGAACAACCCACAGATCCCGCTGCTGTACAAGACCGTGGCGCGCGAGCGTGACTTCTACGGTTTCCTCGCCGCCGACCGGGCACAGACCCCTTACCAGCTGAACAACAAGCCGCTGGTGCTCAGCCCACAGTTGGTCAACAAGGTACGCAATACCCCGGGCATCCGCCGTGCCCTGGAGTTCCACGCTCGCGGCCAGATCGTCGAAGGCCGCCGCGAGTGGTACCACGTCAGCCGCCACTTCAGCCGCGACGAAATGGTCGCCCAGGCACGCCTGGGGTACGACCTGCGCTGGTACTTCCCGGCCATTCGCACCATCAGCCAGGCACAGTACTGGGACGACCTGGACATCCGCTTCCCGATGGCCCACCGCGACACACTGGTGCGCGAGGCCAAGGTCCGCGGCCTGCATTCGAGCTGGGTATTCGCCATTACCCGCCAGGAAAGCGCGTTCATGGAGGATGCACGCTCCCCGGTGGGTGCCAGCGGCCTGATGCAGTTGATGCCGGCCACGGCCAAGGAAACCGCGCGAAAGTTCAGCATCCCGCTGGCATCACCGGCGCAGGTGTTCAACCCGGACAAGAACATCCAGCTGGGTGCGGCCTACCTGAGCCAGGTACACAGTCAGTTCAACGGCAACCGGGTGCTCGCTTCGGCAGCCTACAACGCCGGCCCCGGGCGTGTGCGGCAGTGGCTCAAAGGCGCCAAGCACCTGAGCTTCGATGTGTGGGTGGAATCGATCCCGTTCGACGAAACGCGCCAGTATGTGCAGAACGTGCTGTCGTATTCGGTGATCTACGGGCAGAAGCTGAACTCGCCGCAGCCGCTGGTGGATTGGCATGAGCGGTATTTCGATGACATGTGATCGCTGGTGAGCCTGTTCCGACCCCTTCGCGGGTAAACCCGCTCTCACAGGTACTGCACCGCATTCAAACCCGGTGCAATACCCGCGAAGAGGCCGGCACAGGCAACACAGCTACTCCAGGATTTCGACCTGCATCCCTACCTCCAGCCACCCGCTGCCATCCACCGCCAGGTTTTGCCCGAACAGCACATCCCCTTCTTTCTCGCGGAAGGTCCTGAGCGTGGCCATCGGCTCGCGGTCCTCGCTGCGCTCGCCGGTTGCCGGGTCGATGGTGGTAAAGATGCAGCGCACACTGGGCTTGAGCACGCGAAACTCCAGGCTGCCGATACGAATCCGCTTCCAGCCATCTTCGGCAAACGGCTCAGCCCCCTGCACCACCAGGTTGGGCCGAAAGCGCAGCATCTCCATGGGCCGGCCGATACGCCGGTCGAGTTCGTCCAGCGAACCCTGGCCGATCAGCAACAACGGGAAACCGTCCGGGAACGCCGCCCGGTCACTGTTGAAGCCGTAGCCATTGGGCAGGTAACGCGCGCGCTGCTCCGGGCAATGCACCAGGCGCACGGCCTTGCCCAGCAACTGGCTCAGCCAGGCCGCCGCCGCATCGCCCGCATCCGGCACACGCAGGGTATCGCGCCAGATGGTCACGCCGCGCAGGGCATCATCGGCAGGTGGCACAGGCACCCACAACGGTGCCTGGCCAGGTGCTTCCAGCAGCAACTGGCCACTGTCATCATCGCTTGCCTTGATCCGGCCAAGCTGAGGCCAGGCGCGCTGGGTAAGGAAGCGTCCGTTTTCTTCCTCCACCACCATCCAGCGCCGGTCGCCGTGCACCCCCAGCAACCCCACCGGCGAAGCCTGCAAGCGTTGGGCCTGCCCCGACTTCACCGGGTACCGATACAGCTCACTGAGAAACATCCCTGCCGCCTCGCGTCATGCCAAAACGCCAAGCTTATACCCGGCAGGGGCTGGAATCACGCGGTAGCGGCGTCCAGCAACAGACGTTGCTTGACCACGTCGACAAGGCGATCGGGCTGGAACTTGGACAGGAAGTTGTCGCAGCCCACCTTCTTCACCATGGACTCGTTGAAACTACCCGACAGCGAGGTGTGCAACACCACGTACAGCTGGCGCAAACGGGCATCGCCACGGATCTCGGTGGTCAAACGGTAGCCGTCCATTTCCGGCATCTCGGCGTCGGTGAACACCATCAGCAACTTCTCGCACACGTTCTCTCCTGCGTCAGCCCAGCCCTTGAGCATGCGCAGCGCCTTCAGGCCATCACTGGCCACGTGCAACTTCACGCCCAACTGGGACAGGGTGTCGCGCAATTGCGCCAGGGCCACGCTGGAGTCGTCCACCAGCAGCACTTCGCGGCCGCGAGCCCGGGCCAGCACCGGGTCGGCGAGCTTGTCGCCGGAAACCCGGGCGTTGTACGGCACAATCTCGGCCAGCACCTTCTCCACGTCGATCACTTCCACCAGCTTGTCATCGACCTTGGTGATGGCGGTCAGATAATGCTGGCGTCCGGCGCTGGATGGCGGCGGCATGATCGCTTCCCAGTTCATGTTGACGATGCGGTCGACACCGCCCACCAGGAAGGCCTGCACCGAGCGGTTGTATTCGGTGACGATGATGGTGCTGTCCGGCCCCGGCTGCAGCGGGCGCATGCCGATCGCCTGGGACAGGTCGATCACCGGCAGGGTCTGGCCGCGCAGGTTGACCACACCGCAGACGAAAGCATGGCGCTGGGGCATCAGGGTCAGCTTGGGCAGTTGCAGCACTTCCTGCACCTTGAACACGTTGATTGCGAACAGCTGGCGGCCGGCCAGGCGAAACATCAGGATTTCCAGGCGGTTCTCACCCACCAGTTGCGTGCGTTGGTCTACCGTGTCGAGAATGCCAGCCATTGGAAAGCCCCCAGGCTTGAGTCGGAAAAAGTGAAATCATCCACCCTGTATCGGCGGCTTCACGCACACCTTGACCCTTGCGGGAAAATGCCGTGAAGGCAATTGATATCACATTACCATCATGCTTTACTGCGGGAAGCGCGAATGATTCAGCGGGACGGCAAAAGTTCCCCACCTGAGGCCCTTATCAGGGAAACCCTTAGCCACAATCGGGCGCAACCTGATGTTCGCGATATCCTTTAGCCATTAATGTGACGCCATTCTCATTGCATGAATGGAGTCAGGCTTTTGCTAGCTATCGTATTGGCGTGCCCGTCCCTTGCGCCTACCCCACGCGCGGGGGCTTCATGATGGACAGCGCCTTGCCGTTCGATAACGCCCTGCAGGGGTTCCTGCTGGATGCCCAGGTACTGCTGACCCAGGCCCAGGAATGCCTGCAGCATCTGGAATTGATCGACAATGACCCGGATGCCTGCCGCTGCCTGGACAACGCCCTCGACAACCTCGCTCGACAGGCCGCACACCTTGGCCTGCGCGAAGTCGCCCATTACACCACCGCTCTGCAGCAGTTGCTGGCCCCGGCCTGCCAGGGCGGTTGCCTGCAGCGCGAAGCTTTGCCCGCAGTAGGGGCCTGCCTGACCCTGCTGGCCTGGCAGCTGGAACTGGTCGACCCTTGCACCGGGCGGCTCAACCTGGACATCGGTGAACAGCTGGTGCTGCTGGGTGAACTGGCCAAGGCCGTGCAGCAACCGTTTGCACTACCCTGCACGCCTTGTAACGAGCAAGGCAGCGTGTGCATCCACCCGCATAGCGAGACGGCAGGCAGCACGCACTCCGGCCGCTCATCTGCCACCTATTGAACTGGTTTGAAATGCAGCTGGGCACGTTTATTCAGGCCCACCCAGGTCGAACTTGGAAAGTTCTCGAAAGTTTCCAGGTTGCCGGTGGCCAAGTTGAATCAACAGCGCGCAAGTTCCATGGCAAGTGCCTGGTGCACAATAAAGCCAAGTGGCACTTTGCTACTCTCCCGCGCCCGCCCCGCCGGCGTTTCATACCTTTACCCGACCGCGACCAATGCACTGCGAAGTGGTAACATGCGCCCCCACAAACGTTTGCAACCTGCAGCAAGGTCGCAGGATCACGTGTTCGAAAGAAAATAGAAAGTACTGCTCCAAAGCCTCTGACATGGATTGTGCAAGGCCTCCATCAGCAATACTTCAGTGGCTTCCCTACCTATGTCCCCACGCTTGAAGACTTCTTTGCAGTGCTGCTCCCGCACAACCCTGCTGCGCTGGACGACGGTCGGGCTGTGCATGGCCTCGCTGGTCGCCAACCTGTCGCTGTACCTGGCCGACCAGGCGATCCCGACCAGCCTGCTGCTGCTGCAGTTGGCCGCCACGCTGGGCGCTGTGGTGCACCTGGCCATGGGCGCCAGGTCGATCAACCTGCGCCCGGCGGAGTTGGCCGAGCGCATGCTCAAGGTCCAGGAAGACGAGCGCCAGCATCTGAGCCGGGAATTGCACGATGACATCGGCCAGTTGCTCACCGCCGCCAAATTGCAGTTGCAGTGGCTGCAAAAGCGCATGCCCGATGACCTGCAAGGCCACTGCGACGCCCTGCGCAGCACGCTGGACGACACCCTGGGCAACGTGCGCGATGTCTCCGCCCTGCTCAACCCTCGGCAGTTGGCCAGCCTGGGCCTGGAAGCCAGCCTGCGCGCACACCTGGTGCGTACCCTGGGCAACAGCGGCGTGCACTGGAGCCTGGCGTGCAACCAGCGCCTGGGCGGCATCGACGAGGCTGTGGCCATGGCGGTTTTCCGCATCACCCAGGAAGCCGTGACCAACATGCTGCGCCACGCCCAGGCTCGCAACCTTGTCGTCCGCCTGCAGCGCACGCCTGAGGGGTTGGCGTTGTCGATCCACGACGATGGACGCGGTTTCGTGCCAGCCAGGCAACCGGCCGAAGCAGGCCAGCGGGGCTTGGCCGGCATGCAGGAGCGGGTAACCGCGCTGCAGGGCAGCCTGGACATCACCAGCCAGCTTGGCCTGGGCACGCACATCGAGGCGATGTTCCCATGGCCACCGCGCACCCAGGAACGCGCCAGGAGTACTGCAACCCATGACCTGTAGGCTGCTGCTGGTAGACGACCACTCGCTGATCCGCGCCGGGGTGCGCGCACTGGTCTGCGACATCCCTGGCTATGATGTGATCGGTGAAGCCGACGATGGCAGCCAGTTGCTCGAACAGGTGCGTACGCTGGCCCCGGACATTGTCCTGCTGGACATCTCCATGCGCTCCACCAGCGGGCTGGACGCCCTCACCCAACTGCGCGCCAGCGGCAGCACCTGCAAGGTGCTGATCCTGTCGATGCACACCGACCCGGACCTGATCATGCGGGCCCTGGAAAGCGGCGCACACGGCTACCTGCTCAAGGACACCAGCGCCACCGAACTGGAACAGGCCCTTACCGCGGTGCGCAATGGCGAGCGCTACCTCAGCCCGGCCATCGCCCATACGGTCATCAACCAGGCGCTTCTGCACACCAGGCAGGGCAAGCAACCCGCAGGCGAGCGGCATAACCTCACGGCGCGACAGCTGGAGATCCTGCGCCTGATCGTGCGTGGCAAGTCCACGCGAGAAATCGCAACCGGGCTGGGCCTGTCGATCAAGACCGTGGAAACCCACCGCTCGCAAATCATGAAACGCCTGCAGATCCATGATGTGGCCGGCCTGGTGCTGTTCGCAGTGCGCGAGAAAATCATCAGCCTGGACGACTGAGCAACGGCGACCCCTCTGGCAAGTGCAGGCGCAGCGCAGCGGGCCTGGCCTTGAAGCGCAACTTGTCGGCCTGTACCGGCTCGCCATCCAGGTTGATGTCCAACCCTTGCGAGCACTTGATCTCGACCCAGGGCAACCTGGCCCTGACCAACAACCCGTTGCCAGCCAACAGTTCACGCAGCGCCCCGACCATCTCCTGAGGTGCCGGCAGGATGGCGATATCGAGCAAGCCATCATCCACCAGGGCCTCGGGGCACAGCACTTGCCCACCCCCGGCCTGGCGACCGTTGCCGATCCCCAGCGCCAGCAGGTCACCCTGCCAGTCGAAACCCGGCCCTCGCAGCTCTACCGAGGCTGCCTGCAGTTCGCTGAAACGCGACAAGCCAGTGAACAGATAGGCGGCAGCGCCCAGCACTTTCTTCAGGTCTTCGGAGGTATTGGCCGTGACCTGGCTGCCAAAACCGCCCGTGGCCATGTTGAGGAACAACTGGTCACCGGCCTGGCCCAGGTCTATTGGCCGCGCGGGTATGTTCAGCAAGGCCAGTGCAGTGGCAGGCTCCAGGGGTATGCCGGCGGCCTTGGCAAAATCGTTGGCCGTACCCAGCGGCAACAACGCCAGGCTGGCCTGAGTACCTGCAAGCCCCATGGCCTCGGCGACATCACGCAACGTGCCATCCCCACCTCCGGCGACGATATGGCCGTAGCCGACAGCCAGCGCCTCGGTGACCAGGCGCTGGGCGTCACCGGCCTCCCAGGTGACCCGCACATCCAGTACCCAGCCACTATCGCGCAAGCCATGCACGGCGCTGCGCACGTCTTCGTTCATGGCCTGCTTGCCATGCAGGATCAGCATTGCCTTGCGCCCTTGCATGTGTGCGCCTCCGTGAAGTGATCAACCCAGATCTCGACCCTTCGCAACCGCGGATCGTTGCATGCATCCCAAAAAATAGCAGGCCAACGCGGTCGATTTTGTGGGAGCGGCCAGTCTTTTCCCCACGCCTGGCAATGCCCGGCTATGCTCAGCAGATACACTTTATTGCCACGGACGCGCCCCCGGCAGTGGTTCTACCACTGCTGCCCAAGGGCGCGTCTTGCTATCCGCAGCCTTTAGCGAGGATTTCGGGTCATGCGCATTCTCTGGACACTGCCGTACCTACCCTGGCCGACCACCAGCGGCAGCAAGACACGGCAATACCACCTGATACGCGCCCTGGCACAGCGGGGTCACCGGATTACCCTGCTGGTGCAATCGAAGATCCCGCTGGGCGATGCCGCCCGCGAGGCCCTGGAACCGCTGCTCGAGCGCCTGATCGTGCTGCCCCGTCGCCCCCTGCACAGCCCGCTCAACCTGCTGGCCTCGCCAATCATCGCCTACCCCATGCGGGCAATCATCAATGGCCTGGCTCCTTGCCTGCGGCACCGCTTCGAGCAATTGCTTGACGAACCCTGGGATGTGATCCAGATCGAGCACAGCTACAGTTTTCAACCCTTCGAAAAGGCCTTGCAGGCACGCGGACTGCCGTACATGCTCAGCGAACACACCCTGGAATCGGTTATGGGTGGCGCCAGCCACGATCGCCTGCCGCTATGGCTGCGCCCGCTCAACGCCTTCGACCGCTGGCGCTATCGACGCTGGGAACAGCGGGTATTGCGCCAACCAACCGAACTGGTGGTGGTCAGCACCCACGATGCCGAGCTGATCGCGCAGATCAGTGGACGCCCGGTGAACGTGGTGGTCAATGGCGTGGATTGTGATTTCTACCAGCACGTGCAACCTGCGCTGCACAGCCAGCGCTTGCTGTTCGTTGGCAACTTCGAGTATGGCGCGAACCTGGAGGCCATCGAATGGGCGCTGGAAGACATCATGCCGCAGGTCTGGATGAGCAACCCGGCGGTGCGCCTGGCGATTGCCGGGCATGCCATGCCCGCCAGCTGGAAACTGCACTGGAACGACCCGCGCATCGAATGGTTCGGCTACCGCCCCGACTTGCGTGAGCTGCAGCGGCGTTCGGCGCTGTTCTTCGCACCGCTGCGCTATGCCGGTGGCTCCAAGGTGAAGATCCTCGAAGCGATGGCCGCGGGCTTACCGGTGATCACCACCGGCAAAGGCGTTTCAGGCCTGACCGCGAACAACGGTGAGCACTACCTGGGCAGTGAGGATGGCGACCAGCTTGCCCTGCTGATCACCCAGTTGCTCAACCAGCCTTGGCGCATGAGCCAGTTGAGCGCTGCCGGGCGCCAGTTCGCCCGCCAGCGACATGACTGGAGCGTGGCCGCCCAGCAACTGGAGAACGTGCACATGCGCCTGGCCCAGGCGGCACCGGTCGAGGCGGCGGCACTGGGCAGTGCCTTGCTGGGCCGCTCAGCCAAGTAGTTCGCTGAAGGGAATGAACGGCACGCTGTCCCCCCGCGTCGGCGTACTGCCTTCGCGCACCTCCACCAACCCCTCGGCCCAGGCCGCACTGCGCAGCACGCCAGAGCTCTGGTTCTTGTAGATGCGCACCTGGCCCTGTTCGATACGGGCGCGCAGGTATTCGCGGCGCGTGCCGGCCTTGGGCCAGTCAAAGCCGGCCGGCATGTCGAAGCGCAGCGGCGTGACATCGGTCACACCCTGACGCCGCAACAGGTAGGGCCGGGTCAGCAGGCCGAAGGTGACCAGGGTCGAGGCCGGGTTACCCGGCAGCCCGATTACCGGCACACCCTGGAAGTGGCCGAAGGTCAGCGGCTTGCCCGGCTTGATCGCCAGCTTCCACAAGGCCAGCTCGCCGGCTTCGCGCAGGGCGGCGCCGAGGTAGTCGGCCTCCCCCACCGAGACACCGCCGGTGGACAGGATCAGGTCGACATCGCCCAGCTCGGCCAGGCAGCTGCGGGTGCGTGCCAGGTCATCCGGCAGGATGCCCGCATCGACCACGTCGCAGCCCAGCCGCTGCAACCAGCTGACCAGCAGCCGGCGATTACTGTTGTAGATCTGCCCCGGCCCCAGCGGCAGGCCGGGTTCGACCAGTTCGTCACCGGTGGACAGCACCGCCACCCGCACCTTGCGCACCACGTCCAGCCGGCCGTGGCCCAGGGTCGCGGCCAGGCCCAGCTCGATCGGCCCAAGCCGGGTGCCGGCGCTCATCACCTGTTCGCCCTTGCGGGTTTCCTGGCCCTGGGGACGAATGTTCTGCCCGATCTTCAGCGCTTCAAGAAAGCGTACCCGGCCATCCTCCGCCACTTGGGTGTTTTCCTGCATCTCGACGCAGTCGGCGCCTTCGGGCAGCGGCGCCCCGGTGAAGATACGCGCACAGGTGCCCGGTTGCAGCGGCTGCGGCGCATGGCCGGCGAAAATCCGCTGGCTGACCGGCAGGGGTTTGCCCTGCCAGTCGGCCAGACGCAAGGCGTAACCGTCCATGGCGCTGTTCGGCCACGGTGGCAGGTCGAGCGAGGCCACCAGGTCGCTGGCCAGCACACGGCCCTCGGCTTCGGCCAGCGGCAGGTTCTCGGTGTCGCGGATAGGTGCCGCTTCGGCCAATGCCAGTAGCTGCTCCAGGGCCTGTTCCACCGGCATCAGCGGCCGGGCCTGGGGCACCTCAACCACGGCTGTCGCAGGCCGCTGCCTGCTTCAGGTGCGGCACGAAGTTGCACGGGCGATGGCGGGCATCCAGCTGCTCGGCGAGGATGCCGTCCCAACCGGTGCGCACCGCGTTGGTCGAACCCGGCAGGCAGCACACCAGGGTACCGTTGGCCAGCCCGGCCAGGGCCCGCGACTGCACCGTGGAGGTGCCGATGTCGGCCACGGAAATCTGCCGGAACAGCTCACCAAAGCCTTCTACCTGCTTGTCCAGCAGGCAGGCCACGGCCTCGGGGGTGCTGTCGCGGCCGGTAAAGCCGGTGCCACCGGTGATCAGCACCACCTGCACGCTGTCATCGGCGATCCAGGTGGCGACCTGGGCGCGAATCTTGTACAAGTCGTCTTTCAGCAGCACGCGCTCGGCCAGGCGATGACCGGCCGCGCTCAGCCGGTCGACGAACAGCTGGCCGGAAGTATCGGTGTCGAAGGTGCGGGTGTCGCTGACCGTGAGCACGGCGATGTTCAGCGGCACGAATGGGGTATCTGCCTTGGCTTTCATGGGGGTCCGTCACAAGAACATGGGATGGCCGCAGTTATAACACAGCACGCGCCCATCACAGCGTGACGCCCGTGGCCCTTGCTCTCGATCAATGCCACAAGTTTGCCGCTATGCTGCACTGTAGACGGAACTTGCGTGGACGCCCTGCGTCTTAATGTCATCTAGCACCATCGCACTGGAGAAACACGATGATTCAACGGACCCTACCCGCCTTTCTGCTCGCCTTGGGCCTGGGCGCCCTCGCTGGCTGCGCATCGCCAACCGTCATTACCCTGAACGACGGTCGCGAAATCCAGGCCACCGACACACCGAAGTTCGATGAAGACTCCGGTTTCTACGAATTCGAGCAGCTGGACGGCAAGCGCACGCGCCTGAACAAGGACCAGATCCGCACCGTCAAAGAGCTCTGATCGCAGCCTGTTTTTTGCAAAGGCCCTTTTAACAACAAGGGCTTGCGTGCAAAAAAAGTATGCAGTAGGATTTCCTTCATCGGAGTGTAGCGCAGCCAGGTAGCGCGTCTCGTTCGGGACGAGAAGGCCGCAGGTTCGAATCCTGTCTCTCCGACCAAATCCTCGTCAAAAAGCCCGCCTCGTGCGGGCTTTTTGTTGTGCATCGAAAAGTCCCTGTAGGAGCGGCGTTGTGTCGCGATGGGCCGCAAAGCGGCCCCAGATCCCGGCATCGCTGCACATATCGCCGGGGCTGCTTCGCAGCCCTCTCGCGACACAAGGCCGCTCCTACAAAGGGCTGCATCAAGCGGTCATAACGCTTGCTCGGCCTCCACCGGCACATACAGCAACTGCAGGCGCTCGCTGCTCCATGCCCGGGTCTGGTTGGTCAGCGCCAGGTTGTTGTTCAGCTTCTGGCCATAGCTCGGCACGATTTCCTTGAGCCTGGCCTGCCAGGCTGGCGACTGGATACGGTCCTTGAAGGTCTTTTCCAGCACGGTCAGCATGATCGGCGCCGCGGTCGAGGCGCCCGGCGATGCCCCCAGCAACGCAGCGATGCTGCCGTCCTGGGCCGCCACCACTTCTGTACCGAATTGCAGCACACCGCCCAGTACCGGGTCCTTCTTGATCACCTGAACCCGCTGGCCGGCCTGCAGCAGCTTCCAGTCTTCGTTCTTGGCGTTGGGGAAGTACTCGCGCAGCGCGTTCATGCGGTCATCGAAACTGAGCATCAACTGCCCCATCAGATAAGTGCTGAGATCGATGTTGTCGATACCGGCATTGACCATCGGCAGTACGTTGTGGCTGTTCAGCGAGGCGAACATGTCCAGCAGCGATCCGTGCTTGAGGTACTTGGTGGAGAAAGTGGCGAACGGACCGAACAGCAGCACCTGCTTGCCATCGATCATCCGCGTGTCCAGGTGCGGTACCGACATCGGCGGCGCGCCGACCGAGGCCTTGCCGTACAGCTTGGCCTGGTGGCGGGCGACCAGGTCTGGGTTGTCGGTCATCAGGAACTGGCCGCCGACCGGGAAGCCGGCATAGCCTTCGGCTTCGGGGATGCCCGACTTCTGCAGCAGCTTCAGCGCGCCACCACCAGCACCAATGAACACGAAACGGGCGTTGACGGCCTTTTCCTCGCCGCCGTTGGCCAGGTCGGCCACCCGCACATGCCAGGTACCATCGTCGTTGCGCACGATGTCGCGCACTTCATGGCGCAGGTTCAGCGACACATTGGGGTTGCGGGTCATCGCGGCGAACAGCTGGCGGGTGATTTCGCCAAAGTTCACGTCGGTGCCAATGGCCATGCGCGTGGCGGCGACCTTCTGCCCCGGGTCACGGCCTTCCATCACCAGCGGTGCCCACTTGCGGATCTGCTCGTGGTCTTCGGAGATTTCCATGCCGCGGAACAGCGAGCTGTGCTGCAGGGCGTCGACGCGCTTGTGCAGGAAGGCAACGTTGTCGTCGCCCCAGACAAAGCTCATGTGTGGCACGTTGTTGATGAACGACTTCGGGTTGCTCAGCACACCCTGCTCGACCTGGTAGGCCCAGAATTGCTTGGACACCTCGAACTGCTCGTTGACCCCGACAGCCTTGCTGATGTCGATGCTGCCGTCTTTGCCGACGCTGGTGTAGTTCAGCTCGCAGAACGCGGAGTGACCGGTACCGGCGTTGTTCCAGGCGTTGGAGCTTTCTTCGGCCACCTGGTCCAGGCGCTCGTAGATGTCGACCTTCCAGGAAGGCTCCAGCTCGGTGAGGTAGGTGCCCAGGCTGGCACTCATGATGCCACCGCCGATCAGCAGCACGTCGACGGTCTTTTCCGGTTCCGCGGGTTTGGAGCAGCCGATGACGCCCAGGCAGAGGAACGTCAGCAGGAATTTCTTCATTGATGTTATCCAGTTGTTGTGTACACGCGCGCCGCCTTGAGCAGGGAACGTGCCAACTGAGTCTGGAGCAGTGAATACAGGGGGTGGGCGACGGGTCGCATGG
>NZ_JBNRIJ010000015.1:38035-42044 GCF_053557675.1 Pseudomonas sp. XP1 | reverse complement strand
CCGGCGATGGGCTGCGCAGCGGCCCTTTGAAATCAGGCGCTCAGGCGGGAGGTGACTTCGCCCAGTTGCCCGGACAACCCATGCAAGCGCTGCCCCGCCTGCTCGGTATGTTGTACGGCCTGCTGGTTAGCCGTGGCGATGCGGGTGATTTCGATCAGGTTGCAGGAGATGTCCTCGGCCACGCTGGTCTGCTCTTCGGCCGCGGTAGCGATCTGCCGGTTCATGTCGCGGATCGCTTCCACTGCCAAGGTGATACGCTGCAGCATCTGCCCGGCTTGCTGCACCTGCTCGGCACCCTCCTCGCTGCGCTGCTGGCCGCTTTCGATGGCCTTGACCGCCTCCACCGCCCCCGATTGCACCGCCTCGATGATCTGGTGGATCTCGGCGATCGACGCCGCCGTCCGCTGGGCCAGGCTGCGCACTTCATCGGCGACTACCGCAAAACCTCGCCCGGCCTCGCCGGCACGGGCCGCTTCGATGGCCGCGTTGAGCGCCAGCAGGTTGGTCTGCTCGGCAATACCGCGGATCACCTCGAGGACTTTGCCAATGCGCGTGCTGTAATGCTCCAGGTCGCGTATCACCGCCGCCGTACCGGCAATTTCGCGGTTGACCGCGCCGATGATGTCGATGGTCTGCTGCATCACCTGCTCGCCCGCCTGGGCACTGTGGTCGGCATCGTCCGCCGCGCGGGCGGCCTCGGCGGCGTGGCGGGCGACTTCCTGGGCGGTGGCGGACATCTCGTGCATGGCCGTGGCCACCTGGTCGGTGCGCTGGAACTGGTCGTGGGTACCACGGGCCATGTCGCCGGCGATGCTGCGCAACTGACCACTGGCGCCTTCCAGTTCCTGGGCGTTGTCCTGCAGCCGGCCGACCGTGTCGGCAAGGAAGTCGCGCAGGGTATTGGCGGCCCGCGCCAGGCGGCCCAGTTCGTCCTCGCGGCGGCTGTCTACCCGGGCGGCAAAGCGGCCCTGGCTAAGCTGCGCGACATAGTCGATCAACTGGCGGATCGGCTCGACCAGGCTGCGGTTGACCAACCACAGACTGAGCAGCCCCACCAGCACGGCCGAGACCAGCATCACCAGCAGGCCCACCCATACCGTGCGCTCGGCGCCAGCACTGAGGCTGGCGGCGTGCTGAAGGGCCTCGGCACGCAATTGCTCGACCAGTTCGCTCATCTGCTCGCTGGCGGCGCGGTCCACGCCCTTGACCGCCTGGTCGCCTGCCACAGGGTCGCCGCCCGCCGCCAGGAATGCCTGGCGACCCTGCGCATAGGCTTGGCCCAGCTGCCGGTGGCTGTCACGCAGCTGCTGCAACGGCGCCTTCAGCCTGGCGTCGCTGCTGTCGATCAATTGTCCGAGCAGTTTCTGCACCTGCTGCTCGCGAGCCTGGAACTGCTGCCAGTACTTGTCCATGTCAGCCGGCTGGCGCCCGCGCAGCAGCACGTTCTTCCATTCCTGCACCTGAATCTTGAACTGCAGGTTGGCTTCGTCAATCAGTTGCGAGGCCCGCAGCGGCCCGTCAACCAGCTCGGCGTAGCCGCGCACGCTGGAGGAAAGGAACTGGAAGCACACCAGGGCGATCAGCAACATCGCCACCAGACTGCCGCCGAGCAGGGAGAGAATTTGCACTCTGAGGGATTTACGCAACATCTTGGATCTCGGAAAGCAGGAGGAAGACCGTAGGGCCGCGCAAGCTGGCAACAAGGTGCAACGCAGCCCGGTTGCTGGCAGGCCAAAAAAAGGCTGCCATCAAGCAATGGCAGCCAGGTCGAGCACTTACGCAACAGTTGAGCTAGATACTCTCAGGCAATTACTACAGAAATGTTACAGAGCCACGACAAGCTAACCCGTGGTGAACTGCAGGGCCGCCAGCCGGGCATACAGTGGGCTCTCTTCGATCAACTGGCGGTGCGTCCCCACCGCCACCAGCCGGCCCTTGTCGATGACCGCGATACGGTCGGCATGCTGGACCGTAGCCAGCCGATGGGCGATCACCAGGGTGGTGCGCCCGGCCATCAGGCTGGGCAGCGCCTGCTGGATCAGGTGTTCGCTTTGCGCGTCGAGTGCGCTGGTGGCTTCGTCCAGCAACAGGATCGGCGCATCGACCAGCAACGCACGGGCAATGGCCAGGCGCTGCCGCTGACCGCCAGACAGGCCGATGCCGCCCTCGCCCAGCGGTGTCTGGTAGCCCTGCGGCAATTGCCGGATGAATGCATCGGCATGAGCACCTCGGGCCGCTGCCTCGACCTCGGCCAGGGTCGCCTCGGGCCGGCCATAGCGGATGTTGGCCTCGACCGTGCCGCGAAACAGCGAAGGGTTCTGTGCTACCAGGGCGAACTGATGGCGCAGGTGATCGGGGTCGAGCTCGGTGATCGCCCGGCCATCAAGCAGGATGCGCCCCTGCTGGGGATCGTAGAAGCGCAGCAACAAATCGAACAGGGTCGACTTGCCCGCCCCCGACGGGCCCACCAGCGCCACGGTCTGCCCCGGCTCGATGGCCAGGCTCAGGCCATCGACAGCCGCCACCGAGGGCCGTGATGGGTAGGCGAACACCAACTGCTGCAGCTCGATACGCCCACTGGCCCGCTGCTGCGGCAGCACCTGCGCCATGGCGGGCGGCAGGATCGCACTGCGCGCCGCCAACAGTTCGGCAATGCGCTCGGCGGCACCCGCCGCCCGCTGCAACTCGCCGATCACCTCGCTGAGGGTGCCGAAGGCGCTACCGACGATCAGGCTGTAGAACACGAAGGCGGCCAGTTCGCCCGCAGAAATACGCCCGGCGATCACGTCCATGCCGCCAACCCACAACATTACCCCCACCGCTCCAAGAACCAGCACGATCACCAAGGTGATAAGCCAGGCACGCTGGGCAATCCGCTGCCGGGCCACGGCAAACGCCGCTTCGACCGTACCGGCGAACAGCTGGCGGTCATGCGCCTGGTGGTTGTAGGCCTGCACGGTCTTGATCTGTCCGAGGGTCTCGGCCACATAGCTACCCACATCCGCCACCCGGTCCTGGCTTTGCCGCGACAGGCTGCGTACGCGGCGGCCGAACAGCAGGATCGGTGCCAGCACCAGTGGCAGGGCCACCACCACGATGCTGGTGAGCTTGGGGTTGGTGATGAACAGCAACACCACGCCACCGATGACCATCAGCGCGTTGCGCAGGAACATCGACAGCGAAGAGCCGATTACCGATTGCAGCAAGGTGGTGTCGGCGGTCAGCCGCGACTGGATCTCGGAGCTGCGGTTGTCTTCGAAAAACCCGGGATGCAGGCCGATCAGGTGGTCGAACACGGCCCGACGGATATCGGCCACGCAGCGCTCGCCGATCCACGACACCAGGTAGAAGCGGCTGAAGGTACCCACCGCCAGGGCCACCACCAACAGCAGGAACAGGCCAATGGTCTGGTTGAGCTGATGCGCGGAGCGGGTCATGAAGCCCTGGTCCACCAGCAGGCGGATGCCCTGGCCCATGGACAGGGTGATGGCGGCGGTGACTACCAGGGCCAGCAAGGCCAGCAGCACCTGGCGACGGTACGGACGGACAAACTGCCAACCCAGGCGCAGGGCGCGGCGTTGGCGCGGGGAAACCGATTCGGGCATGGCGCAGACTACATTGGCGGGGAAACCGCAGCCTACCACTCATCCACGCCTGTGGAACCCTTGCAGGGTTGCTATAGCCTATCGGTCTAACCAGGCTATGGAGCTTTACTGCCGTTTCTGTTGGACTGTGCCTGCCGTGACCCTGCAGGTACTGTCACAGGCCAGTCACGGCACAGGGTTAACCTGCGCTTGAACCTGATGAGGAGACAATACATGAGCTTGCAGCATGGCAGCGACAACCAGAAGCCCCGGAATACCCCTCAGCCGCAGGTGTGCGGTTCGATCATCGATGCCCAGGGGCGCGAAGTACCGATCACCGAGCAGATGATCCAGCAGGCATGCAAGGCCCTGGAAGAAAGCCGGGTCGAGCGCGTACGCAAAGGTTGATCGGCGAATTCTTGCAA
>NZ_JBNRIJ010000015.1:16117-37918 GCF_053557675.1 Pseudomonas sp. XP1 | reverse complement strand
GCCTTGAGCTGTGGGGGTTCCTGTGGGAGCGGGTTTACCCGCGAAGAGGCCGGTACAGCTTTCAAAAGGCTGTCAGACCAACACCCCACCCAAGGCACTTACCAGCTGCGCCAACTGCGGCGACTCCCCGCGCAAGCGCACCATCAGCCCCTCTATCTCGCGCCGTGGCGGGTACTGCTTGCGCAACTGGTCGAACGCTGCACGCTGCTGCTGCGGGTCGTCGCTGAGGCTGCGGCGGAAATCGGCATCGTCGCGACGTGGGTCGTATACCGCACGGCACAAGGTGGCCAAGGCCCAGGCCGGGTCGGTGCTGGCATCCAGCTCGATCTGAGCCAGCGGCGGCCGGGGCAGCAGGTCGGCCAGTTGCACCTGTTCATCCACACCGAGGAAGCGGCACAGCGCCTGGTAGATCTGCGCCGTACCACGCTGGCGGCCGTCGAGGCTGTAGCCGGCAATGTGCGGCGAAGCCAGCGTACACAGGTCGGCCAGTTGCAGGTCGACCTGCGGCTCCCCCTCCCACACATCCAGCACCGCATGCAGGTCTTCGCGGTCCAGCAGCAGTTCGCGCAGGGCGGCGTTGTCCACCACCGGGCCACGGCTGGCATTGACCAGCCAGGCACCGGGGCGCAACTGCGCCAGCTGCGCCTGGCCCAGCAGGTGCCAGGTCGGGTGCTCGCCGCCACGCTGCAAGGGGGTGTGCAGGCTGATCACATCGCACTGTTGCAGGATGGTCTCGAGGCTGACGTAGTCACCGCCCTCGGCGGCCTGGCGCAGCGGGTCACATACCAGTACCTTCCAGCCCAGGCCGTGCAGCACCCGCACCAGGCGGCCACCTACCTCACCCGCACCCACCACACCATACACGCGCTCGGGCAGTGCCACGCCATCCAGTTCGGCCAGGGTCAGCAGGCTGCCCAGCACATAATCGACCACGCCGCGGGCATTGCAGCCAGGTGCGCTGCTCCAGTGGATGCCAGCCTCGGCAAAGTAGTTCAGGTCGAGGTGGTCGGTGCCGATGGTGCAGGTACCGACAAAGCGCACGCGGCTGCCTTCGAGCAACTGGCGGTCGACCTTGGTCACCGAGCGCACCAGCAGGATGTCGGCGTCCTTTACGCTGGCGGCATCGAGGCTTCGGCCGGGGTAACGGCGGATTTCGCCGAACCCCTGGAAGAAGGCATCGAGCAGCGGGATGTTCTCGTCGGCAACTATCAGCATGGCGCTCTCCTGTCTGGGGAACGCAGTGTAGGCGCAACGCCGGGTGTGTTCCAGAGCGGCTCAGTCGGCTTTCTTGCGGATCCAGTACAGGAAGGTACCGGCGTCTTCCTGCTGCTGCAGCAGTTCGTGGCCGAGGAAGTTGCAGAACTTGGGGATGTCGCGGCGGGTCGAGGGGTCGGTGGCGATGACCTTGAGCAGGCCGCCAGCGGCCAGGTTACGCACGTGCTGGTGCAGCATCATCACCGGTTCCGGGCAGTTCAGGCCGGTGGCGTCGAGGATGGCGTCGGGGGTGAAATCAGTCATGGGGGACTCCGCAAATGATCGCTATTGTCGCGCATCGCGCGACGTGGACCAAGCACCGCCTGTGAAGACGCGCCCTGCTCTTGCTCTTGCTCTTGTTCTTGTTCTTGATCTTGATCTTGATCTTGATCTTCGCGACTTCAGGAGGCCGAGCAGAGGTCTTGCGGAGGGAGGTGACGGGCATGGATGCCCGTCAAGCGCTGAGGCCCCATGGATGGGGCCTGCAGCGCGTACTCCCGGGAGCAAGACCGGCGCGAGGGAACCCCGGAGCGTAGCGCAGGGGCCGGATGATGGGAGCGCAGCGTTTTTTGGTTACTTTTTGCCGCGTTTGGCAAAAAGTGACTCGCCGTAAGGGCGAAAAGGTGAGTATGCGTCGCCATCGTAAATGGACTATGTGCGAACTCAAGACCAGTACTTTTCCGCTCTTCGCTCTTCGCTCTTCGCTCTTCGCTTTCAAGCGTGGGCATCAACAACAAGGTCAACATTCATTTTCGAAGGTGGCGCTTATTCACCTTTCCGCCCTTACGGCGGGTCACTTTTTGTCAAACGCGACAAAAAGTAACCAAAAAACGCTGGCTCCTATCATCCGGCCCCTACGCTACGCTCCGGGGTTCCCTCGCTACGGGCCTGCTCCCGGGAGTACGCGCTGCAGGCCCCATCCATGGGGCCTCAGCGCTTGACGGGCATCCATGCCCGTCACCTCCCTCCGCAGTCCCTTCGCTCGGCCTCCTGAAGTCGCAATCGGCGGCGCCTGAACTATCGCGCGCTTAAAAGCAAAAGCCGAAGCGAGAGCGAGAGCGAGAGCGAGAGCAAGTAAAAGAACAAAGCGGTTCGCTGTACTAGCGCGGTTTCAAGTCCATCCGGCGCAGATGGCAGGTCACTTCCTCGCGGTCGTGATACAGCTGCTTGCAGGCAATCGACACCTTGATCTTGCGCGCCTTGAAGGTCGCCTCCATGCGGTCGAGCAGCCGGCGTACTTCGGCATAGCGCTGTTTCATCGGCAGCTTCAGGTTGACCACAGCTTCACGGCACAACCCCTCGCCCAGCCAGGTCTCGATCAGCGAGGTGGTACGCGCCGGCTTCTCGACGATATCGCACACCATCCAGTCCACCGGCTGCTTCGGTTGCCAGGTGAAACCGTCGGCCATCAGGTGCTGGACCAAGCCGGTATCCATAAGGCTTTCGGCCATCGGCCCGTTGTCGATGGCGGTCACCAGCATGCCCCGGCGCACCAACTGGTAGGTCCAGCCACCCGGCGAAGCCCCCAGGTCAACGCCGGTCATGTCATCGCCCAGGCGCTGCTCCCACTGCTCGCGCGGGATGAACTGGTGCCAGGCCTCTTCCAGCTTGAGCGTCGAGCGGCTGGGCGCCTCGCGGGGGAATTTCAGGCGCGGGATGCCCATGGGCCACAGCGCACTGTTGTTGGCCGGAGCAACACCGGCAAAAACCCGGCGACCGCTGATGAAGGTGAGCAGCAGGCGCGGGCGGCTGGGGTCGTCGACCAGGCGGCCGGCCTTTTCCAGGGCCTTGCGCAGTGGCACCTCGAACTTGCGGCAGAAGGTGGACAATTCCTTGCCTTCGTTGCTGTCCAGCACCTCCAGCCACAGGCTGCCGAACACCGGGAGCCCGGCCAGGTGTGCCAGCAGCACACTGATGCGGTCGCTCTCCGGCAGTTCGACATAACCGCCACGGGCCCACTGCCGCGGGAAAATCAGCTGGTTGAAGCGCAGTTCCCCCATCAAGCGCTCGGCACCGCCCTCCTCGCTACAGACAAACTCGGCACTGGCACTTTGCGGCTTGCCTTTGGCATAGCCGGCAACACCCAGGCGGGCGGCATGTTCGCTGATTTCGGCGCACACCTCACCCTCGAAACCGGGCCGGCAATGCATGAACAGGGTATTCATCTCTCACTCCACTACGGCTGGCGCGCCACAGGCGCCGGCAGGGCGGCGATGATAAAGGAAGATCGGAACCTGCGACACGCCCCGCCGGTCCAGAAAAGGGTCAGGTGGCGCAAAGCGGTCTAACCTGACCTTTCAGCCAGGTCCGTGCCGTGCGGATCGATACAGAGCGGTGCCACCGGCAAATGTTGCCAGGCACCGGCGCAGAAGGAGTTGGCAATGCCCTCGCTCGATAGCCTGAATACCCTCAAACCCCTACAGGTCGGCGACAAGACCTACCACTACTTCAGCCTCACCGAGGCCGCCCGCCAACTGGGCGACCTGCAACGCCTGCCCATGTCGCTGAAGGTGCTGCTGGAAAACCTGCTGCGCTGGGAGGACGGCAAGACCGTCACCGGCGACGACCTGCGCGCCCTCGCCCAATGGCTGGGCGAGCGACGCTCCGACCGCGAGATCCAGTACCGCCCGGCGCGGGTACTGATGCAGGACTTCACCGGTGTGCCGGCCGTGGTCGACCTGGCCGCCATGCGCGCAGCCATGGCCAAGGCCGGCGGCGACCCGCAGCGCATCAACCCACTATCACCCGTGGACCTGGTGATCGACCATTCGGTGATGGTCGACCGCTACGGCACGCCACAGGCCTTCAGCGAAAACGTCGACATAGAGATGCAGCGCAACGGCGAGCGCTATGCCTTCCTGCGCTGGGGCCAGAGCGCCTTCGACAACTTCAGCGTGGTACCGCCGGGCACCGGCATCTGCCACCAGGTCAACCTCGAATACCTCGGCCGCACCGTCTGGACCCGCGAGGCAGATGGCCGCACCTATGCCTTCCCCGACACCCTGGTGGGTACCGACTCGCACACCACCATGATCAACGGCCTGGGCGTGCTCGGCTGGGGCGTGGGCGGCATCGAAGCGGAGGCAGCCATGCTCGGCCAGCCAGTGTCGATGCTGATACCCGAAGTGATCGGCTTCAAGCTGACCGGCAAGCTGCGCGAAGGCATCACCGCCACCGACCTGGTGCTGACAGTGACGCAGATGCTGCGCAAGAAGGGCGTGGTGGGCAAGTTCGTCGAGTTCTATGGCGACGGCCTGGCCGAGCTGCCCTTGGCGGACCGTGCGACCATCGCCAACATGGCCCCGGAATACGGCGCCACCTGCGGCTTCTTCCCGGTCGACCAGGTGACCCTGGACTACCTGCGCCTGTCCGGCCGCCCCGAAGCGACCGTGCAACTGGTCGAGCAGTACTGCAAAGCCCAGGGCATGTGGCGGCAGCCCGGCCAGGAGCCACTGTTCAGTGACAGCCTGGCGCTGGACATGCATGAGGTCGAGGCCAGCCTGGCAGGGCCAAAAAGGCCGCAGGACCGGGTGGCCCTGGGCCAGGTCAGCCAGGCCTTCGACCACTTCATCGAACTGCAACCCAAACCGCTGGCCAAAGAAGTCAGCCGCCTGGAAAGCGAAGGTGGCGGCGGCGTGGCAGTGGGCAACGCCGACCAGGCCGGGGAGATCGACTACAGTCATCAAGGCCAGACCCACACCCTGCGCGATGGCGCCGTGGTGATTGCCGCGATCACCTCGTGTACCAATACCTCCAACCCCAGCGTGATGATGGCCGCCGGGCTGGTGGCAAAAAAGGCTCTGGAAAAAGGCCTGCAACGCAAACCCTGGGTCAAGAGTTCACTGGCGCCAGGCTCCAAGGTGGTCACCGACTACTTCAAGGCCGCCGGGCTCACCACCTATCTGGACCAACTGGGGTTCGACCTGGTCGGCTATGGCTGTACCACATGCATCGGCAACTCCGGCCCGCTGGATGAAGCGATCGAAAACGCCATCGCCAGCGCCGACCTTACGGTGGCATCGGTGCTGTCGGGCAACCGCAACTTCGAAGGCCGCGTGCACCCGCTGGTCAAGACCAACTGGCTGGCCTCGCCGCCGCTGGTGGTGGCCTATGCCTTGGCCGGCAGCGTGCGCCTGGACCTGACCCGCGACCCGCTGGGCACCGGCAAGGATGGCCAGCCGGTATACCTGCGCGACATCTGGCCCAGCCAGCAGGAAATCGCCGCTGCCGTGGCCAAGGTCGACACGGCGATGTTCCACAAGGAATACGCCGAGGTGTTCGCCGGCGATGCACAGTGGCAGGCGATCGAGGTACCGCAGGCGGCCACCTACGTGTGGCAGGCCGACTCCACCTATATCCAGCATCCGCCGTTCTTCGAAAACATCGGCGGGCCACCCCCGCAGATCACCAACATCCAGGGTGCGCGGATCCTGGCGCTGCTGGGTGACTCGGTGACCACCGACCATATTTCGCCAGCCGGCAACATCAAGGCCGACAGCCCGGCCGGGCGCTATCTGCGTGAGCAGGGCGTGGAGCCCCGCGACTTCAACTCCTACGGCTCGCGGCGTGGCAACCATGAAGTGATGATGCGCGGTACCTTCGCCAACATCCGCATCCGCAACGAAATGCTGGCGGGCGAAGAAGGCGGCAACACCCTGCACGTGCCCAGTGGCGAGAAGCTGTCGATCTATGACGCGGCCATGCGCTACCAGCAGGAAGGCACCCCCCTGGTGGTGATCGCCGGCCAGGAGTACGGCACCGGCTCGAGCCGCGACTGGGCAGCCAAGGGTACCAACCTGCTGGGGGTCAAGGCGGTACTGGCGGAAAGCTTCGAGCGCATTCACCGCTCCAACCTGGTAGGCATGGGCGTACTGCCGCTGCAGTTCAAGGCCGGGCACAACCGCAAGCAACTGGGACTGACCGGCAAGGAGAAGATCGATGTGCTGGGCTTGGACGGCGCACAGATCCACCCGGGCATGAGCCTGTCCTTGCGCATCACCCGCGAGGATGGGCAGCAGGAGCAGATCGAGGTGCTATGCCGGATCGATACCGTGAATGAAGTGGAGTACTTCAAGGCCGGGGGAATATTGCATTATGTGTTGCGCCAGCTGATTGCTGGTTGAGGCGGGTATGCTTGGGGCTGCTGTGCCGGCGATGGGCCGCGCAGCAGACCCAACATCGTTCAATCAGAAGGACCACTTGTGCCTCGCCTCCACCTGATCGCACTTTTACTCCTGGCGCTTGGCTACACCCTTGCGCTGAGCCACGGCAACCTCGGCATCACCACCCTGCCCACCTTTCTCGCCCTGCTTGCCAGCGCCCTGCTCGCTCGCCGCCCCCAGCGCTGGCAACAAGCCCTCGGCCACACGGTGTTCATCCTGCTGGCCATTGCCCTGGCATTGCACTGGTTGCCCGGCTACAACGCAGCCAAGGTCATCGACGGCGTAGTCCTCAGCCCCGGCGCCCTGCCCTTCACGATGTACCTGAACCTGGACAAACCACTGATCGGCGCCTGGCTGCTGCTGGCCTGCCCTTGGTTGTTCCTGTGGCGCAGCCAGGGCCTGGCCAGCAGCTTGCTGTATGCCCTGCCCCTGACCCTGCTTGCATGCCTGGGCGGTGCCTGGGCACTGGGCATGCTGGCCTGGGCCCCGAAATGGCCCGACCAAGCCTGGCTCTGGCTGCTGAACAACCTGCTGCTGGTAAGCCTGACCGAAGAGCTGTTGTTCCGCGGTTACATCCAGGCCGGCTTGCAACGGCTGCTGCGCCACCAAGGGGCAGGATTGTTCGCCGCCGCCTTGCTGTTCGGCCTGGCCCACCTGGGAGCCGGCTGGCAATGGGTGTACCTGGCCACCCTTGCCGGAATCGGCTACGGGCTGGCGTACCGCTGGGGCGGTGTGGCGGCGGCGGTACTCTGCCATTTCGCCCTTAACCTGGTGCACTTCACCCTGTTCAGCTACCCGATGCTGGCTCTTGGCTAGCTAATCGGTCATCATTCGACCTATCCGTCATGAAAAGCAGTAAAAACGCAATAATGACGCTAACTTGCTTGAACGTGCTCGCTGGGTAAACCAGATCACGTGATGGCTTATTGCTATAGATCAAGCACATTAATTATTCATTCAATAAAACCAGCGGCTTGCCGATATCTGTCGAAAGCCCTGCGGACTATCAACCCATGCGTAACAACCAGCCGATTACCCAGAGAGAACGGACTTTCCCTGCCCAGCAGCGGTTGATCTCCACCACCAATGCCAAAGGTGTGATCACTTACTGCAACGATGCCTTCATCGAGATCAGTGGTTTCACCCGCGAAGAGCTGACCGGTGCGCCGCACAACCTGGTACGCCACCCGGATGTGCCGCCAGCGGTATTTGCCCACATGTGGCAAACCCTCAAGCAGGGCCAGCCGTGGATGGGCATCGTCAAGAACCGCTGCAAGTCTGGTGACCACTACTGGGTCAACGCCTACGTCACGCCGATCTTCGACAACAATCAGGTGGTCGGCTTCGAGTCGGTGCGGGTCAAACCTACCGCCGAGCAGGTCCGTCGCGCCGAGGCGCTGTACCAGCGCATCAACCAGGGCAAACCGCCGATACCACGCCGGGACAAGTGGCTTCCGGTGCTGCAGGACTGGCTGCCGTTCATTCTGATCAGCCAGGTAGGCTTCCTGATCGGCAACTGGCTGGGCCATTCCTGGGGCTTCGCCCTGGCTGCCGGGCTTTCCGTACCGCTGGGCCTGCTGGGCCTGAGCTGGCAACAGCGCGGCCTCAAGCGCCTGCTGCGCCTGGCCGAACAGACCACCTCCGACCCGCTGATCGCGCAGATGTACACCGACAGCCGTGGCGTGCAGGCGCGCCTGGAAATGGCCATGCTCAGCCAGGACGCGCGCATGAAAACCTGCCTGACCCGCCTGCAGGACAGCGCCGAACACCTCAGCGAACAGGCGCGCCAATCCGACGCGCTGGCGCACAAGAGCTCTTCAGGCCTGGAGCGCCAGCGGGTGGAGACCGAGCAGGTTGCCGCTGCGGTCAACCAGATGGCCGCCACCACCCAGGAAGTGGCCAACCACGTGCAGCGCACCGCCGATGCCACCCAGGAAGCCAACCGCCTGACCAGCCAGGGTCGGCAGATTGCCGGTGAAACCCGCGAGGCCATCGAACGCCTGTCGGCGGCGGTGGGCGAGACCGGCCAGACGGTTACGCAACTGGCCAAGGACAGCGATGAGATTGGTGGGGTGGTCGACGTGATCAAGGGCATCGCCGACCAGACCAACCTGCTGGCGTTGAACGCCGCCATCGAAGCGGCACGTGCCGGTGAAATGGGCCGAGGTTTTGCCGTGGTGGCCGACGAAGTGCGCCAGCTGGCCCAGCGCACTGCCGAATCCACCGGGCAGATTCACGGCCTGATTGCCAAGCTGCAACAAACTGCCAGCAATGCCGTGCTGACCATGGAAACCGGCCATCGCCAGGCGCAGGAAGGCGTCGACCGTGTAATGCAGGCCGACGAGGCGCTGGTGGGCATCAGTGAAGCGGTGGCCAACATTACCGACATGGCCACCCAGATTGCTGCAGCGACCGAGGAGCAGACTGCAGTGGCTGACGAGATCAGCCGCAACATCAGCACCATTGCCGACCTGGCCGACCAGACTGCCGAACAGGCCCAGCACTCGGCGCTGCTCAGCGAAGAGCTGACCAGCACGGCGGGTACCCAGTACTCGCTGGTGGAGCGGTTCAACCGCTAGGGCCCTGTAGGAGCGGCCCATCGCGACACAAGGCCGCTCCTACAACGACCCCGTCCAGACTACCAATCCAGCTGCAAGCAGCTCTCGAAATAGCGCTCTTCCCCGCTCAGCGGGTCTGCAAAGCGCAGGCTCTGCGCCAGCAACTTCAGTGGCCGCTGGTAATCATCCTCTTCGTTTAGCAACTGCGGATAGAACGGGTCATTGCAGATCCCCGCCCCCAATGCCGCCATGTGCACACGCAGTTGATGGGTCTTGCCAGTCACCGGCGACAGCCCGTAACGCCACAGCTCGCCATTTTTCTCCAGCACTTCGGCCAGGGTTTCGCTGTTGGCCTCCCCCTCTACCTCATGCATGCGGAAAAACGGCTCGCCATGTACCAGGCGGCTTTTGTGCACCAGCGGGAAATCGTGCTGCGGCATGGCCGCGGCAATGGCCTGGTAGCGCTTGTCGATGCGCCGTTCGGGGAACAACCGTTGGTAGGCACTGCGACTCTGCGGGTTGGCGGAAAACAGCACGAGCCCGGCAGTGTGCCGGTCGATACGGTGCAACGGCACCAGATGCGGGTTGCCCAGGCGGCGGATCAGGCGGCGCAGCAAGGTCTGCTCGACGTATTCACCTGTCGGCGTCACTGGCAGGAAATGCGGCTTGTCGGCTACCACCAGGTGCTCATCCACATGCAGTACGGTCTCCTGCACCGGGATCGGCCGCTCGTTCGGCACCTCACGGAAGTAATGCAAACGCATACCGCGCTTGTAAGGCAGTTCGGCAGAAACCGCCCGCCCCTCGGCATCCAGCACCCGACCACGGGCAAAGCGGTCGAGCCACTGGGCGCGGTCGATGGCCTTGAAATGGTCACACAGGCAGTCAAGCACCGTCGCCCAGTTACCGGGAGGCAGGCACACCGTGCTGGCTTGCTGGCGGGCGGGGTCGAAAGGCGTGGTCATGGCAGGGCTCGAAACGTTCACGGCCGCGCATTATCCCCCAAGCCCGCGCCCTCAACCAGCCTTGGCAATGGCCTCGCAGCGCTCCTTCAGCCAGCGCAACACCTGCACCGGCTCCCATCGCCCCGGGTCGTAGAGGGCATAGAGCAACCCTTGGTAACCCACCACGTCCAACCCACGGTGGTAGCCGGCACGCTGGAACAGGGCCTCGATTTCGGCGAAGCAGGTATTGAAATGGACCTTGCCGAACGGAGTGCGGTCGTCGGTCACCAAGCCTTCGAGGCGCAGTTCCAGAACAGCGTCGGCCACCCGCTCGACGGGCATGCGGTTGACGCTGTACTTGAGTTGCTCGACATTGAGCATGGCTTTACCTCGATACTGTACTTATATACAGCATACGAACATCCCCTTGCCGCCGTCAATGCGCTTCATTGCAGGCCCGGCAGATAGCCGGTGCCTTTGCGGATGGTCAGCACCTGGCGTCGTGGGGCGCTACGCGACACAGCCAGGTGCACCCAGTTATCGAATTCGAGGATCAGCTGGTCGAAGGGGATGGCGCTTTCGCTGATACGGCGCACCACCTCGCGCGGGCTCACTTCAATCACCGTGAAGTCAGCCGCCAGCCCCTGCAGATGCTTGCTCGTCAACGCCCCGCCAATACGCTGGTTGACTGCGGGGCTGCGATAGCCGCTGCTGACGATGATTGGTGCGCCGAACAACGCACGCACCTGCTCCAGTGCATTGCACAGCAACTGCAGGTTGGCACGCGCTTCAGCGGGAGGATTGTTGTCGAGCCCTTCCCTGGCGGCGAGCTGCGAAATGGTCATTTCATCGAGGGTGAAATGGGGAGAAATGCGCATGGCTGGATTCCTGATGACCGGTGATGGATGCCGGCCTCAACGTGCCGGCAGCGGATCATCACAACGCAGCACACTGCATGGAGCAGGGACAAACCTCCCCTGGCGCTGTTACTGCTCGAGAAACGCCACCACCTGTCCGGCATCGAACGGCCAGTGCAGCTCGGCGCCATTGTCACAGCGGCGCAGCACCGGAATGATCAGGCCATAGCGCTCGTACATGGCTTCGTTCTCGGCAATGTCGACCAGCTCCACCAGCAGGCCATGGTCGACGAAGGGCATCAGCACGGCCTCGGCCACTTCACACAGGTGGCAGCCGAGGGTGCCGAACAGTTGGCATTCAGGCAGCATGGGGGCAAGTCCGATTTGATAGGGAGAAACCTATTCTAGGTCCGTCCTGCCCCCCGTGCACCTGACGTGGCTCAATCCTGGCTGGTGGCGCCGATACGGTGCAGCGACAGGTCCGCGCCCTGGAACTCCTGCTCATGGCTCAAGCGCAGCCCGTGCAGCGCGCGGATTGCACCATACACGGCAAAACCGCCAGCCAGTGCCACCACCACGCCCATCAGGCTGCCCAGCAACTGGCTGGCCAGACTGACACCGCCCATGCCACCCAGCAGCTCCTGGCCGAAGATGCCGCAGGCCAGGCCGCCCCACACACCGCACAGACCATGCAACGGCCACACACCCAGCACATCGTCGATCTTCCAGCGGTTCTGCGCCGCAGTGAAGGTCCAGACGAACAGCGCGCCCGCCACCAGGCCGGTGGCCAGCGCACCGATCGGGTGCATCAGGTCGGAACCTGCACAAACCGCCACCAGCCCGGCCAGCGGCCCGTTATGCAGGAAGCCCGGGTCGTTACGGCCGGCCAGCAGGGCCGACAGGGTGCCACCGACCATGGCCATCAGCGAGTTGATCGCCACCAGGCCGCTGACACCCTGCAACGTCTGGGCACTCATGACGTTGAAGCCGAACCAGCCGATGATCAGGATCCACGACCCCAATGCCAGAAAGGGTATGCTCGACGGCGCAAACGCCACCAGCCGGCCATCGCGGTAGCGCCCGCGGCGCGCGCCCAGCAGCAACACCGCCGCCAGCGCCAGCCAGCCGCCCATGGCATGCACCACTACCGAGCCGGCAAAGTCATGGAACGGCGCGCCGAAGCGTGCCTGCAACCAGGCCTGAACGCCCAGGTTGCCGTTCCACACCACGCCCTCGAAGAACGGGTAGATGAACGCCACGATCAACGCCGTGGCACACAGTTGCGGCACGAAGCGCGCCCGCTCGGCGATACCCCCGGAGATGATCGCCGGGATCGCCGCGGCGAAGGTCAGCAGGAAGAAGCACTTGACCAGCGCATAGCCATGGTCGGCCGCCAGCGCCGCCGCCGGCTGGAAGAAGCTGACACCGTAGGCGATCCAGTAACCGATGAAAAAGTACACCAGTGCCGAGATAGCGAAGTCGCTGAGAATTTTCGACAAGGCGTTGACCTGGTTCTTGTGGCGCACCGTGCCCACTTCGAGAAACGCGAAGCCGGCGTGCATGGCCAGCACCAGGATGGCGCCCATGAGAATGAACAGGGTGTTGGAACCGTGGACCAGGGAGTCCATCGCGCTGTGCATGTTTTCCATGAAATAGGCAGACCTGCTGAAAAAGGCACCAGGACAGTTCAAGAACCTGCATCCCTGCACCGAATCGGTGCCAGCCCCCTGCCCTGTTTCGGTGAGCCGGGCGGAGCCTGCGTGGTTTTTTCTTGGGTTTGTCGTGGATTGGGTTAAGGTTTATCGGTATCCGCTGCGCTGGCGCCCTGAATCGGCGCAATACCCGCCTGGGGCGCCCCGCAACGTGGCAAAGGCTTAGCAAGGCCCATACCAGCGCCGGCACTTGAACCTTCCGCGCTTGCTATCACTCGAACTACCAACATCCATCGACAGGGAGACACCCATGGCCAGCAAATCGGCAAAGACTGCACAAGAGATATTGATGGCTGACTTCCAGGCACTGGTCCGCGATACCGAGAAGCTGCTGGCCGACACCGCCAACCTGGCCGGCGACCAGGCTGACGAGTTGCGCGCACAGATCCACGATCGCCTGGCCCAGGCCCGCGAAAACCTGCAGCTGACCCAGGACTCGGTGCGCGAGCGCGGCCACGCAGCACTGGGCAGTGCCGAACAGTACGTGCAGGAAAAACCATGGCAGGCGATCGGCATTGCCGCGGGCGTCGGCCTCTTGATCGGCCTGCTGGCCAACCGGCGCTAAGGGGTTCCCATGGAGAACGACGCCAACGGCGCCAGCGCCTCGGGCAAGCGCCTGGGCGCGGCTGCCCTGGGGCTGCTGCACAGCCATATCGAATTGTTCGGCATCGAGTTGCAGGAGCAGAAGGGTCGCACATTGAGCTTGCTGCTGTTCGCTGGCCTGGCCCTGGTATTCGCCCTGCTGCTGCTGACGGCGCTGTCCGGGCTGTTGCTGGTGTTGCTGTGGGACAGCTATCGCCTGGCCGGCATCATCGGCTTGTGCGTGTTCTACGGCATCGCCGCGCTGTATTGCGGCCTGCGCCTGAAAGCAGCGGTGTTCGACGAGTCGTCGCCCTTCGGCGCCACCCTAGAGGAACTTGCCAAGGACCGGGAGCGCCTGTTGCCATGAGCCTGCCAGAACTGCCAAACACCCGTAACCCGCGTGAACTGCGTAAGGCGCTGCTGCGCCTGCGCATGGAAATGCACCGCCAGGAAATCCGCCACGAGTCCGCGCAGTTGCTGGAGCCGCTGCGCCGCGTGCGCGGCATGGGCAGCTCGCTGCACGACGGGCTGGGCATCAAGCATGCGCCACTGTGGGGGATTGGCGCCGTGGTGGCGCTGGGCTTCCTCACCGGCAAAGGTGTGCGCAGCGGCAACCTGGCGCGGCTGTTGCGCCTGGGCACCGGCCTGCTGCCGCTGCTGCGCCTGTACCTGCAAGGCAGCCGCCGCCCCTGAGCGTTTTCCGTCGACAGCACCGGCCCTGTCGCCGGCATGCTGGCTCCCACCTCGACCGCATCGGTCTCACGCCATGTGCGATTCCTGTGGGAGCCGGCTTGCCGGCGATAGGGCCCTTACAGGCTTACCCCTTGCGCTGCCCTTCCGGACACCGGAAGCTATACCCCTCGATCCACAGGAGACCGCGCCTTGGACTGGCACACCCTGCTCACCCGCGAACGCTTGGGCAAAGCCCTGTACAGCGCCGATGAACTCGGGCGCAGCCCCTTTCACAAGGACCACGACCGCATCATCTTCTCCGGAGCCTTCCGCCGTCTCGGGCGCAAGACCCAGGTGCATCCTGTTTCCAGCAACGACCATATCCACACACGCCTGACCCACTCGCTGGAAGTCAGCTGCGTTGGCCGCTCGCTGGGCATGCGCGTCGGCGAAACCCTGCGCGACAGCCTGCCGGACTGGTGCGCCCCCAGCGACCTGGGGATGATCGTGCAGTCGGCCTGCCTGGCCCATGACATCGGCAACCCACCGTTCGGTCACTCTGGCGAAGACGCCATCCGCCACTGGTTCCAGCAGGCCGCCGGGCGTGGCTGGCTGGACGACATGAGCGACGACGAGCGCGCCGACTTCCTCAACTTCGAAGGCAACGCCCAAGGCTTTCGCGTACTCACCCAGCTGGAATACCACCAGTTCGACGGCGGTACCCGGCTGACCTATGCCACCCTCGGTACTTACCTGAAGTACCCATGGAGCGCACGCCACGCCGACGCCCTGGGCTACAAGAAGCACAAGTTCGGCAGTTACCAGAGCGAGCTGCCGCTGCTCGAGCAGATCGCCCGCAAGCTCGGCCTGCCGCAACTGGAACACCAGCGCTGGGCGCGCCACCCGCTGGTCTACCTGATGGAGGCTGCGGATGACATCTGCTACGCGCTGATCGACCTGGAAGACGGCCTGGAAATGGAGCTGTTGCAGTACGCTGAAGTCGAAGCGCTGTTGCTCGACCTGGTCGGCGATGACCTGCCGGAAACCTACCGCCAGCTCGGCCCTGGCGACTCCCGGCGGCGCAAGCTGGCGATCCTGCGCGGCAAGGCCATCGAGCACCTGACCAACGCTGCCGCTCGCGCCTTCGTCGAGCAGCAGCAGGCCTTGCTGGCCGGCCAGCTTGCGGGCGACCTGGTCGAACACATGCACGGCCCGGCCAAGCGCTGCGTGCTGCAGGCCAAGGCCATGGCACGCAACAAGATCTTCCAGGACAAGCGCAAGACCCTGCACGAAATCGGCGCCTACACCACGCTGGAGATCCTGCTGAACACCTTCTGCGGGGCGGCCCTCGAGCAGCACGGTGGGCGCACACCCTCGTTCAAGAGCCGCCGGGTACTGGACCTGATCGGCAACAATGCCCCCGACCCGCACGGCTCGCTGCACAGCGCCTTCCTGCGCATGATCGACTTCATCGCCGGGATGACCGACAGCTATGCCAGCGAAATGGCCCGGGAAATGACCGGGCGCTCCAGCCCGACTTGAGCCCTGACGGTGCAACCCGGGCATTGCCCGGAGTTGCACCGTACTTTGTGGGAAACTTCCTACATACACTGGCGACAAGTTAAACAACACGAATAAAAATAAATGAAAAGTTACCAATCACGTTTTGACATTGAGTTAAATGTGCCTGGCTCGTAGCCCGAATTGTTTTATCTTGTAAGCCATTTCCCATATAGGGCTAATAGCCCTTCCTCGCATGCCCGATGACTTTCAACTGCGATAAGGTGCCGCCTGTCATCCTCAATCGCCCGCAGGGAAGTTGAACATGCATTCCATATTTATCGTCGACGACCATCCCGTCATCCGCCTGGCCGTTCGTATGTTGCTGGAAAACCAGAATTACAAGGTTGTCGGCGAGTCGGACAACGGCGTTGACGCCATGCAGATGATTCGCGAAACCTCGCCCGACCTGGTCATCCTCGACATCAGCATCCCCAAGCTGGACGGGCTGGAGGTGCTTGCCCGGTTCCAGGCCATGGCCCTGCCTCTGAAGGTGCTGGTACTGACCGCGCAATCTCCCGCATTGTTTGCCGTACGCTGCATGCACTCGGGTGCTGCAGGCTATGTGTGCAAACAGGAAGACCTGAGCGAACTGCTCAGTGCAATCAAGGCCGTGCTGGCTGGTTACAACTATTTCCCCAGCCAGGCAATCAAGCATGACCATGCGGTAGATGCCGACTTGCAACTTTTCCGCCAGGTAAATGACCGCGAACTGATGGTACTGCAACTATTCGCCCAAGGCCGCAGCAACAAGGAAATTGCCAAGGGCATGTTCCTCAGCAGCAAGACCGTCAGTACCTACAAGAAGCGCCTCATGCACAAACTTCAGGTCAATACGCTGGTCGACCTGATTGAAATGGCCAAACGCAACGCGCTGGTCTGAGGGTAGTCATGGCGCAGCTCATAGTTCGCCTGCTGTTCACCCTGCTCCTGTTCAGCAGCGTGGCACAGGCGACCCACCACGAAGCTTCATCCTATACCTTGCTGGCACGCTCATCGGCCAGGCCGGCATTGCCTGCGCTCACCGACGAGCAACGGCAATGGCTCGAAGGCCGTCAGGAACTGGTGCTGGGTACCTCGGCACCGGACTACCCACCATTCGACATCACCAGTGGGGGCCGCGACTACCAAGGCCTTACCGCCGAGTATGCGAACCTGATCGGCAACGCCCTGCAGTTGCCCGTGCGTGTGCTGCGCTTTTCCAGCCGGCAAGCGGCGGTGGAGGCGCTGCGCCAGGGCGATATCGACCTGCTTGGCAGCGCCAATGGCTACGAAGCGGCCAGCGATGGCCTTGCCCTGTCGCACCCCTATGCCATCGACCAACCGGTGCTGGTAACCCGCGAGGACGAAAGCCGGGCGCTGGACATGGGCCTGGCCGGCATGCGCCTGGGCATGCTCTACCACTACCTGCCGCGGCAGGAGGTGAAAAGCGCCTACCCCAAGGCCGAGCTGCTGGCCTTCGGCTCATCCAGCGAGGCCTTGAGTGCCGTGGCGTTCGGCCAGGCCGACGTGTTCATCGGCGATACCATTTCCACCCACTACCAGCTCAATCGCGGCCACCTGCCACGCCTGCGCATGGCCAGTTTCGGCAAGCACGAAGCCATCGGCTTCGGTTTTGCCCTGCGCCACGAGGACAGGGTGCTGATGCAGATGGTGAACGCCACCCTGGACAGACAGACTTCGGCCATACGCGCCAGTATCTTCAAACGCTGGAGCGCTGGTAGCGACCAACTGCTGACCGACCGCAAGCTGCAACTGACCGACACCGAAGAACAATGGCTGAAGGACCACCCGGTGATGCGTGTGGCAATCGATGACACCGCTGCACCTGTCTCGTATTTCGATGGCTCGGGGCATTTTCGCGGCATCACCGCTGACCTGCTCGAACTCCTTCGCTTGCGCACCGGCTTGCGTTTCGAGGTACAGCGCGCCAGCGGCCTTGCCGACATGATTGCCCGCCTCAAGGATGGCCGCGCCGATGTCATCGCTGCACTGGCGACCGGCGGGGTGAACGAAGACGACCTGCAAATCAGCCAGCCCTACCTTGAAAGCGCCTATGTGCTGGTCAGCCGCAAGGACAAACAACCCCTCACCTCGCTGGAACAACTGCAGGGTCATCGCATCGCCATCACCCGCTACAGCGCCATGGACGCCATGCTGTCGAGGCACTATCCGCAAATCGGCTGGGTCGAGACCGAAAGCTCGTTCTATTCCATGGCGTTGCTCAACAGCGGTGCCGTCGATGCAGTGATCACCACTTTGATCGACGCCAACCACGCGCTGGCCGGCAACCCTGAACTGGTCATCCGGGCCACCGTCGGCAGCGAACCCGCCAACTTCGCCATGGCCACCAGTGCCCCATCGCAGGTGCTGGTGTCGATCCTCGACAAGGCGCTGCTGAGCATCTCGCCGGAAGAACTGGGGGTCATCAACAACCGCTGGCGCGGCTTCAGCCTGCACGAGGATGGCAATGACCACGGCTACCGCAGGCTGGCGATTCAAGTGGTACTGGGCACCGCCGTGCTATTGCTCCTGGCCTTGCTGTGGAATGCCCGCCTGCGTCTGCAGATTCGCCAACGGCAACGTGCCGAACGGGCGCTGAACGACCAGTTGGCATTCATGCGCGCCCTGCTCAACGGCACACCCCACCCCATGTACGTGCGTGACCGCGAGGGCCGCCTGCAAAGCTGCAACTACAGCTACCTCGAAGCCGTGCAGGCCCGGTCCGAGGAGGTCATCGGCAAGAACCTGGAGGGTAGCCTGTTCGCCGATAGCGAGCAGACCCGGCAGATCCACGCCGATTACCTGAAGGTGATGGCCGAAGGCTCGCCACTGATCATGGACCGGCCATTACGGATCCAGGGCCGGGAAATGACCATCTACCACTGGATTCTGCCGTACCGCGACTCACTGGGTGTGGTACAGGGCATCATCGGTGGCTGGATCGACATCAGCGAACGCCGCCATCTGGTCATGGAGCTGCGCCAGGCCAAGCAGCAGGCCGACGATGCGAACCGCGCCAAAAGCACGTTCCTGGCCACCATCAGCCATGAAATCCGTACCCCGATGAATGCGGTCATCGGCATGCTCGAACTGGCAGTCAAGCGCGCCGACCAAGGCCGGGTAGACCGCAGCGCGCTGGAACTGGCCCATCATTCGGCCAAGGACCTGCTGGGCCTGATCGGCGATATCCTCGACATCGTGCGCATCGAGTCGGGGCACTTGTCCCTTGCCCCGGAGGCCGTCGACCTTGCAGCCCTGGTCGAATCGGTGGGGCGCATTTTCGAAGGCCAGGCGCGGCAGAAAGGCCTGGCCCTGGAGGTTATGATCGCACCGGCCGCACGCTGCCATGCCCTGCTTGACCCCCTGCGCTTCAAGCAGGTCCTGTCCAACCTGGTAAGCAACGCCATCAAGTTTACCGAGCATGGCCAGGTGCGCATCTGCGTCGGCCTGGTGGACGACGGCACCACCACCCCTGCCGTGCTGGAGCTGGAAGTACGCGACAGCGGCATCGGCATCCACGCAGATGACCTGCAACGCCTGTTCAACCCGTTCATCCAGGCCAACCCGCATAGCCAGAGCGCCCGTGCGGGTACCGGGCTGGGCCTGGCCATCTGTCGCAACCTGTGCGAAATGATGGGCGGCAGCCTGACCATCAAGAGCCTGGAGGATGTCGGCACCCAGGTGCGACTGAAGATGCCGCTGCAGCGGGTTGACGCTGCGGCGCAGCCGGCCCGGCAGATAGAGAACCTCGATGTGCCCGACCCAAGGCTGAACGTGCTGGTGATCGACGACCATCCAGCCAACCTGCAATTGATGGCACAGCAGCTTGGCTACCTGGGGCTGAAGCACACCAGCGCCCGCGACGGTCGCGAAGGCTTGGCCACCTGGCGGGCGGGCGACTTCGATGTGCTGGTGCTCGACTGCAACATGCCGCACATGAACGGCTACCAGCTGGCCACCGCCGTACGCACCGAGGAACGCCATGGCAAGCGGCCGCGCTGCACCATTCTCGGCTACACCGCCAACGCACAGCCGGAGGTACGCCGCAAGTGCCTGAGCGCCGGCATGGACGACTGCCTGCTCAAGCCGATCAGCCTGGGCACGCTCAGCCAGCGCCTGGCCGGCATACGCCCGCACCGCCAACACAAACCGCGGCGCAAGCTGTACCACCTGGACGGCCTGGCCACAGTGGTCGGCCAAGACCCGAACGACCGCCAGCGCTTCCTGCAGGCGTTGCAGCAGAGCCTGCAGGCCGACCTGGCCACCTTGATGGCACTGAATCCGCAGCACGACAGCGATGCCATTGCCGAACAGGCGCACAAGGTGCTCAGCGCCGCGCGGATGCTGGAAGCCCCCGCACTGATGAAGGCCTGCGAAGCCCTGGAAGCAAGCGGCTTGCCTACCGCCCAGTTGCGCCTGCGGCGCCAGGCACTGGCGCGACATATGCGCCGGGTAGAACGTGCCCTGGCCAAGGAACTGGCCACAGGCACCTGCACACAGGCAGGCAGCCACGCGTGTTAACTGGTAGACTGCGCGGCGTTATTACCTAAGAGGATTGTTTCATGGCCACAAACCGCTCCCGTCGTCTGCGCAAGAAGCTGTGTGTCGACGAGTTTCAGGAATTGGGCTTCGAGCTGAACCTGGAATTCAAGGAAGATCTGGATGACCAGGCAATCGATGCTTTCCTCGACGCGTTCCTGGCAGAAGCCATGGATGCCAATGGCCTGGACTATGTAGGCGGTGACGATTTCGGCCTGGTGTGCTCGGTCAAACGTGGCTCGGTCAGCGAAGAACAGCGTGCAGCCGTTGAAGCCTGGCTCAAAGGCCGTAGCGAACTGACCAAGATCGAAGTCAGCCCGCTGCTGGACGCCTGGTACCCGGAAAAGCCGATCAACAAGGCCGAGTAATACCGGCCCGGCTCGATCGCTGAAAAGGCCACCCCAAGGGGTGGCCTTTTTTATTGGGGGTGCTTTTCCGTCGAACGTGGCGCATCGTCGCTGCGCTTGGGGCATAATGCGTATTCTTTCACCCTGGGGCCATCATCCCTTACAGCCCCAATGCCCTTTTCCCTCGCCGTAGGGTATTTATCGATCATGATCAAAACGCTTCGTCCCCTCGTTCTTGCCGGCCTGCTGTTGCCACTCGCCCTGCCCAGCCAGGCCGCCGCCGTCAACACCACGCTGCCTGCCAAGGTGCAGCAGGCCCTCAAGGCCAACAAGCTGCAGGATTCTGCCCTGTCACTGGTGATGCTGCCGCTTGACGGCCCCGGCACACCGACCGTGTTCAATGCCGATGTCTCGGTCAACCCGGCCTCGACCATGAAACTGGTCACCACCTACGCCGCCCTCGAACTGCTGGGCCCGACCTTCCAGTGGAAAACCGAGTTCTACACCGACGGCACCCTGAGCAACGGTGTACTCAACGGCAACCTGTACCTCAAGGGTGGCGGCGACCCAAAACTGAACATGGAGAAGCTGTGGCTGCTGATGCGTGACCTGCGCGCCAATGGCGTGCGCACCATCACCGGCGACCTGGTGCTGGACCGCAGCCACTTCGTGCAGCCCAATCTGCCGCAGTTCAACGACGACGGCGGCGATGTGAACAAGCCGTTCCTGGTCAAGCCCGACTCGCTGCTGGTCAACCTCAAGGCCCTGCGTTTCGTGGCCCGCAACGATGGCGGCAAGGTCACCATCGCGGTCGAACCGCCGATTGCCAGCATCCGCATCGATAACCAGGTCAAGGCGGTGGCCTCCAAACAGTGCTCGGGTGACGTGCGCTACAACCCGGTGCAGCAGGCCGATGGCATCAGCGTAACGGTCAGCGGCCAGCTGGGTGACGGCTGCAACTCGCAGACCTACCTGTCACTGCTCGATCACCAGACTTACGCCGCCGGTGCCGTGCGCGCTATCTGGAACGAGCTGGGTGGCAGCATCCAGGGTGGCGACCGCTTCGAGAACGTGCCCAAGGGCGCTCGCCTGCTGGCCCGTGCCTTCTCGCCAGACCTGGTGGAAGTGATCCGCGACATCAACAAATACAGCAACAACACCATGGCTCAGCAGCTGTTCCTGAGCCTTGGTGCGCAGTTCCGCACCGATGCCGACGGTGACGACGCTCGCGCTGCCCAGCGCGTGGTGCGCCAGTGGCTGGCGAAGAAGGGCATTACCGCCCCGCACCTGGTGATGGAAAACGGTTCCGGCCTGTCGCGCGCCGAACGGGTCAGCACTCGGGAAATGGCCGCGATGCTGCAGGCCGCCTGGAAGAGCCCTTATGCTGCCGAATTCATGAGTTCGATGCCGCTGGTGGGTATGGACGGCACCATGCGCAAGCGCCTGAAACGTACCGCCATGACCGGCGAAGGGCACATCAAGACCGGCACGCTGAACACCGTGCGGGCAATTGCCGGCTTCAGCCGTGACAGCAACGGCCATACCTGGGCAGTGGCGGCGATCCTCAACGATCCGAAACCGTGGGGCGCCTCGCAGGTGCTCGACCAGGTG
>NZ_JBNRIJ010000015.1:9230-15945 GCF_053557675.1 Pseudomonas sp. XP1 | reverse complement strand
GTGCAGTACCTGTGGGAGCGGGCAAGCCCGCGAAGGGGCCGGTACCGACAACCAAAAACGATCAGGCCAACTCCCCCTCCACCCGATCCCGCCCGGCCTGCTTGGCCGCATATACCCCGGCATCAGCCCGCAACAGCAAAGCATCGGCCCCCTCCCCCGGTCGCCAGCCCGCCACACCAAAACTCGCGGTCACCCTGCCCACGCCTTCCACCGGCACATTGCGCACCCCATGCCACAGCTCCAGCGCCAGCAACCGGGCCTGCTCGGCATCGCTGCCGGGGCACAGCACCATGAATTCCTCGCCGCCCAGCCGGCAGAACACATCGGTACGCCGCAAACGCTGGCCGATACGCAGGCACAAGCTACGCAGCACGCGGTCGCCGACGGCATGGCCGAAATGGTCGTTGATGCGCTTGAAGTGATCGATATCGAGCATGATCACCGCCAGTGCCAGGCCATCGCGCTGGGCACGTTCCAGTTCGAGCTTGAGCCGCTCCTGGAAGTAACGGCGGTTATGGATGCCGGTCAGCGAGTCGGTCACCGACAGCGCACGCAACTCTTCCTCCACGCCCTTGAGGTCGGAGATGTCGGTCAGGTAGCCATGCCACAAGGTGCACCCCTGCTCGCCCACCTCCGGTGTCGCCTCGCCACGCACCCAGCGCAGCCCGGCACGCGGCAGGCAGACCCGGTATTCTTCGCGCCAGGGCGTCAGGTGTTCGGCCGAGTAACGCACCGAGCGGCGCACGCGCTCCAGGTCATCCGGGTGGATGCGCTCGAATACCGCCGTGGCATCCTCGCGCAACTGCTGCAGGTCAATTTCGTATATGTCGTACAGGCCCATGCTGGCATACGGAAAGCAGGAATGGCCGTTGCCATCCAGGCGGTACTGATAAATGCCGCCCGGCACCTCGGCACTGAGCTTTTCCAGAAGGCGGTCACGGGCCGCCAGCGCCTCATGCACCCGACGCCGTTCGGTGACATCGATGCAGATCGCCAGGTAACCGATCCACAACCCCTGTTCATCGAGCATGGCGGTGACCAGCATGTTGGCCACCAGTTGGCTGCCATCGGCGCGCAACAAGGTCCACTCCCCCGGCTCGGCACCATGCTCCTGCACCGTTTCGGCGAACATGGCCTGGCCACCTTCAATCGGTCGGCCGTAACGCAGGCTCAAGGCATGGGTACGCAGGCTCAATTCCTCGGGCAGCACCAGGTCCTCCAGGCGCAGCTGGCCGATCGCCTCGCTGGCGGGGTAACCGAGCATGCGTTCGGCGCCGGCGTTGAAGGTACTGACCACGCCCTTGAGGTTGGTAGCGATGATCGCCACCTGGGTTGCGGCATCCAGTACGCTGCGCAGCTGGTTGTGGGTGCCACGCAATGACTGCTCGCTGACCCGCAGCTCGGCAGTGCGCTGCTCGACCAGGGCCAAGGCACGCTGGCGCTGGCTGAACAGGTTGTAGAGCAAGATACTGAGCAGCAGGCTCAACAAGCCGCCCAGCAGGCTCACGGCCAACACCGCGGAGGAACGGTTGGCGCGCACGAAGGCCAGACTCGGCCGGATACTCAGCTGGAAGTGGTGATCAGCCAGGTGCAACAGCTGGTTGGTGGCCAGCGGCAGGGGGGCGACCGGGTTCTGCGAATCAAACATCACTTCGGGGCCATGCAGCCCGGTGGGGTCGACGATACGGACTACCAGGTTGTCGTCCGCCGAAACCGGGCGCCCGTCACTGACCAGTTCACGCATGCTCAGCAAGGCCGTCACATAGCCCACTGCCGCGCCGCGGGGGTTGGCATCGGAAAACACCGGCGCCACCATCAGCAGGCCACGCGCATCCGAGCTGGTATCGAACATGGGCAGTGGCTCGGAAACCGCCATGCTGCCCGGCCCCAGCGCCCGCGACAGGGCCGCCAGGGGCTCTTCCTGGCCGGCGAGGTCCAGCCCATAGGGCAGCCCGGGCAATTCACCCGACTGGGTATAGAGTACCGGGAAGTAATGGTCGCGCTGGGGGGATGGCCGCCACTGGCCTTGCTGATCCTGGTCGCGGATCACATAGCCCGGACCGGAATGCGCACTGGCCTGGCGCTCGAACTCGGCGCGTTGCGAGGCTTCGACACGCGGCGCCCAGGCGTAGGCCAGGGTCCGCTGCAGCAATGGCCTGGCGTAGCCGTCGAACTCGTGTGGGGTGATTTCGTTGGAAAAGCTGAAAAACCGCCGCAGCCCGTCCAGGCGCTGCTGCTGTTCGTCAAACCGCTCGGCGATACGGCTGAAACGCTCGCTGGCCAGCAGCTCGAAGCGCTGGCGCAGCTGCTGCTTGTAGAAGGTTTGCGTGGCTAACGCCAGGACGGCCGTCAACAGGCCGCCTACGACCAGCGCAACCAGGGCCACCGCCCAGGCGGACACCGCCTCTGTGCACAGGCCAAGCAACCGCGCACGCACGCCACCCTTTGACATACACCCATCTCGTCACGTCAGCGTCCTGCGGATTATCTTGCCCTGCACTCAGTTATAGCTATTGGCCATTAGCCGTGCAATGTACCTCGTCGCCTCAACGAAGCTGCAGACGCCAGGCGCGATGGATACGGTTATTGCGAGCGAAGTCCGGGTCCAGGGTCTGGGCCGTGATTTCCTCCACCGCGTAACGCGCCATCAGGTGCTCGTCCAGCTGGAACTTGCGGAAGTTGTTGGAGAAATACAGCACGCCACCCGGCGCCAGGCGGGCCATGGCCAGGTCCAGCAGCTGCACGTGGTCACGCTGAACGTCGAACACGCCTTCCATGCGCTTGGAGTTGGAGAAGGTAGGCGGGTCGATGAAGATCAGGTCGTAGCTGTCGCGGTTGCCTTCCAGCCAGGCCATCACATCGCCCTGCTCCAGGCGGTTGCGTTCGGAGAAGCCATTGAGCGCCAGGTTGCGCCGCGCCCAGTCCAGGTAGGTTTTCGACAGATCGACGCTGGTGGTGCTGCGCGCGCCGCCCTTGGCCGCATGCACGGTCGCCGTGGCGGTGTAGCAGAACAGGTTGAGGAAGCGCTTGCCGGCTGCTTCGCGCTGGATGCGCATGCGCATCGGGCGATGGTCGAGGAACAGGCCGGTGTCGAGGTAGTCGGTGAGGTTGACCAGCAGCTTGACGCCGCCTTCGTTCACTTCCTGGAAGCGGCCTTCGGTAGCCTGACGCTCGTACTGGCGCGTGCCGCTCTGCCGCTCGCGACGCTTGAGCACCACACGCTGCGGCGAAATGCCCAGGGCCTGCGGGATGGCTGCCAGCGCGTCGAGCAGGCGTGCCTGGGCCTTGTCCGGGTCGACCGAACGTGGCGCGGCGTATTCCTGCACGTGAACCCAGTCCTGGTACAGGTCGACCGCCAGGGCGTATTCGGGCATGTCGGCATCGTACAGGCGGTAGCAATCGACCTGCTCACGGCGGGCCCACTTGCCCAGTTGCCGGAGGTTTTTCTGCAGGCGGTTGGCGAACATCTGCGCCCCTTCCGACAGGCGCGCCGGTTCGCTGGCTGGTGCTGCCTGCTGGCGGGTTTCCGTGCCTTCAGGCTGCGCCTCGCGGCGCTCGCCGGTAACGAACTGGTCGGGCTGCACCTTGAACAACAGTAGCTTGCACGGCAAGGCGCCGTTCCAGAACGCGTACTGCTTGTGGCTGCGAATACCCATGCGCTTGCCCAGCTGCGGCGCGCCGGTGAACACCGCCGCCTCCCAGCCCATGCAGGCCTGGCGCAGGCGCTCGCCAAGGTTCTGGTAGAGATACAGCAGGCTGGCTTCGTCACCCAGGCGCTCGCCATAGGGTGGGTTGCTGATGACCAGGCCTTTCTGGTTCTGGTCCGGGCGCGGCTCGAAGGTGCTGACTTCGCCCTGGTAGATCTTCACCCAGTCACCCAGGCCGGCGCGCTCGACGTTGTTGCGGCCTGGCTGGATCAGCCGCGGGTCGGCTTCGTAACCACGGATCCACAGCGGCGGTTTGGCCAGACCGGCCTGTGCCCGCGCTTGCGCCTCGTCATGCACCTTGCGCCACAACGCCGGTACATGGCCGAGCCAGGCACTGAAGCCCCAGCGTTCACGTTTCAGGTTGGGCGCGATATCTGCGGCGATCATCGCCGCTTCGACCAGGAAGGTACCCACACCGCACATCGGGTCGGCCAGCGCGCCACCTTCGGCGGCAATGCGCGGCCAGCCGGCGCGGATCAGCACCGCCGCCGCCAGGTTTTCCTTCAGCGGCGCGGCGCCTTGCTGCAGGCGGTAGCCACGCTGGTGCAGGCTGTGCCCGGAAAGGTCGAGGGAGAGAATGGCTTCGCCACGGTCCAGGCGCAGGTGCACGCGCACATCAGGGTCGATCTTTTCCACCGACGGGCGCAGGCCTTCGCGGTTGCGCAGCTTGTCGACGATCGCATCCTTGACCTTCAGCGCACCGAAGTGGGTGTTGTCGATACCCGAACCATGGCCGCTGAACTCCACCGCGAGGGCGCCATCGGCCGCCAGGTGATCGGCCCAGTCGACCGCGTGCACGCCGTCGTAGAGGTCGTCGGCGTTCTTCATGGAGAAGCGCTTGAGTACCAGCAGCACCCGGTTGGCCAGGCGTGACCACAGGCACAGGCGGTAGGCGGTTTCCATGTCGGCGGCGCCACGAATGGCCGAGGTGTGCTCGCGCACGTCATCCAGGCCGAGGCCCCGCGCTTCTTCGGCAAGCAGGCCTTCCAGGCCTTTGGGGCAAGTGAGGTAAAGTTCGAAACGGTCCGACATGAGTAATCCAGCGCCTTGGGCTATTTGACTGACGGGGCGACGCATCGCCCCGCGATGTTTGCCCGCACACCTTTCCAGCAGGCGTGCGGGTGGCCTTCACCGGCACACAAGCGTGCGGTGGAAGGCCGGGCCGCCTGACCGATCTGTGCCTGGCCCAGTGGCAAAGACAGCTTAGATCATCAGGCAGTACGAAAAATTCTGGCGATGCCGGGGCCAGTGTGACCCTTCGTCGCATTTCAAATTATTTCTGTCATCCGCGAGCAACGCTGGCGAAATGACGTCAATGATCGGCAAAGCCTGATCATAGCGGGCTCAACGCTAAACAAGGTTGAGTCGCATTTATTTACTTATCCCCTCACCCTTGGAAAGGTTACGTGCTTATGACAAATCGATCATTCACACCGTGACTCGCATTCGATAGAACTGGTCTCAGGCCGCTTCGCAACGAGGTGGCACTTTCAGCTCGCCACGCCGGCAGCGAGCGCACACCGGCAGAAAGACTCTGCCCGGCCTCGGAGAGGCCGACGGGACATTACAGTCAACAAGTGAGGGCAACACCCTATGAGAAGACTTAAGCGTGATCCGTTGGAAAGAGCATATTCACGTGGCTACCAATATGGGGTCACCGGCAAATCCCGCGAACTTTGCCCCTTCAATCTTCCTTCTGTTCGCCAAGCCTGGATCAACGGCTGGCGTGAAGGTCGCGGTGATAACTGGGACGGAATGACTGGCACCGCTGGCATCCATAGACTCAACGAAAATCACGCCGTTGGCTGAACGAGGACACTGAATTCGATTCACCATGCACGCCCTATCCGGGCGGCGGGCGAAGGCCCAGGGGCCCCTTGATGGGGCCCTTTTTTATGACTACGAATCCACATCCGCGCTGGCTTCTTCGCGGGCTCGCCCGCGAATGGCCGGCAGATCACCGAGGCATCGCAGCGATAGCGTCCACCGCCTCGCGAATCAGCGCAGGCCCCTTGTAAATGAAGCCGGAGTAGATCTGCACCAGGCTCGCCCCGGCAGCGATCTTCTCGGCGGCATGGCGGCCTTCGGTAATGCCGCCAGCGGCAATGATCGGCAGCTTGCCGCTCAGTTCGCCCGCCAGCACCTTGACGATATGGGTGCTCTTCTCCAGCACCGGCGCGCCCGACAGGCCGCCCGCCTCGCCACCGTACGGCAACCCTTCGACACCTTCACGCCCCAGCGTGGTGTTGGTGGCGATCACCGCATCCATGCCCGACTCCATCAGCGCCGCGGCGACCAGGGCGGTTTCTTCGTCGCTCATGTCCGGGGCAATCTTGATTGCCAGAGGTACGCGCTTGCCATGCGTGCCGGCCAGTTGCTCGCGGCGCTCGGCCAGGGCATCGAGCAACTGCTTGAGCGAATCGCCGAACTGCAGGCTGCGCAGGCCCGGGGTGTTTGGCGAACTGACGTTGACCGTGATGTAACTGGCGTCGGTGTACACCTTGTCCAGGCAGATCAGATAGTCATCGACGGCACGCTCCACCGGGGTGTCGAAATTCTTGCCGATGTTGATGCCCAGCACGCCGTTGTAACGTGCAGCCCGCACCCGGCCGAGCAGGTGATCAACGCCCAGGTTGTTGAAGCCCATGCGGTTGATGATGGCCGTTGCCTCCGGCAGGCGGAACAGGCGTGGCTTGGGGTTGCCCGGCTGCGGGCGCGGGGTGACGGTGCCGATTTCGACGAAGCCGAAGCCCAGCTGGGCGAAACCGTCAATGGCCGCACCGTTCTTGTCCAGGCCGGCCGCCAGGCCCACCGGGTTGGCGAAGTTCAAGCCCATGACCGTGACCGGCAAAGCCGCCGGCTGCTTGCACAGCATGCCGTTGAGGCCAAGACGGCCACCGGCGCCGATCAGGTCCAGGGACAGGTCGTGGGAGGTTTCCGGAGAAAGCTTGAACAGCAGCTGGCGGGCCAGGGTATACATGGGCGGGCAAGGCTCGGGGTGAATGAGG
>NZ_JBNRIJ010000015.1:0-9072 GCF_053557675.1 Pseudomonas sp. XP1 | reverse complement strand
ATGCAGGCGGCACAAGGCAGTTGCTCCACAGGGATGCTGCCAGATGGCACATCGGTTGCACCGGAAAAGCCCACAGCCTTATCAGTATGGGCGAGGAACCTTGTGAACACTGTACCCCGAGCAACGCCCCTGGCCTGGGTCAACGGCAGTGACGCGCCGGAGAAGCCCTGCCTGAACATCGGCTACATGGCCCTGACCGACTGCGCCTCGGTGGTAGTCGCCGCCACCCAGGGCTTCGCCCAGCAACACGGCCTCACCCTCAACCTCAAGCGCCAGGGCTCCTGGGCCGGGTTGCGCGACAAGCTGGTCAGCGGCGAGCTGGATGCCGCGCACTGCCTGTATGGCCTGGTCTACGCCGTGCACCTGGGCATTGGCGGTGTACCGGCCAGCGCCATGGCCGTGCTCATGGGGCTGAACCAGAACGCCCAGGCCATAAACCTGTCCCCGGCCTTGCAGAGCAAAGGGGTGACCAACCCTGAAGCATTGGCGCGCCTGGTGCACCAGCATGGCGCACGCCTCACCTTCGCCCAGACCTTCCCCACCGGCACTCACGCCATGTGGCTGTATTACTGGCTGGCCAGCCAGGGCATCCACCCACTGCGCGACGTCGACAGCGTGGTGGTGCCACCGGCGCAGATGGCCGCACATATCCAGGCCGGGCGCATCGACGGTTTCTGCGTGGGTGAACCCTGGGCTGCCGATGCCGTGGCCAACGGCCAGGGCTTCACCTTGGCCACCAGCCAATCGATCTGGCCGGACCACCCGGAAAAGGTCCTGGCCTGCGCCCGCGGCTTTGTCGAGCAATACCCCAACAGCGCCCGCGCGCTGATCAAGGCGGTCCTGGCGGCCAGCCGCTTCATCGAGCAAAGCCCGGAAAACCGCCGCAGCACCGCGCAACTGCTCAGCGGCAGCGCCTACCTGGACACCCCCCAGGCAAGTATCGAACCGCGCCTGCTCGGCAGCTACCACGATGGCCTGGGCAACCACTGGCAAGACCCCCACGCCCTGCGCCTGCACGACCATGGCCGGGCCAACCTGCCGTACCTGTCCGACGGCATGTGGTTCATGACCCAGTTCCGCCGCTGGGGCCTGCTGCGCGATGACCCCGACTACCTCGGCGTAGCCCGCGAGGTCCAGCAACTGGCACTGTATGGCGAGGCGGCCCGAAGCCTCGGCGTGGCCTGCCCCGAGCAGCCGATGCGTAGCAGCCTGCTGATCGATGGCAGCCGCTGGGACGGCAGCGACCCCTACGGTTATGCCCGCAGTTTCAGTCTGCATGCCCTGGGCAACCTGCCCGATGCCCGTGTCGGCGCGTGAGGGGAACCATCCATGTTGCGCATCCTGCTGATCGACGACACCCAGAACAAACTCGGCCGCCTCAAGGCCGCCTTGAGCGAGGCCGGCTTCGAGGTCATCGAAGCCCCAGGCCTGACCATCGACCTGCCCGCCTGCGTCGAAACGGTGCGCCCGGACGTGGTGCTGATCGATACCGACTCACCGGACCGCGATGTGATGGAACAGGTTGTCCTGGTCAGCCGCGACCAGCCGCGGCCGATCGTGCTGTTCACCGACGAGCACGACCCCGGGGTGATGCGCCAGGCGATCCAGGCAGGGGTCAGCGCCTACATTGTCGAAGGCATCCATGCCGCGCGGCTGCAACCGATCCTGGACGTGGCCATGGCCCGCTTCGAAAGCGACCAGGCACTGAAGGCGCAACTGCTTGCTCGCGACCAGCAACTGGCCGAGCGCAAGCGCATCGAGCAGGCCAAGGGTTTGCTGATGAAGATGAAGGACTGTAACGAAGAAGAGGCCTACACCCTGATGCGCCGCCAGGCCATGAGCCGGCAGCAGAAACTTATCCAGGTGGCCGAACAGATCATTGCCATGCACGAGATGCTGGGCTAGCAACCTCCTTCACGCGCTCCTACAAGGGGACTGCAACTTCTCAGAGTTGGCCCATCTCTTGCTGAACGAATATCACCGGTAGCCAACGGCGGTTGCCAACTTGATCCCGACAAAGACGTCGCTCTCCCCTCCACCTGCGTGGAGCGGGTAGCGGCGTCTTTTTCGTTCCGTTGCATTGCCGAGTGAGGTGTTCGATGAGTACCAGCTTCTGGAAATCCGGGCATGTGCCCACGCTGTTCGCCGCGTTCCTGTACTTCGACCTCAGCTTCATGGTCTGGTACCTGCTTGGCCCACTGGCGGTGCAGATTGCCGCCGATCTGCAGCTGAGTGCACAACAACGGGGCCTGATGGTGGCCACGCCGATCCTGGCCGGGGCGATCTTGCGCTTTGCCATGGGCGTGCTGGTCGACCGCCTGTCGCCCAAGACCGCCGGGCTGATCGGCCAGGTGGTGGTCATCGTCGCCCTCGCCGCTGCCTGGCACCTGGGCGTGCACAGCTATGAACAAGCGCTGCTGCTGGGCGTGTTCCTCGGCTTTGCCGGCGCTTCGTTCGCCGTGTCACTGCCGCTGGCCTCGCAGTGGTACCCGCCACAGCACCAAGGTAAAGCCATGGGCATTGCCGGTGCCGGCAACTCCGGCACGGTGTTCGCCGCCCTGCTGGCCCCGGCGCTGGCTGCGGGCTTTGGCTGGAACAATGTGTTCGGCTTCGCGCTGGTCCCGCTGTCGCTGGCCCTGTTGGTGTTCGCCCTGCTGGCACGCAATGCTCCGCAGCGGCCCAAGCCAAAAGCGATGGCCGACTACCTCAAGGCCCTGGGTGACCGTGACAGCTGGTGGTTCATGTTCTTCTACAGCGTCACCTTCGGCGGCTTCATCGGCCTTGCCAGCGCCCTGCCCGGCTACTTCAGCGACCAGTATGGCCTGAGCCCGGTCACGGCTGGCTACTACACCGCTGCCTGCGTGTTCGCCGGTAGCCTGATGCGCCCGCTCGGCGGCGCGCTGGCCGACCGCTTCGGCGGCATCCGCACCCTGCTGGGCATGTACAGCGTGGCGGCCATCTGCATCGCAGCAGTCGGCTTCAATCTGCCCAGCGCTGCCGCCGCACTGGCCCTGTTCGTCAGCGCCATGCTCGGCCTCGGGGCCGGCAATGGCGCGGTGTTCCAGCTGGTACCGCAACGCTTCCGCCAGGAGATCGGCGTGATGACCGGGCTGATCGGCATGGCCGGCGGCATTGGAGGCTTCCTGCTGGCCGCCGGGCTGGGAACCATCAAGCAGTACACCGGTGACTACCAGCTGGGGCTGTGGCTGTTCGCCAGCCTGGGCTTGCTGGCCTGGTTCGGCCTGCACGGCGTTAAACAGCGCTGGCGCACCACCTGGGGCTCGGCTGCGGTTACCGCGGCACGGGTCTGAGGTTACAGCCATGAGCCTGCAACTGAACTTTGCCCAGGCCAGCGCCACCGGGCCGCGCGAGGAAAACCAGGACGCCCTGCGCCTGGTTACCCCGGCGCCGGAGCTGGCCGCCAGCAAAGGCTACCTGTTCGCCCTCGCCGACGGCGTCAGCCAATGTGCCGATGGCGGCCTGGCAGCCCGTGCCAGCCTGCAGGCGCTGGCCCTGGACTACTATGCCACTCCCGCGACCTGGAGCGTGGCCCAGGCCCTCGACCGCCTGCTGCTGGCGCAGAACCGCTGGTTGCGTGCCCAAGGCAGTGGCCAGCCACTGCTGACCACTCTCAGCGCGCTGGTGCTGCGTGGCCGGCGCTTTACCCTGGCCCACGTGGGTGATTGCCGCGTGTACCGCTGGCACGCTGGGCGCCTGCAATGCCTGAGCGAAGACCACGTATGGGACCAGCCCGGCATGCAGCATGTGCTGAAGCGCGCGCTGGGGCTGGACCAGCACCTGCTGGTGGATTATCTGGAAGGTGAGCTGCAGCCAGGCGAGAGCTTCCTGCTGTTGAGCGATGGCGTATGGGCCAGCCTGGGCGACCAGCACATCCAGGCGGTGCTGCGCGAGCAACCTGACCTGCAACTGGCCGTCGACACCCTGGTCGCCAGCGCGCACCTGAACGGCAGCCAGGACAACGCCAGTGCCTTGCTGGTGCAGGTCGAGCAACTGGGCACGGCCAACCTGGGCGATACCTTGGCGCAACTGCAGCAATGGCCAGTGCCCGGCCCGCTGCGTGAAGGCCAGGTAATCGATGGCTGGCAAGCCGAAAAGCTGCTTTCGCACAGCCGCCAGTCGTTGCTGTACCGGGTGCGCGATGGCCAGGGCCGAGCCTGGCTGCTGAAGACCCTGCCCACAGCACGCGAGCAGGAGCCCGGCGCGGCGCAAGGGCTGTTGCTGGAAGAATGGTTCCTGCGCCGGGTCGCTGGCCGGCACTTCCCCGAGCTGCACACCGCCGGCCAGCGCCAGCACCTGTACTACGTGATGCGCGAATACCCCGGCCAGAGCCTGGCAGCGCTGCTGGCCGAGCACGGCCCGCTACCCATGCCGCAGTGGCTGGAGCTGGCCCGGCAGCTGCTGCAGGCGGTCGGTGTACTGCACCGGCGCAACCTGCTGCACCGCGACATCAAGCCAGAGAACCTGCACCTGGGCAGCGATGGCCAACTGCGCCTGCTGGACTTTGGCCTGGCCTACTGCCCGGGCCTGTCGGAAGACCCACTGCACGAGTTGCCAGGCACGCCGTCATACATTGCCCCGGAAGCGTTCGACGGCCAACCGCCCAGCCCACGCCAGGACCTTTATGCAGTAGGCGTGACGCTGTACCACCTGCTGACCGGGCATTACCCCTACGGCGAAGTGGAGGCCTTCCAGCGCCCGCGCTTCGGCCAGCCGGTCAACGCCGCGCGCTACCGTCCCGACCTGCCGGAATGGCTGCAGCACAACCTGCAGCAGGCACTGGCAGCCGACCCGGCGCAGCGCTTCGAAACCGCCGAACACTGGTTGCTGCTGCTCGAGCGTGGCGACCGCCAGGAACTGCCCAGCCGGCCACGGCCGCTGCTGGAGCGCGAACCGTTGAAGGTCTGGCGCACCCTGGCCCTGCTGTCCTTGCTGTTCAACCTGATATTGCTGCTCACCCTGCTCAAGGGCTGAACGCACCCTGCCGATGAGGAAACCCTGATGAATGCGAAAGTCTGGCTGGTTGGTGCTGGCCCTGGTGATCCCGAGCTGCTCACCCTCAAGGCCGTGCGCGCCATGCAGCGAGCCGCTGTGGTGATGATCGACGACCTGGTCAACCCGGCGGTGCTGGAGCATTGCCCACAGGCTCGGGTGATTGCCGTGGGCAAGCGCGGCGGCTGCCGCTCCACGCCGCAGGCCTTCATCCAGCGCCTGATGCTGCGCCATGCGCGGCAAGGACGCTGCGTGGTGCGGCTCAAGGGCGGCGACCCGTGCATCTTCGGCCGTGGTGGTGAAGAGGCGCTGTGGCTGCAAAGGCATGGCATCGAGGTGGAAGTGGTCAACGGCATCACCGCCGGCCTGGCTGGCGCCACGCAATGCGGTATTTCCCTGACCTCACGAGGTGTGAGCCGGGGCGTGACACTGGTGACGGCACATACCCAGGACGACAGCGAACTGAACTGGGCGGCCTTGGCCCAGGGCGGGACGACGCTGGTGGTGTACATGGGCGTGGCCAGGCTGGAGCAGGTACGCCAAGGGTTGCTCGACGGGGGCATGGCACCGGCGACGCCAGTGGCGATGATCGAAAATGCCTCGTTGCCGCAGCAGCGGGAGTGCAGGAGCGATGTGCGGGGGATGGTCGAGGATGCGCGGGGGTTTGGCTTGCGTAGCCCGGCGATATTGGTGATTGGGGAGGTGGTTGGGGAACAGGGGGAGCAGGATCTTGTGGCAATTGCCGGATGATGCGCTGCCTGCGCCGGCCTTTGTGGGAGCGGCCTTGTGTCGCGAAAGGGCTGCACAGCAGCCCCGGCAATACCTGCGACGAAGCTGAAAAACTGGGGCCGCTACGCGCCCCTTTCGCGACACAAGGCCGCTCCCACAAGGGGCACACAAACCCAAGAAACAGGCAAAGAAAAACCCGGCCGAGGCCGGGTTTTTCATGAAGCTTCAAACCAATTACTTGGCCTGGGCTTCTACCTGAGCTTCAACGCGACGGTTGATAGCGCGGCCTTCTTCGGTGGCGTTGTCGGCAACCGGACGGGTTTCGCCGTAGCCAACCGAGTCAACACGGCTGGATTCCACGCCGTACTGCTGGGTCAGGACCTGCTTGACAGCGTTGGCACGACGCTCGGACAGCTTCTGGTTGTAAGCGTCTGGGCCGACGGAGTCAGTGTGACCTTCCACGGTGGTGGTGGTCTGTGGGTACTGCTTCATGAAGTCAGCCAGGTTCTTGATGTCGCCGTAGCTGTTTGGCTTGACGACCGACTTGTCGAAGTCGAACTTGACGTCCAGCTCAACGCGAACGACTTCGGCAACAGCCGGGCAGCCATCAGCGTCAACGGTAACGTTGGCCGGGGTGTCAGGGCACTTGTCGACGTTGTCGCAAACGCCGTCGTTGTCGGAGTCGGAGCACACTTCGGCAACTGGAGCCGGAGCGACTTCAGCTTGCTTCGGGCTACCGCCGAAGTTCAGACCAACACCAACGGTCGGACCCCACTCGGTGTTGCCGTTGTCGATGTTGTACATGGCTTCTACGCCGGCACGGGCGAAGAACATGTCGGTGATGTACCACTTGGCGCCAGCGCCGACGTTGGCGAAGGTGGAGTGGTCGCGGCCGCTACGAGTGGCCTGGCCCAGGCTCTCGTGAGCGAAACCGGCGGAAACGTACGGACGCAGAGCGTCGCCAACGGTACCGAAGTGGTAGGTAGCGTCGAGCTTGGCTTTGGAACCTTTGATGTCTTTGTTGAAGACTTCACCACGAGCGTTGTGGGTCTCGTTGTAGCCGAGGTCCAGGGAAACGTCGTCGGTCAGGAAGTAGCCCAGGCGAACACCAGGATTGGTGCCGTCGTTCTTGAAGTTACGTTCGCTGTCGTAGTACTGCTTGGTAACGTTGCCTTCGATTTCCACAGCGCCTTGGCCTTGAGCCAGAACGCCGAACGAAGTAGCAGCGACGAGCGAGCCAATGGCCAAGCCCAAGGTGTTTTTCAATTTCATCCGTTAAATCCCCATCTGGTGATAGTTAAGCAGTCCCACCACAAACAAGGGGGACAACTCGACGGCAAGTCTAGCAGAACTCGCCGGTTCGTTAGAGATATTTGCACGCCACTAAGTTTCATCGAGGCCGGCAAATTTCTCCCGAAGCTTGTCTAGCGCGCGCTTGTAGCGCATTTTTGTCGCGCTCAGGCCCATGTGCATGATGTCGGCAATTTCCTGAAATTCCAGCTCTGCGACAAAACGCAGCACCAGGATTTCCCGGTCAATCGGGTTCACATGCACCAGCCATTTGTCCAGCCCGCCTTTTTCTTCCGGCTTCGGAGCCTTGTCCTCGGACGCCTCTTCCACAGGGTCCAGACTCAAGGCATCCATCAACCGACGTTTACGGCGCTCCTTGCGGTACTGGGTAATGCATTCGTTGTAGGTGATGCTGTAGAGCCAGGTCTTGAACTTGGACTTACCCTCGAAGTTCTTCAGCCCGTACAGCACTTTCAGCATGACTTCCTGACAGACATCGTCCGCGTCACGGTCGTTCCCCAGATAACGCGCACAGACGTTGAACAGGGTCCGTTGGTAGCGCCGCATGAGCTCCTCATAGGCGCGGGTAACGTGGTACAGCTCCTCATGCGAACGCGCCACCAACTCTTCGTCGGTGAGCTCGCGGGGGTCATAACGCATGGGCGGCGAATGAACTTTATTCAAAACGGATCTGGCCGACAGTCAGGTCAATGTCGCCGCGCGACCCCGTGGGTCGATTTTCGCGGCGGCATACATTAACAGCTTTGTGCGGTTAGCGGCTATTGACTCGCTGTTCAAGCAGCTCACGATTGGACAGCGAAACCAGTTCGCCATCATCGGTCAGCAGCGTCGTCTTGACCGTACCGATCTCCTCGATGTGCCCTTCGACCTCGCCAATTCGCACCTGCTGGCCCACCTGGTACAGCTCGCGCACGTAGATGCCGGCCAGGATCTGCCCGGCGATTTCGCGGCTGCCCAGGCCCATTGCCAGCGCAACGGCCAGACCAACGGTAATCAGCCCGATCACGATCACATGGTTCAGTAGGTCGGTTTTCACCTCCAGCTGGCTGATGGCCACCGAGATACTGATGATGATCACCAGGCCCTGGGTGATACGCCCCAGGCCTGCCGAGTATTCCAGGCCGATGCCTTCGGCAGCGCCGCGCACCAGGCCGTTGGCCACTTGCGCCAGCAGCACGCCGGCCAGCAGCACCAGGGCTGCGCCGAACACCTTCGGCAGGTACAGGGCAAGCATGTCGAGGGTTGCCGAGACTCGCTCCAGGCCCAGCGACTCGGCGGCCGACACCAGGAAGATGAGCAGCACGAACCAGTAGACGATCTTGCCGATCAAGGTGGAGATCGGCACCTGGATGCCGACCCGGCCAAGCATCTTGGTCAGGCCGGTGCCGGCCATGAGGCGGTCCAGGCCGAACTTGGCCAGCAGTTTGGACAGCAGCGTGTCGAGCAGCTTGGCCACCACGAAACCGAGCAGCACCACGACCAGCGCGCCGAACAGGTTGGGGATGAAGTTCGCTACCTTGGTCCAAAGGGCAGTCATGGCGGTGACCAGGCTCTGGGTCCAGAGATCGAGTTCCATATTCAATCGGCCTTATCTGCTTTGCTGCCGTTGGCAGCGTTGCGGGAAGAGTGTCGACGCACCGGCGCAACATGCGCCGCGCCATTGTTCACGGCGATCAGCAGCGCCTGGCTCCAGCGGCCAAGCAGGCTGAACAGATCACCTGCGCCAACCTGGCGGTTGGCGGTTTTCAGCACGCGGCCCAGGCAAGCGGCGTCGTCCCGGTCGTCCCGGTCATTGCCGGAGGGTGACGCCTTGAGCAGGTCGCGCAGGGATTCTTCAAACGGATCGTGCATGGGCACCTCGCGCAGTGTCAGTCAGAGACGAGATGGCCGGTCGATGGGTCACACATCGCATTGGGACGAATGTTTCAAAATGAATGGTGCTTGCCTGCACTGGCCCTATCGCCGGCAAGCCAGCTCCCACAGGGGTACCACAAACCCGGAAACCTGTGGTGCACCTGTGGG